>JBHJOQ010000133.1:0-10081 GCA_050329555.1 Acidimicrobiia bacterium | reverse complement strand
CCGCCAGCAACCGTGCTCCCTCCTCGAAGGAGGTGACGACAGTGCCACCGGAAGAGACATCGACCAGAGCCGAGTTGATCGACGGCCCGTCACAACCACCCGACGCCACCATCGCCAGGGCGACCAGGTTCATTCCATCGAAAGCGTTGGCTGCAAATGGTCCGGGTTCATCGCCGGTCACAGCCACGTGGAGATCTACGAACTGCTCGTAGACTTCCGTTGTCTGATCCGTGCTCGAGACCACAGTGTGGGCTACGCCTTCGAGGATGTCGGCACCTGCGGCCTGGACGGTCTCGTCGGTCGCGAGGTCGGCTGAGAACAACCAGTCGCCGGCATAGCCGAGCTGTGATGCCTCGTTGATGATGGTCAGGCTCGATTCCTGCCCGCCCGCCAGATAGATGACATCCGGCTGGCCGGCGAGAACGGTGGCGAGAACACCGGAGTAGCTGGCCTCTCCGGGAGTGAACTCCTGATCGACTACGACGTTGGCGCCCAGCTCTGCGAGGGCGTCGCGGGCTGCGTTCCCGGCGGAAAGCTGCTGCTCCTCCTGCTGGGTGACCACCGCAATAGCCTCATAGCCCTCATCGGAGATCCACTTGGCGGCGGCAATTCCGTCGTTGGTGTCGGGGCCCACGGTCCGGAACACAAAGTCGCCTCCGAGTTCGTTGAGAGCGGTGCTCCCTGCATATGGCGACGTGAGCACAACTTCCTCTGACTGTGCCAGTGGCACCAGCGCCACCATCACATCGGACGTAGGTCCGGCGATGACCACGGCACCACCTGAAATCATCCGCTCCGCTTCCTGGCGACCCACCTCGGGATCGGTCTGGGAGTCAGCTGAGACGAAGGAGATCGGGCCACATTCCAGCAGACCAGTGTCGTTGATGGTCTCGGCGGCAGTCCGGTAACCGGCGGAGATTATCTCTCCGAAGGTGCCCAACTCACCTGATAACGGGGCCAGAAGACCGATGGTCACGCCGTCGCCCGCCGCGCCTCCGGCGGTGGTTGTCGTCTCCGTGCCCACGGCGGCGGTCGTCGTCGTTTCCTCCGATCCGCCGTCTCCACATGCGGCGAGCACCATGAGCAGCGCTGTTACCAGCGCAAGCATTCTCTTTCTCATTCCTATTCCTTCCGTTGTCTTTCTTATCCGTCGAACAAAACTCGTCGTAGAAGAGCCGGGTCGGTGAGATCGGACGAAGGCTTCTCGTCGCGAATCTCGCCGCCGGCCATGAAATAGGCCCGGCTGGCAACACCGGCCACCTTTTCCGGATCTTGCTCCACGACCCAGATGACGCCGTTGCCTCCATCCGCGACCTCTTTCATCCAGGTCACGATCTCGTCGACGAACCTCGGCGCCAATCCCGCAGTCGGCTCATCGAGAAGCACAAGTCTGGGATCTCCCGCCATCGCCGACCCCACGGCGAGCATCTGTCTTTCGCCCCCGGACAGGGTCGAGGCCATCTGTCCCTGTCTCTCCCGTAGTCGGGGGAAGCGCTCCAGAATCGGGGTTATCAGCGGCGCCACCTCAGGGCGGAACAGCGACGCCGCCTGCAGGTTCTCGTAAACAGATAGCGACCCGAAGACCTTCTTCTCCTGGGGCACATAGCCGATCCCGCTTCTTGAGCGTTGGTACGCGTCGAATCGGGTGATGTCTTCGCCTTGGAGTTCGATTTGCCCGCTCTGAGTCGGCAGATGCCCGGCGATCGTCCGGAGCAGGGTGGTCTTGCCGGCACCGTTCGGTCCGAGGAGGAGGACAATCTCGCCTGGCTCGACCCGAAGCGACACGTTATGAGTCACAGTCAGCTTCCCGTACCCGCTGGATAGGTCGGAGATCTTCAGCAGACTCAATTCGATCTCCCCAGGTAGGCAGCGATCACGGCCGGGTCTTCGTGGATTTCGGCTGGAGTCCCGTCAGCGATCACCGCGCCCTGCGCCATACAGACGACTCGATCGACCAGCTCAAGGAGGAAACCGAGGTTGTGCTCGACGACGACCACAGCGACTCCTTCGCCGTTCACCGAGCGGATGAGCTCACCAAGGTTGTCCTGGAGGTGCGGTGCGACTCCGGCGGTGGGCTCGTCGAGGAGCAGCAGCGTCGGTTGATTGAAGAGTTGCCGGGCGACTTCGAGCATGCGCAGCTCCCCGCCCGAGAGCTCCGCCGCTTCGGCGCCGGCTCGCTGCTCGAGGCCGACTCTCTGCAACAGGAGGCGGGCTCGCTCTTCCTCTTCCTTCTTAGTGCTTCTCCAGGAGCCGCTCATCGCTGAGACCAGAGGTCGCTCCTGATGCGCCGCCACCAGTACGTTGTCGAGGGCTGAAAGCTCGGGGAAGTAGACCGGTGTCTGGAAGGTGCGGCTCAGGCCTTTTCTGGCGAGTTCGAAGGCAGGAGTTGTCGCCGTGTTGTCATCTCCCACCAGCACCCGCCCTGAACTGGGAGGTAGGTAGCCGGTGGCGAGGTTGAAGAGGGTCGATTTTCCGGCCCCGTTAGGGCCGACCAATCCGACCAACTCGCCTGTGTTGACTGAGAAACTGCACTTGTCGACCGCGACGAGACCTCCGAAGCTCCGGGTCGCCGATTCGAACTGGAGTACGGGTGTCATGAGATTCCTGGCTTCGGTGTCCGCCAGCGGAGTACCAACACGAACAGCAAACCGGTGAGGAAGATCTGTCCGGCATGCACACGCTGCACGGCCTCGACCGACTCGAGCGGCAGAGCCCCGATCAGCTCATCGAGGATGACCAGACCGGCGATGGCCCCCAGTACCCGCCAGTTGCTGCCTTCTCCGCCGAGGATCATGGCGATCCAGACGAAGAAGGTCATTTCGGCCCCGAAGCTGGTCGGGCGGGCCAAGGTGAGCCAGATCACAAAAATGACTCCGGCGAGGGCGATGAAGAACGCCGACAGGAAGAAGGCCTCGCGCCGGTAGCGCTCTGGGCTCTTTCCGCTGGCAGTGACTCCAATCTCATCGCCTTTTATCGCCCGCAGGGTCCTCCCGTAAGGCGAGCGCACCAGGCGCTGGAAGAACCACATGGTGAAGAGGAGGAGCGCCATCGCCAGCGCAAGGATGAACAGGTTGTAGTTGTCGAAAACGTCGCGGAAGGGTTGGACGATCCCGGCGAATCCGGACGTGCCGTTGGTGATCGAACGCACATTGACCAGTGAGGACTGGAGGACTTCGGCGAAGGCAAAAGTGGTCAGTGCCAGATACTCCCCCCTCAGTCTGAGGACAGGCCAGCCGGAGATCACCGCAAAGATCACGCCGACCACCCCAGCGATCAGGGCGGCAAGCAACGGGTTCAGGTTGAACCCCCACCGGTACTGGTCGAGAGCAGTCTCACTGGGCGGTCCGGCTGTCAGAATCGCGAAGGTGTAGGCACCCACTGCGAAGTAGGCGACCACGCCGAAGTTGATCAGCCCGGCCTCCCCGTACTGGAAGTTGAGAGCGATGGCGACGACGCCATAGATGCCGATGAGGATTCCGACCGTGATTGCGCCCGCGAGCAAAGGATCCATCGCTACTCCGTCTTTCCCGATATGCCATTGGGCAAGAAGACCAGGACCAGGATGACAATCCCGAAGGCGATGATGTCCCGGAAGCCGGCCGGCAGCCAGAGCAGCGAGACTTCTCGCGCCACGCCGATGGTCATGGCCGAAATCGACAGGGCTGCAATCGACCCGAGCCCGGCGAGCAGGGCGACGGCCAGAATGATCAAGATCTGATCGAAGCCCTTGGTCGTGGTCAGCGCACCGAGCACCGCGAGAGCGACGCCGCCGACCCCGGCCAGCGCTGAGGAGAGCAGCCAGGAGGCGTTGGCCGCCTTCTTCACATCGACACCCCGGGAGGCCCCGAGGTTCCTATCCAGCGCAGTGATCCGGATCGCAGTCCCCATCTTGGTTCGGTTCAGGATCCAGACGGTGGCCAGGGTCACGATCGCCGCAGCAGCGACCACCAGAACCTGGTAGAGGGTGATCGTCACCGGCCCCACGCTCACCGGCGGCATGCGGGGGAGGGTGACAATGACCGACCCCGTACCCACGATGATTTCGATGATGCCTTCCAGCATGTACACCACCCCGACCGAAGTGATCAGGGCCACCGCCGGGCCGAGGTGGCGGATCGGCTCGTAAACCAGTTTGCCAATGACGAACCCGACCACAACCGCGGCAAGCACCCCCGCGAGGGCCGCGATTGCGAAGTGGGTCCCGACGACGTTGTTGAGGAAGTAGGTGACGAAGGCTGCCACCGACAGGTACTGGGCGTGTGCGATGTTGAGGAATCCCTCGACCCTCCGGGTGAGTGAGAAGCCGAGTGCTGCCACCAGCAAGAAAGCGCCTTGCGCGACTCCGAGGGCAGCAAGCTGGATGAATGCGGACATGTCTAGATCCTGTTCCTCACTTCGAAGACAACGCATCCGATCGGGGAAGTCCACGAACCGTCGAGCAGGTCGATGTCGAGGTTCCCGTAGGTTTGTGCGGCCTGTATGACATCGCCGTCTTGGTTGGTGAGGACACCCGAGACGATCCAGAGCTCGCTGTGATAGAACTCGCCTTCCAGACGCGGCGCCCGAGCCCCGGGCGAAAACCGGACCAGACGGCCGTACGATCCGGTGGTCGGACAACTGGTCAGGGTCTTCACGAACACACCGGCCTGTTCGTCGACTCCGTCCCATTCCCGCAGCGATGGGTCGAAGAATTCGAGCTGCTCTTTCTCGATCTGCTGTTCGGCGTCCATATCGCGGAGTTCGAAGGTGATTGCACCTCCGGGAGCCTGCCACGGCCCATGAGCCATCTGATGGAGACGGTTCGCATACATGCCTGCCACGAAGTTTTCCTGGAGGGTGAGGTCGTAGATCGCACCCTCGACGATCCACAGCTCCTCGAGATGGTCGTGAGTCTGGGCCCCGGCCTGGGTGGTCTCGGTCCCGGGGAGGAACTTGAGCAGCCGGGTGTAGGACCCCGTGCCCTCACAACGGGCGAGGGTCTTGGCGTAGAGCCCGGGGATGCCTGCTTCGGGCGTCCAGGCGATCAGTTCGGGGTCGATGAACCCTGTGGGGGTCTTTTGGATCATGTTCCGCCCAATGGCCTGGTGCGGTACGTGAATTCGATGGAGCGATCGAGGACAGGGTCGTAGAGGCGCCCGCTGAAGACGGGGTCGAAATCAAATCCGCCCTGCACCGACGAGACTGTGCCACAGAACACCACTGCCCCGGGGCCGGCGTTGACGAACTCGAGGATGGCTGCGGGCTCCAGGAAGAAGTCGACACCGGTCTCCTGGTAGGCACGAGCATCTTCGCCGACGGTGGCCGTCAGTTTCAGCTGGTCCCAGTGGTCGGCGACCTCCTCCAGCCGCCATGCCTCTCTGGCGACGACCTTGGGGACGACCTGTTTCGACAGCGGGATGGAGTCTGTTTCCAGGGCGCGATCGGAGTGGTCGGAGCCGACGGTCACGTGTATCCCTTCCTCGGTTACGAGGAGTACGAACTCGACTTCGCCGCAGGACTCGTCGCCAGTCACGTCGATGACCTCGTGAGCCACCACGCGATCGGCGCCGACTTCGAAGACCATCGGTATCGAATCGGGAGGTTTGATTCCCTCCGCGGCCAGCTTCTCGACGTATTTCTCGACGGCGGCTTTATCCCGCCCCGTGTATCCGGCGATCGCAACCCGATCGACCTCCATCGTCAGCGGACGCTCGCCGGGTCGCCGGAAGCTGAGCCGGGGTCCGGTAGGGCTGATCAGGCGTCGGTCGGCCAACTGACGGAAGCGTTGCCTCGACTCGGAGGGCGCGTCGAGATCGATCAACGCCATGACCAGGGCCGGATCGTCCCCACCCTGGGCAACCGGAACGCCCCAGGGATCGACGATCACCGAGTGACCACACAGGCTGGGCCCCGACTGGGTCGGCCCGACCCCGTTCGCGGCAATCACATAGACCTGGCTTTCGATGGCGCGGGCCCGGTTCAAGGTCGACCATGCGTCGAGTCGGGGGTGGGGCCACGCCGATGCCACCAACACCATTTCCGCGCCGTGGTCGACCATGTGGCGGAACAGCTCGGGGTAGCGGAGGTCGTAACAGACCACCATTCCGACCCGCCCCAGCTCGGTCTCGACCACAGTCGGACTGTCCCCGGGGGTGAGTACCTCGGGCTCACGCGATCCGAATCCGAAGAGATGGATCTTCCGGTACTGCCCGACCGGATCACCGTTGGGGCCGAAAAGGACGCTGGTGTTGTAGTAGTTGTCGTCCTCCTCTTCAACGAAAGACCCGCCGTGGAGGTGGATGTCGTGCTTCTCCGCCAGCGAGGAGAGGTGTTCCCGGATTCGCCCGGTGTGCCGGGAGGCAGCGGCGTAGGAGTCGAAGGCGAAATACCCGGGCGTCCAAATCTCGGGAAGGACCACGAGTTGGGCGCCAGCCGCCACGGCTTCGGCCACCTTCGAGGTGACCACATCGAGTGCGGTGTCGATGGATTCGCCTTCGAGCGATCCCAACTGGACTGCGCAGACTGTGAGTGGTCGGGTCATTGCTTACTCCTTGCCTCGGCGATGTGACCCAGCACCCGCTCCGGGGTGAGGGGAACTCGGGACACAAAGACTTGCCCCAACGCGGACAGGGCATCTTCCACCGCTCCGGCCACGACCGCAGCAGGAGCGATGGCGCCGCCTTCACCCATCCCTTTGATTCCGCCCTCTGTGAACGGCGAAGGGGTCTCCAGGTGACGGGTGGCGATGAACGGGACGTCTTCTGCGGTGGGCATCAGGTAGTCCATGAAGGTGGTGGTCAGGAGTTGGCCGTTTTCGTCGTAGATCATCTCCTCGAGCAGAGCGGTGCCGATTCCCTGGGCGACCCCGCCGTGGATCTGGCCCTCGACGACGAGCGGGTTGATCATCACACCGCAGTCCTCGACCACCCAGTAGTCCTGGAGATCGATTCCGCCGGTTCCTTCGTCGATCTCGACCACGCCCATGTGCAGGGCGTTGGTGTAGGTACCGGTTCCCGGGGCGGCGTCGTAGGTCTTCGTCGATTCGAGGGTGGGAAGCTCCCCCTCGGGCAGCAGGTCGGGACGCTGGTAGGTGACCCGGCACAACTCGGCCATCGAGATTCCCGAACCAGGGCTACCCACGACTTCGACGCCGTCCTCGGTGAACACCAGGTCGGCCTCCGCTGCTTCGAGAAGATAGGCGGCGATCCGGGTCAGCTTCTCACGTAACTCGGTTGCGGCAAGACGTGCTGCACCACCGGCGAGCACTGCGGAGCGGCTGGCGAAGGTTCCTGCGCCGTAGGCGACCTGGTCAGTGTCTCCGAACACGACCTTCACCCGCTCGATGGGCATGCCGAGGGTTTCACCGGCGAACTGAGCCAGGGTGGTTTCGAGCCCCTGTCCATGGCTGTGAATCGAGGCGGCGATCGTCAGGTGCCCGGTTGGGTCGAGCCGGAGCGTCGCTGTCTCGTAACCGAAGACGATCGGGACGCCGCGTTTCTTGAACTCTTCGGTCGTGTGTGCCGACTGTTCGGTGAAGATCGCCATCCCGAGCCCGCGCAGCTTCCCCTGCTTGCGTTCGTTGCGGAGCGTTTCGACGAGCCGGTCGTAGCCGATCCACTCCTTCATCACATCGATGGATTCGCTGAGGGATCCGCCGTCGTAGACGAGGCCCCCGGGATTTGTCCACGGGTAGTCCGCCTGGCGGACCAGGTTCATCCGACGTGCCTCGAGCCGGTCGAGGCCTCGGTCCCGTGCCATCCAATCGACAAGTCGTTCGATGGTGAAACAGGCTGCCGGCCGGGAGACGCCGCGGTATGCGCCGTAGGGGGTCTTGTTGGTGCAGGTGGGGAAGCCGTCGACCTTGTAGCCGGTGAAACGGTACGGCCCGGGCAGGATGCCCATCGCCATACCGGTGTCCATCGTCGCGGTCCACGGGAATACCGAATATGCGCCCATGTCGACGTATAGCTCGGCAGCGAGACCTTTGATCTGGCCATCTTCGGTGAAGTGCAGACTGGCCTGGTGGGTGTGTTCCCGGGAGTGGTGGCTTGCCATGAAGTGCTCCCGGCGGTCTTCGATCCATTTGACCGGAACCCCGAGGGCCTTTGCGGCAAGTGCGCAAGCGACCTCCTCGGGATAGGCCTGGGCTTTGACGCCGAATCCGCCACCGACGTCGGGGGAGATGATTTGCAC
The DNA here is from genome assembly GCA_050329555.1 of Acidimicrobiia bacterium. Taxonomy (GTDB): domain Bacteria; phylum Actinomycetota; class Acidimicrobiia; order Spongiisociales; family ZC4RG35; genus MA-ANB-1. The sequence goes on along the minus strand of JBHJOQ010000133.1, from coordinate 1,909 downwards.
TTCGCGTTCGGCGAGTCCCATCGCGTTGGCCACTGCAGTCCGGACGAGGTGGGGGATCTGGGTGGCGGTATGGACCTTGAACCGTCCCGCGGTGAATTCGGCAAGGACGGCGCGGCCCTCCATGGGCACACCGGTGTGCCGGCTGTGTGACAACCGGCCGGAGACGCTGAGCATGTCTTTCGTCTGCTCGTCGTAGTCCGGAGAGGAGTACGTCCGGGGGACGTAGAGGTTGCTATCCCAGTGTTCGTGGATGAGAGGCGCGTCGCTGGCGAGCGCGTCGTCGACGGTTGTAAGCGCGGGCAGCGGGTCGTAGTCGACCATCACTGCTTCGGCGGCGTCTTCAGCCAGGTAGGGGTCGTCGGCGACCACCATCACCACGGGTTCGCCGACGTAGCGGACCTTCCCGATGGCGAGGATGGGCATGGGGGCTGGCTGGAAACCTTCGTACCTGCTGGTGCACTCGATTCCATAGGCGGCCCAATCATCTCCGGTGAACACGGCAACCCCGTCGGGGACCGCCGAAGTATCGACGCTGAGGATGCGGGCGTGGGCAAGCGGGGAGCGGACGAAGCGGGCGTGGCGCATTCCCACCACCACGATGTTGGCGATGTAGCGGGCTTCGCCCTTGAGGAAGCGGGGGTCCTCGACGCGGGCTACACGGGCGCCGACCAGACGGGGCTGGGTAGTGGTGGTCATCGGGACCTCGTCTCCGAAGCCGACCTGATTGCGTCGACGATGTGGACATAGCCGGTGCAGCGGCAGATGTTGCCTGTGATCGCCGACCGGATCTCTTCGTCGCTCAGGGTTCCGTGCGTGTTCTCCAAGAGGCCGGTGGCGGTCATGAGGAAACCGGGTGTGCAGAAACCGCACTGGAGACCGTGTGCCTGCTGGAACGCCTGCTGGAGTGGGGAGAGGTCTCCGTTGTCGGCGAGCCCTTCGACAGTGGTGATCTCGGACCCGTCGACGGAAGGGGCAAGGATCAAACAGCTCCGCACCGTCTGCCCGTCGACGATGACGGTGCAGGCACCGCAGTAGCCGTGCTCGCATCCCACGTTGGTGCCCTTGAGCCCGAAGTGGTCGCGTAGGAAGTCGGAGAGCAGGGTGCGAGGAGTGACGTCGGCGCTCCGCTTGGTCCCGTTGACCGTCACGGACACCGAGAGAGTGCTATCGGCGGCGGTCTTCATACCTCACCCTCCATCCGGCTGATGGCACGCCGCACCATCTCGGCCCCGAGGCGGAGGCGGTAGTCGGCGGAGCCATGGATATCGTCGGATGGATCGGTGAAAACAGCGAGGACTTCAGGCGTGCAGACCTCCCGCCAATCTCCTCCGTTGATGAGAGCCTCCTCGATCACCCCGATCCGGCGGGGACGTACGTCGAGCCCGCCGACGACGACGCGAGCCCGAGTGGACCCATCGTCGGTCCATGTCGCGGTTGCGGCTAGCGCGATGGCGAAGTCTCCGGTTCGTCGGCTGAATTCGGCGAACCCGGTTCGAAGTCCGGGGGAGATCGGCACGTTGACCGCGGTCAGAAGCTCATCATGGTTGCGGGCGGTCGAGTAGTAGCCGGTGAAGAACTCGTCGGAGGCCACCGTTCGCGTGCCACCCGAGGAATGGAGGGCGATGGAGGCGTCGAGGGCGACCATCAACGAAGGCAGTTCCGCGGCGGGGTCGGCGTGGGCAAGGCTGCCGCCAAGAGTGCCCCGGTGTCGGATAGCCGGGTACCCGATGTGGGAGGTGCCCTCAGGTAGCGCCGAGAGGGCTCCCGGCCAGTCGTAAGTCTCGATGGCCGAGTGTGTGGTCAGGGCACCAATCGCAACCGACTCGGAGGTCATCTCGATCTCCTGGAGCCCGGGGATCCGGGAGATGTCGACCACCGTTGTCGGCCGGGCGATTCTGAGGTTGAGCAT
>JBHJOQ010000090.1:0-5218 GCA_050329555.1 Acidimicrobiia bacterium | reverse complement strand
ACCAGTCGATGTGGGCTGACGAAGAGAACGATGGGCCGCTCTTCGTCGACAAACGATTGAATCCGGCGCTGTCGTTCGCCACCCTTCCGGGGCAGAAACCCTTCAAAAACAAAACGATCACCGGGGAATCCGGAAAGTGCCACGGCGGTAGTCACTGCGCTCGGCCCGGGTATAACGGTGACTGAAATACCGGCGGCATGGGCCAGACTGACTGCCTCTGCGCCTGGATCCGACACCGACGGTGTCCCTGCGTCGGAGACCAACGCCACTTTTTCTCCCGCCTCCAGGCGCTCCAGAAGCTCTCCGGTTCGCTCCGACTCGTTACCGGAGAACATCGAGCGCATCGGAACATCGATGCCGAGATGGCCCAGAAGCTTACCGGTGCGCCTGGTGTCTTCGACATACACGACATCGACTGTCTCCAATGTGGAGCGAAGCCGCTCGGAGATGTCGCCGAGGTTCCCGATAGGAGTGGCACATACGTAGAGAAAGCCTTTATCCGACATGAGTCACCTCGACCACCGAACCAACCTCGGGGACGTCGGTGCCCCCTGGTAGCTCGACCAGGTACCGGGCCCCACGGAACCAGGCGAATCGGTTGGGAGCGAGGGTGCGAGCTTCCACAACCCGGCCCTGTCTGTCTACGGCGACTGTCTCGATCGCGCCTGACATGCCCATGGTGTGCACGGCCGAGCATCGGATGACGACACCGCGCGCTGCCGCCGACAAATTCACGCCGCGGAAGCGCTCGAGAAACGACTCAGTCAGGACCAGACCCTCAGCTGACCACGACCCTGTCCTCAAACCGACGTATTTCACGGTCCCAACATAGATGGCCGAAAGTCGGCGGAACAGGGGTTCACCCCTTGAGACTGTCCCGGATCTTCTCCCCAACCGATGGGACGTCAGAAGCAATAAACGTGAGCTGGTCGTTGATCACCTCCACCCAGACAAAGGCGGGGTCCGGGACCGACGACCGGGCAAACTCGAGCAGGGCCTCTTCGGCTTCATCCCGATCGGTAGAGGTATCACCCTCGTAGACGAGAACGAAGACTGCGTTGCTTCCGTCGAACCAGAAGGAGTACCGATCCCCACCCCACCCGTCGGCTGCCTCCAGGGTGGCGTTATCTCCCAGGACCTCGCTGAACAAGATGCGGAAGCCCAGCTCGCCCCACACCGAAGACTCCCGTAGTTCGTAACCCGGAACATCGATCTCCGGCATCGTCACCTCCAGCGGAAGGTCCCGGCCGTAGTCATCGGGCGTGATCACCTGCTCGGTGGAGCCGGGCAGGTCGACGAAACGCTGGTACGCCTCGTTCACAGTTTCCCAACCGTCGGCCATGTAGATGTGCTGGACGAAGGTTAGACCGGTGTCATAAGGGAAGAGCAGGGAATCTTGAATGAACTGCGGGGCGGACTCGAATTGCTCGATATCAACTTGCAGGGCTTCGGCAAAAAACTCACCCAGCTCCTGTTGGGAGAGGGTCTGCAGGTAGAGGACTTCGGTAAAGCTGGCATCCCCCTCGATCAACGCCTGGTACGCCGATGCCTCGTCGTATCGCTCCTCGTCGAACATAGCCTGGTACTTCGGATGGAAATCGAAGTTTTGGTCAGTCAGTGCGTGTGTGAGCTCATGGACCAGGGTCGCCCTCTGCACCTGGCTGAAGCCTGAGGCAGTAATCGGAACCACCATCTCCCCGGTCTCACCGTCATAGAAGCCGGCCACCTGCTCGCCGTACAAGTCGGTGAGCAGAGCCTGCAGGTTAACCGTGCTATCGAGCAGCCCTAACAACTCGTACAAGGCCTGGTCAGCAGGGAGGTTTTCGGCTTCTTCTTCGATCTGTTCCCTGACCAGCGCCTCGAGCTCGGCGCTGGTTACAACCGAGATGATGGGTGCCTCGATGAAATTGAGTTCGCGGAGGTCCTGAGTGATGTTCACCAACTCCAATAGCTCCTCCTGGACCGATTCCGGAAGGCTTTCGGTGCCGGGGAGTTCCTCAAACACGATCCGGGCCGCAGTGGTTGTCGTCTCACCTGGCTGGGAACTGGTTGTCGTATCGATCGGCACCGTCGAGGTCGAATCGGCGCCGCCATCGCCCGTGCAGGCGAAAACCGCCAGCGCACACGCTAGCGAAAGGAGAAGGGTGCGGAACCTGACCATGGCGAGTCAGGTTACCGGCGGTCATGGCGTAACCGGTTCGACGTCTGCACTCAGTGCCCGCAAAGTGCGTGTCAGATGGCCGGGCCGCGGGCCCCGGTGAATACAGCCTTGGGCCGCGGAGCCAAGTCGATGCCCAGTCCCAGATTTCTAACGGCAATTGTGGGCTTTCCCCTGACGACGATTGCCACAAGACCCGAACATTGGCAACTGCCCGCAGGGGCTCGCGGGCAGTTGCCAAGCCTTTACACACGTCAGGGGTGCTGCAGTGCTGATCTATTTCGAGGTCATCTCGTCCCGGGCTTGAGCCGCGCGGGAGGCGCCGATGGCCGTCTTGACCTTTTTCTGCTCTTCGGGCGGCGGGAGGACGGCGGTCATGCCGAGTGACTCCATCCACAGCTCACGGGCCCAGCCCATGGTGTGATAGAGGTGCTCGTCTTCTTCTTCCTCGACCTGCTCGTACGCCTCAGAGAGAACTTTCTTGCGGTCGCCCTTGTCTTCCTCGGCGACCTCGCCGATCAACTCCCAGTTGGCATGGTCCTTGGTCTCTGCCTCGACCACACATTCTGCGGCCACCAGTTGTGCGGCCACTTTGTCACCGGACTGAAGTGCCAGCTCCATCGCTTTGACCAGTGATTCACCCTTGTGGCGTACAACACTCCGTCCCGGCGTCTCGGTCGACTCATCCAGCCCGAGTTGTGCAAACACGTCCTTGACGATGCGGACGTGGTTCTCCGTCTCCTCGAGGTACTTCTTCCACTCTTCCCTGAGGTCGGTGTTGGTCGCGCAGCGAAGGGCAGTCTTGTAGATCTCCACGCCGCCGAGTTCCGTTTCCAGAGCCTGATACAACAGCTCTTCTACCTGTGAGTCTTTCATCTGTGCCCTCCTGAGGCTCGGTCGATTGTGCCGACAGGTACCCGGTAAGTCGGATACGCAAACCGCGACCTGCAGGTCCGCCTCAGTCGTTCCCGAGAATTCTTCTTCCCGCCGATTCGGCGCGCGACAGCCAGGTGCCCCGGCACGACCTCTCCCACGCGTCCTCGAGACGGCCATCGCGATAAGCATCGGGGATCTCAGGATGGACATATGACGCCCGACAGACGGCCCGATGGCGCCCACCAGGTCGTCGGCAGTCTCAACGCCGGCTTCGGCCTTGAGGCTGCGGAGGATCGAATCGGTCATCCGGGCAGTCGTTTAAGCCGCCGGACGCAGTCGGGTATCGCCGGGCGAGATCTTCGAGCTCGGCGATACGCCCGTCCGACCTGAACTCCGAGATAGGTCTGACCACCGCCGGTCCCGATCCCGACACAGACAGAACCTGCTCTGGAGAACCTCTGGCGTGGCGACCCGAGTTTGGTTGACATCATGCATGCACCACTAACAATGCATGCACCCCCAACAGCTTCGACCCGCGCCCACTCCATATCAACCGATCCAGAGAATCGTTTGTGGCGTCGCGACCGGGGGTACTCATAGCGTCGTGGAAAGAAGTCGCGACGATTCCATGGCTGATCCAGTGCCTGACGATTCGACGCTCCCTGAGGATCCGTCCCATCGTGAATACCAACGTGAGAAGTGGCTTCGGGGATTGACGATCCTATTCGTTGTCTTGGTTGTTGCTTTGGGGGCCCTCGGCATCCTCGGTGTCAAGACCTCGACGGCGACCAACAATGGCAACGGCTACCGGATCGAGGTCACCTACCCGGCTGTGACCCGGGGCGGTCTGGCCACTCCGTTTGCGATCGACGTCGGCACTCAAGACGGCTCCGCCCTGCCCGACGTAATCACCATTCGGATTTCCTCCGACTATCTGGGGATTTTCGATGACAACGGGATGGAACCCACCCCGGTCAGTTCCTTCAACACCGGAATCTTCACGTCCTGGGATTTCGAAGTTCTGCCCGGTGAGTCGACGCTCGAGGTTGTCCTCGATGCCCGGCTGGAGCCGGCAGTGCAGTGGGGGGAAGCAGCCTCCGTTGAGCTCTGGATAGATGGCGAACGCCAGACCTCGACCGAATTCCGGTCCTGGGTGATGCCATGAGGTTTAACCGATGGAGCTGGTGATCAGGGCCACCGTCATTTACTGGTTCCTCTGGCTGGTCGTTCGCGGATCGGGCAAGCGTTCGCTCGCAGAGCTCACACCGCTCGACCTTCTCCTCATCGTCATTCTCGGCGACTTCGTGCAACAGGGAGTGACCCAGGAGGACATGTCGGTGACCGGAGCGATTCTTGCGGTTTCGGTGTTCGTCGTCTGGACCGTGGCAGCCGACGCTTTGAGCCGACGCTCCCGTCGGGCCAGCAGAGTTCTGGCGAGTCCGCCGGTGGTAATCGTGAGAGCGGGCAAGCCACTTATGGACCAGCTCGAACGCGAGAACATGAGTCTCGAAGAGCTAAAGGAAGCAGCCCGGATCAACGGCTTCTCGAATTTGTCCGAGATCGACTTCTGTGTGCTCGAGTCGGATGGAGAGTTCAGCTTCATCCGGAAGAGCGCGGACGGGGGTGGACGGCGCTTCGAAGGTTGAGCGCCTGGAAGGGTGGAGATTGGCTCAACTCAGGTTCGAGAGCACGTTGCTTCCGGCCGATGATGGAGATAGATCCGGTCGAAGCCAAGGTGAGCAAGCTCAGCGAGGCGGTCGCCGTGCCGGTGAAATCCGAAGATATGAGCCCCGGACGTATCGGGATTTGTGAGCCGCGAGCCGGCAGTCCTATTCGACCGGATTCCGCCCGCGAACACGGGGAAAGCGAACTAGTTGGTGTTGGCTACACCGGTCGTACCGGTTGTAGCGATTCAGACGGGTGATACAGGACTTCTCAGCACAAACCCGGTCCTCACTGAAAGTCTTGGGAGACCTTCCCGTCATCTGCGGCTTTTGCCCTGAGATCGTTTCGGTTGACCTTTCCACAAAATGCTCCTGGTAGGTAGCAGGGGCCGTCGCACCCCGATTCCGATCCCCTTACCCACCATTGGCTGGAAAGTAAACCCTCCCTGCTCTCCCTGTTTGGGGCTGACGCCTCCCCGGTGTTTGATGATCGAGGCAAGGACTCCCGAGAAGAAGCTCT
>JBHJOQ010000127.1:0-15934 GCA_050329555.1 Acidimicrobiia bacterium | reverse complement strand
GTTGCCACTGCGGACGTCGACGAACTCCTGCATCCTCTCCTGATAGAGCTCAGCCCGATCGTCGATGAAGATCTGCAGCTCGGGGCCGCTGTGCCAGATGAGAAAACCCCCGACCACATCGTTGTGAAACACCCGCGATCCGTCGAGCGATTCTGCGAGCACAACCGGAAACCGGTCGGTGGCGAGACCCTCGTGATCGACCAGGAAAAAAGGCACCGCAGCAATCGCAACGCCGAAGATGACGGTCGCGGGCAGGCCGAATCTTCTCGGGAGCTGCGAGCCGCTGTCTCGCAGCGAAACGCTGATCGGCACCAGCAGCGCCAGCCAGGCCGGCGGCACCGAACGCAGGGCGGTGAGAGACAGTGCGAAGAAGGGAACGATCAGCAGCAAGTCCAACGGGACCAGACGTTGGCGAGTCGCGCCGTAGATGATCAGGACGATGCCGACGAACACCGGGAAGAACACAGGTGAGAACAATTCCGGTGTCCTCCACTCGGTGAGCAAGCCCAGATGCGGGCTGGCGCTCAAGAAGTCTCCGAGCATCTGGATCACCCCCCACCCGTGAGGTGTGAGCAGGGTCACCAGTCCTGAGACGACCGGGAACGGCATCGCCCGCCATTCCTTTTTGGTGAGGAGACGCAGCCCGACGTAGGCGAGGCCAAGGAAGAACGAACCATGGACCGACGCCCATATCCAGAACAAGAAGGGAAGGGTCCAACTCGAGGACTGCCGCTCCCAGGCCAGGATTACCAACACGAACAGGAGATACGAAAAGACGACCGGCCGCGGCACCAGGAAGCTGACCAGCGAGATGGTGGAGAGGATCAGGACGACGGCCGTCGCCAGTACGCTTTGCGATGCCTTGAAAGCAATCAGGCCAATACCCACAAAGGTGAGAGCGGTGACCACGAGCAGCATCCAGGGGACGAACCCGAGCCCGCTCAGAGCCTCGAGGCGTGCGTAGATGACGTCAGCCAGCCAGCTCTGGGTCAGCCACTCCTCGCCACCGGCTGTGAAGGAGAAGGGATCAGTGGTGAGGACGCTCCCCTGCTCGATCTGCAGGCTCCCGGCCCGGACGTGCCAGAGGAACGAATTGTCGCCGATTGGCGCGAATGCGTCGATCACGAGAGCAACCCAGGGGATTGCCAGGATGAGATGGGCCAGCGAGAAGCGGCGCCTTTCGACCGCCACCGCAGTCGACATCAGGTGTTGGCGAAAGCTTCGGTGATCTGGATGCCGGCAGGACCGAGGAGCACGATGAACAGGGCCGGAAAGATGCAGAAGACGAGTGGGAAGACCATCTTCACCGGTGCTGCGAAGGCTTTCTCCTGGGCACGCTGGCGGCGCTTGGTGCGCATCTCGTCCGCCTGAACCCTCAAGACGTTGGCGATGGTCACACCAAAGGCTTCGGCCTGAATCATCGCAAGAAGGAACGAGCGCAGCTCGTCGAGGTCGGTGCGGTCCATGAGATGCCTCATCGCGTCGCGCCGGCTCACGCCGACCCGGGTTTCCTGGAGCATCCGGAAGAACTCCTCCGAGAGAGGGCCGGGCACGGTGGCAACCACACGCGACATGGCTGAATCGAACCCAAGACCGGCCTCCACCGAGATCACCATCAGGTCGAGCATGTCCGGCAACGCCCGTTGCATCGCAACCCGCCGTTCCTCGACCTTGCGAGCCAGCCAGGCGTCAGGACCGAAGAAGCCCAACACGATCGGGAAGACGAAGAGGACGATGCGCTGAATCGCCGAGCCGCCGTAGTCGACGATGAGGAATGCCAGGACTATGCCGACGCCGGTTCCGAGCATCTTGATGACGACCAACGCCGGGGCGTCGAGGTTGCCCGGGCTACCGGCAAGCAACAATTGGTGCTGTTTCTTCTCGAGATACCCAACCGGGGTGAATCGCTTCAGGAACCCTGACAGCTTCAGGACGATCGGCCCGATCGTCCTCTGGGCCAAGGGCTTGGCCAGTTCGTCATCACGGATGGTCGGGGCGTTGCTCCGTCCATATAGAGCGAGGCGATCGATCATCTCCTCGCGAGCACGGGTGACGCCCAGACCTATCCAGACGATCAGGAACACCACCGCGATGAACACGGAAACGACGACAAGGGCGAGAGGATCGAAACCGTTCATACGTTGATATCCACAATCTTCTTGAGCCAATAGATTCCAGCTGCGATCAGCAGCACACCGACCCCCAGCGCGATCTGACCGATGGTCCTGTCGAGCAAAGGCTGGAGGTATTCACGATTCGAAGTCCACAGGAAGCCGAACATAGCGAAAGGCAGGATTCCGAGGACAATGCCAGAGATCCTTCCCTCGGCGGTGAGAGCCTTGATCTCACCACGAAGCCGATTTCGTAGCAGCATCGTGTTGGCCACGGTCGAAAGGACCTCGGCGAGGTTACCGCCGACTTCTCGTTGGATCTCGATAGCCATGACCGCCCACTTGAAGTCGTCCGACTGGGTACGCTCGGCGATACCGGCCAGGGCTTCGCTGACCGAACGGCCCAAGCGAGCCTCGACCAGGGCCCTACCGAACTCACGTGCGGTCGGATCCTGGGCCTCTGAAGCGACGGCCTCGACAGCCTGGAGTAGTGAATAGCCGGCCCGCAATGAGGTGGCCATCAGTGTCAGTGTGTCGGGCAGCTGACTTTCGAATCTGCGCTTCTCACGGTTGCCCGTGAAATTGATCAGGAAAGCGAAGACCAGCAACAGCAGTACGAAAGTGATGGCGCCAAAGATGATGCCGTTGAATATGGAGAAGAAGATTCCGCCAACTGTCGCGGTTCCGATCAATGCGAGAACGGCCTCCCCCGGCGACAACGGGATGTTTGCCTGTTCCAGCGAGGAGTTCAGCCCGGAGAGAAGGCCGCGTCGTCGCACTTCTTCCTCAGCGGCCTGGGTGAACCTGTTGATCAAAGGAATCCGCTGTATCCACGGTTTCTTCTCGACAGCGGGGCCTTTGCGTCCGTAAGCCTCGAGACGCCTGGCAAAACGGTCGCCGCCCTCCTCCTCTTCACGCCCGAACAGGATCACCAGGAACAGGAATAGGGTGAGGCCCAGCCCTACCGAGCCGACCAGAACGAGCGTGGTTGCGTCCAGGAACAGCGGACTTGTCACCAGGACTGAAGATGGCGGCGCAAACGTTATGGTAGTGCTGGTCTGGCCGGCTGCTGCAGTGGTGGTCGTCGCAAAGCCTGAGACCGGGAAAACCACTTCTGAAACCAGTCCGGTATCCCCATAAGCCACTGCGAAAGTGACATCGCCGGGGCGGAATATGGGCGAAACGAATCGTGCCACCAGGGTGTTACTGATCTCCTGGCCGATCTGGCCATACAGCCCGGTCAGCTGCTCAGGATCGGGGGTCGTCAGGAAAAGGCCACCGCCCGCCGCTGCCACCTGCTCGACCGGGCCCGGATTGAAATCGGGTGACTCGAGGGCGACCCCGAAGAACTTGATCTCGCTCTCGCCGACCGCTGCTATCGCATCTTCGATCGTCGCGACAGAAACCGTGTCGTCACCGTCGGTGAGAACGATGGCGTTCTGAATGAAGCCGGTGCTTGCCGACGAGGCGAAAAGGTCGACGGTGGCGACGATTGCATCGTTGAACGCGGTCTCGCCTACTGCCTCGATGCTGAAAATTCTGCTGGTGAGCTCTGTGCCGCTCGCCGTGAAGCCGGACGCAACAATTGCTTCGTCAGCAAAGGTGACGATTGCGATCTGATCTTCGACCCGCTTCTGGTCGACAAACGACTGCGCCGCCGCCTTGGCTGCCTCCAGGGGTGCCCCCGCCATCGAGCCCGACGAGTCGATCACCAGAGCGATGCGAACCGGGACGGATGACTCCCCGAGGGCTCGGACCTCGAGATCCGAGACTGCCTCGCCGTCGGCGGTGATCTGTAACAGAGCGGGATCCGGCGACTCGGTGAAGTTGGTGAAATTGACCACCATCGTCGTCTGCCCACCCTCGGCATAGCGCGACCCATTGATGTCGACGATTTCAATCGACGATCCGCTGGACTGCGCCAGGGCGGTGCCAGCCCCCAGCAAGAGGGCGATCAGGACGACAAAGAGTCGCTTCAATTTCCCCTCCGGGCAAAGGGCTCGGGATCGAAGAGGTCGGCCGGAAGGCGGATTCCCTGGTTTTCCAGATCTTCTGAGAATGTCGGGCGTATTCCGGTTGCCTTGAGCCGGCCTTTGAACTTGCCGTCTTCGTCGACACCCATTCCGAAGTCGAATAGGAACAGGTCCTGGAGGGTGATGATGTCACCTTCCATGCCTTCCACCTCGGTGACATGGGTGATGCGCCTGGTCCCGTCGCGAAGACGGGAGACGTGGATGATCAGGTCGATAGCTGACGACACTTGCTCACGAATCGCCTTCACCGGCAGGTCGAAACCGGCCATGAGGACCATTGTCTCGATACGGGACAGGGTGTCACGAGGCGAGTTGGAGTGGATTGTGGTCAGTGAGCCGTCATGACCTGTGTTCATCGCCTGGAGCATGTCGAGTGCCTCGGCACCACGGACCTCCCCGACGACGATCCGGTCGGGGCGCATACGCAACGTGTTCCTGACCAGGTCACGTATCGCCACCTGGCCCTTGCCCTCGATGTTGGCGGGGCGTGATTCCAGGGTCAGGACGTGCTCCTGGTGCATCTGGAGCTCAGCGGCGTCTTCCACGGTGATAATGCGTTCGTCTCCGGGGATGTATGACGACATGACGTTGAGCGTCGTCGTCTTACCGGAACCGGTACCGCCTGAGATGATGACGTTGAGACGACCCCGGACACAGGCCCGGGCGAAGTCGGCGACTCGCTGGGTGAGTGTTCCGAAGCTGATCAAGTCGGCTTCCTGGTACGGATCGATCGAGAATTTACGAATCGTGAGGAATGGTCCTCCGATGGAGAGCGGAGAGATCACCGCGTTGACGCGGGATCCGTCAGGAAGACGGGCGTCCACCATGGGTGTGGCCTCGTCGACGCGACGGCCGATCTGGCCGACGATCTTGTCGATGATCCGTCGGAGGTGGGTCTCGTCCACGAACTTGGCATCCGACTTGAGGATGCGCCCACTCTTTTCGTAGTAGACGTCGTAGGGGCCGTTGGCCATGACTTCGGTCACGTCCGGGTCGTTGAGCAACGGGTCGATGGGACCATAGCCCAGGACGTCGGAAGCGATTTCGTTGAGCAACGCGCGCCGATCGGCACTGGTGAGGGGCAGACCCTGTTCCTGATCGACTGCCCACTCGAGCATCTCGAGGACACGGAGTCGGAGCTCGGCGTCCGACATCCCTCGGTCGTAGAGGGTCGGGCCCAATTCCTCGACGACTTTGAAGTGAAGACGGCCGCGGAGGTCTCCCATGGCGTCGGTTCTGTTCGTTGCTACATCGACCGACTCGCTCTGCCGTGCCGCTGCAACTCTTTCAGATAATGATGGCATATTGCCCTCCTACCCCCTATTTGCGTCCGAAAAGTCCGGACTTGCCACTTGACTCTGGAATATTGTCCGCAACAAGCGCGGCGACAGTTTCGAGACCCCTGGCCACCTTCGACTTTGGCTCGGACTCGACTACCGGACGCCCCTCGTTGACCGACGCAGCCACCAACGCGTCCGAAGGCACAGCCGCATCGATGCTGATCTTGAGTGCAGCCTCGATTTCTTTGTTGTCTAGTTTCGACCTCGAGTTGGAACGGTTCATGACCAGGCTCACCGCCCCCGTGCTGAACTTGAGCAACCGGAGCGTGTCCAGGGCGAGCTTGGCATTCTTGACACTCGGGAGGTCCATGTCGACGACCATCAACACCTGGTCCGACTTCTCCACCAGCGACAGAATCAACTCGTCGAGCATCGATGCCGTGTCGATGATGATGTAGTCGTAGTTCTCTCTGAGTATCTCGATCATGTGCATCAGCCCGGCGGTGGTGATATCGTCGGCGAACGCCGGCTCGAGGGGAGCAGCGAGGACTTTGAGACCACTGGGATGCTCGGTGAGCAGGCTCTCCAGAAGCTCACTGTCGAGATGGTGTAGCTCATGCGCTGCGTTGACCATGGTGAACTTCGGCTCGAGCTGGAGCACCAGACAGACGTCCCCGAACTGGAGGTCCGCATCGACGAGGACAACCTTCTTGTCCTGGATCCGATTGAGGAGCAGAGCAAGGTTTGTGGAGACAACGGTGGTCCCACTCCCGCCCTTCGCCGACCAAACAGTGACGATGCGACCCTTCTCTCCCTCTTCCGGAGCAGCCGGCGCCGTCGTTCCCGCCGCCTTGGGTCGCTTTAAAACGTCATGGGCGAACCGCTCGATGGCCTCCTCGACTTTTTGCTCGTCGAGAGGGACCTCGATCACGTCCGAGACACCGGAGCGCATCGCCTGGCGCAGCAGGTCGGATGTCACCAGCTCGGCCACCAGCATCACGATCAGCGACGGGTCTTCGTTGTGAAGAGTCCGTATCTCCTCCATGGCCGACCCCTCCGTGTAGGAAGGGCCGAGCAGGACCATCCGAACGTCGCTGCTCGCAACTACCTGGCTGGCGGCCTCGATTGAACGTGCAGTCGGCAGCCGACCATCGAACAACTCTTTCGCCTTAGCGAGAAAGTCGTCGTCCTGGTCCACAACCAGCAGGTTGTTCTCAGCCAATGACATCGGTCAAACCTCTCAGTTCTCGAAGATATCGTCGAGCAGGTTGCCGCCGAACAGCGTATCAATGATCACACCGTCTGTCTCGACTGCAACGAAGTCTTCGGGCACCAGGGTCATCCATATCGACCCATTCTCGAATGCGAACGCGAGGCGCTCGGCTTCTTCGGGAGTGACCTCGAGGACAAAGATAGTGTCGTTGCCGAGATCCTCTTCGGTCTCTGCCCCGGGGACCGCTTCGGTGTTCGGAGCGGGCTCGACGTCGATGACGACTGGTGCATCCTCGTCGGCGCGAATGTCCCGCCCGACAGCGAGGACCGGCAAGCCCTGCAAGACATAACGGGTGTACGTGACCGTGATGGTCTCCTCCTCGCCTGGCGTCTCGGTGCCCGTGTCAGGGTCGAGCGTCGGGAAGTCGGCGGGAATCACGTCAGCCTGGATGTCGAGCGTCACGATCAAGTTGACCCGGTCTCCGGCTTCGACGAAGCCATTCACACCACGGATGTTGTCCAAACCGATGGTGATGGCCTGTTTACCCGACGGGATCAGGTCGGCCAGAGGGGTGATGTCCAGTGTGACTTCGGTCCATTGGCTCACCGTTAGGATCGCGTTCTGCGAGATCGGACCGGCTGCCACCCGTCCGGTGAGGACCGAGTTCAGCTGTTCCTGACTCGTGATGGCGTCGGTGGGAAGATCTATTGTTTCTTCGGTGGATTCGACCACGAGGTCTTCCCCGGAGAGAAGGATCGATCCTTGAGCGCCCTCGGCGATCAGCTCGGAAGCCCGGAAAACCGTGACCTGTACCTGATCGGCTTCTGCGTCGCTCCGGATCCCGTCTAAGAAGTTCCACACGGCCCATGCGGCCAGTCCGGCCAATATCAAAGCCACGAGAAGAACTATTGCTCTCCTACCCATTGAGTCCCCTTCGGTTGTCCCCTCGACACTTCTTCGCTCCCACGGCGAACGTTCGAGGGCATGCTACAGGCAGGTCTTTCCCCGCCTGGCGTTTAGGTTGAATTTCCACAGGAATAAGCTTCGGATACCCGACCGGCATCCTTGAGCACTTCCCTGTCGAAACATAGTAGGCGTCCGGACCGGCATTCCTACCCATAAGAGAAGGGAGCCCCGATGGGGCCCCGACTCAGTTTCACCGCGACCGGTTCGATCACCGTCGGCCGATGCCGCGTTCTTTGAGTTCCTGGAGGATCGCCTCGAGTGAAGCATCAACCGGCATCGGCGGCCGCTCCTCTTCGGGAGCCCCGAACTCGCGTTCGAACTCTCGTGGCTGGCGCCGCTTCGACTGTTGCTGCGGTTGCGGCTTCTTTTCCTCGACTGCGGCCACCCTCTCGGTGTAATCTGGTGCCGCCTGTTTGATCGAAAGCGAGATCCGCCGGCGCTCATCGTCCTTTTCGGTGATCTTCACCTTGACCGCCTGGCCGATCGACAGCTCCAGTTCGGGCGACTCGACACGGTGCATGGCAATCTCCGAGACGTGGACCAAACCCTCGACACCATCGCCCACTGAGACGAACGCCCCGAATGGGACCGTCTTGGTCACGGTGCCATCGACGACGTCGCCGACTTCGTGCTCCCCGGCGAAAACATCCCATGGGTCTTCCCTCGTCTGACGTATCGAGAGGGAGATTCGCTCGCGATCGAGGTCGACTTCGAGCACCTTGACCTTGACCTTGTCCCCGACGTTCACCAACTCGTTGGGGTGGTTGACATGCTGCCAGGACAACTCAGAGACATGGACGAGGCCGTCCATCCCACCAAGGTCGACAAAGGCACCAAAGTGGACGACCGATGAGATGACGCCGTCACGGACTTCACCTTCGGCGAGATTGTCCAGGAAGCCTTGCCGCTCTTCGGCCTGTGCCTCCTCGAGGTAGGCGCGGCGGCTGAGGACGACGTTGTTGCGTGCCCGGTCGAGCTCGATGACCTTGGCTGTGATCGTTTCTCCGATGAAGGGGTCGAGATCCCGGACCCTGCGCAAGTCGACCAGCGAGGCCGGGAGGAAGCCGCGTAGCCCGATATCGACGATAAGCCCGCCCTTGACGACTTCGATGACCGTGCCCTCGACCGTCTTGTCCGCGGCGGCGATTTCCTGGATCTCGCCCCACGCCCGTTCGTACATGGCACGCTTCTTTGAAAGAAGGAGGCGGCCTTCGTCGTCTTCTTTGGTGAGGACTACTGCTTCGATCCGGTCGCCGACCTGGACCGACTTGTTCGGGTCGACGTTGTTCCGGATCGAGAGCTCGCGGACGGGGATCAGTCCCTCGGACTTGTAGCCCACATCGACCATGGCGCCATCGCTGTCGACACTAACGACGGTCCCTTCGACAATGTCACCATCGTTGAACTCGAGAACGGTTGCCTCGATTGCAGCTTCGAAGTCGTCGCCGATGTCGTCAGGCAGGTCGCTGAGATCGGGTGCGACCAGGGCTTCACGATGGGGGTAGGGCTCAAACTTGTTGACGGGCTCTTCCTCTTCGGCGGGAGCGGCGGCCGGCTCGTCGGTTGAAGTCGTCGCTGCTTCTGCGGCCGGCTCGCCGGGGAATTCCGCCGGTGTCTCCTCGACCGCCACGTCGTGGCCCGCCTCGGCAGTGGGGGCGTCATCGGCAGTGGCGTCTACGGGAGCGTCGGCAGCGGGCGCGTCTGTGGCGTCAGGAGCTTCAGGAGCATTTTCGGCTTCTTCGGCTGTGGCATCAGGCGCTTCGGCCTGCTCGGGTGGTGTCGCCTCGCCCTGGTCGGGGTCTTCGGCAGCGGGAGTCTCGGGCACCTCGGGAGTCTCCTCTTCGAGACTTTCGGGCGCGTTGTTCACTTGGTCGTTGGACATGTGTAGGGGATTACCTCTTTGGAAAGAACCCTATGCAGGACAGCCCGCACAGGCGTCGGCAATTCTATGCCCTAAAACGGAGAAAGGCGAACAGGAGCGTTGCTAATCCTTGACCGCGGCGAGATTCGCTCCCCGGGAAACCTCGACTTTGAGGGGCACGTCGAGCTCGGAAACGTGTTCCATGCAATCGATCACCACCCCCTCGATCTCTTCCAGCTCAACCTCAGGGCACTCCAGAATGAGCTCGTCGTGGATCTGGAGGAGCATCTCGGAGCGGACCTTCTCCACCCGAAGGCGCCGGTCGAGCTCGATCATCGCCGCCTTTATGATGTCGGCAGCCGTTCCCTGGACCGGGGCGTTGAGGGCCATCCTCTCCCCCATCTGCCTGACCCGGAAGTTGTCGGACTTCAATTCAGGCAGGTATCGGCGCCTCCCGAAGAGGGTCGTGGTGTAACCGTCGTTTCGCGCCCTGGTGACCACATCCGACATGAACTGCTTGACATCGACAAACTGGTCGAAGTAGGTGTCGATGTGCCCCCTGGCATCATCGCGAGAGATTCCGAGCCGGTCGGCAAGGCCAAACGCCTCCATCCCGTAGAGCAGGCCGAAGTTGATCATCTTGGCTGTCCGCCGCTGTTCGAGGGTCACCTCCTCGAGAGGCAGGCTCCAGACCCGCGCCGCGGTTGCCGCATGAATGTCGACGTCATTTCTGAAAGCGTCGATGAGGAAGGGGTCCCCGCTCATGTGGGCGAGGATCCGCAGCTCGATCTGGGAGTAGTCAGCGACGAGGAATTGGCAACCCTCGTCGGCTACGAACGCCCTCCGGATGGTCATCCCCGATTCGGAGCGGATCGGGATGTTCTGGAGGTTGGGACGGTCGGAAGAGAGGCGCCCGGTGGTAGCCGCCATCTGGTTGAACCTGGTGTGGATCCGGCCGTCCTTCTCGATCAGGGGGAGATAGCCGTCGACGTAGGTGCTTCTCAGCTTCTCGTACTCCCGATACTCGAGCAATGCTTCGATCACAGGGTGGTTCAGCTTCTTCAGCACCGACTGGTCGGTGGAGGGCTTCCCCGTCGACGTCTTCTTGAGGACCGGCAGCTCCAATTTCTCAAAGAGGATCTGGCGGAGCTGGTCGGTCGAGTTCACGTTGAATGGCCCACCGGCCAGCTCGTGGATCCTCTTCTCGAGCACCGACAGCTTGTAGCGGAGATCGGAGCCCATCTCTTCGAGGTATTCGCGGTCGACGCCGATTCCGGCGTGCTCCATTCGCGCCAGGACCGGGACCAGTGGCAACTCGAAGCCGTCGAACAAGGAACCCTCTTCCCGGTTGGCCAGCTCCTCCCGCAGATGAGTTGCCAGCCTCCTGATCGCCTCGATCCGGCGGCCCTCGATTTCGAGGTCAGGGCCCGTGTCGAACGGGAGGGTCCCTTCATCCGCATCATCATCGGGGGAGACGATCTCGAGGCCGAGCATGGTGTCGGCGATCTCCGTGAGCTCGTAGGTGCGGCTGGAAGGGTTGACCACGTAGGCGGCGAGTGCGGTGTCCATCTTCAAGTCCGCCAGGTCGTGGCCCAGGGAGAGCAGAGCCCTCGTGAGCGCCTTGAGATCGTGGCCGATCGCAGCGATGGCGCCATCAGAAAGACGTTTGAGGATCGGACCCGCCGCGTCCAGTGGAATCACCACCGCCTCGTTCTCCCCTGTCGAGATGCCGAGGCCGTACGGGTCGCCGTCGTCGCCAACCAGAGTGACAACGAGCTCACTCTGCGAGGCAAGGTTTTCGATCTGCCCGGGATCGGTGACGATCGAAGTGTCAACGTCGAGGATCTCGCCCTGGGGGGTCGCCCCGGGCAGGGCAGCTTCGAGATCTGACCACATCGAGTGGAATTCGAGGGAGTCGAAGAGGTCTTTGACGGTGGCCCGGTCCCACTCCCGCACCTCGTACTCGGATGTGGCGAACTCGATGTCGAGGTCGTCGACCAGCCTCATCAGCGTCCGGTTGAGGAACACCTGTTCGCGGGCAGCGGCCAGATTCTCCCGCAGCTTCGGGGTCTGATCGGTTATCGCCTCATAGACACTCTCGAGGCTGCCGTAGTTGCCGATCAGCTTCGCCGCGGTCTTCTCCCCCACTCCGGCCACGCCGGGGAGGTTGTCGGAGTTGTCACCCCGCATCGCCGCATACTCGACGTATTGGTCCGGTCTGATCCCGTATCTGTTCTCCACGTAGGCGGCGTCTGCGGTCACGGTGTCGGTGATCCCCCGCATCGTGTACATCACACTGATCGGCCCGCCGACCAGCTGGAAGGCGTCACGATCACCGGTGACGATAAGCACCTCCCAGTCATCGGCGACTGCCTTCTTGGCGATGGAAGCGATCAGGTCGTCGGCCTCGAACCCCTCGCGACGGATCTGGTTGACCTGCAACGCCTGTAGCACTTCGTCGATGAGCCCCAGTTGACTGCGGAAGTGGTCGGGAGCCTTCTCCCTTTGCGCCTTGTAGGCAGGGTACGCCTCGGTGCGGAAGGTCTTCCGGGAAACGTCCCAAGCCACCGCGATACCGTCGGGCTCGATGTCCTTGAGCAGCCGGATCAGCATCCGGGTGAATCCGAACACCGCGTTTGTCACCTGGCCGCTCTTGGTCGCCAGGTCTTCGGGAAGCGCATAGAAGGCGCGGTAGGCGATCGAGTTGCCGTCGATCAGTACAAGCTTGGGCACGGCAGCGACGGTAGTGGCGATCGCGTCAGTCGGGTAGCCGGTCGAGCAAGGTTGCGCGCTTGTCTTCCAGCTTCGCCTTTCGCTCTTCCAACTTGTCGATCGTCCGCTCGAAACGACGGACGTCACCGCGGGTCAGGCTGGCCTCTTCGCGGTCGATGTAGTTGCCCACGGCGGCATCCCGCTGAGCGTCCTCATTGATCGAGCGGTGGTATTCGAGCTCGGCACGGGTGAACGCCAGCTCCCGGTCGATGTCACTGATCCGGTCGTTGATGCTGAAGATCTTCCTGGCAACCCGTTTCACCCCCCAGAGGGTAAATCCCGGTCTCGCAGAGAGCGAGTATGGGTCTTACAATTGGTTCTCTCCTGGCCGGAGTGGAGAAATTGGTAAACTCGATGGACTCAAAATCCATTGCTCGTAAGGGCTTGCGGGTTCGAGTCCCGCCTCCGGTACAAGATTCCTGATTGATTCAATGTCCGTCGGGCTTACCATCACGGAGGATGAGGTGGGCTGCGCGGGCATCCAAGTTCAGCGTCGTGGCGGGGATCGTCATCGCTGCCGTCGGATGTGCCGATCATGGATCTGGGTCTGAGGGGGACGACGACTCGTTGCGAGCGACAGCGGGCATCGAATACTTGTCCCACGACGTCACTCTCGAATTCAAATCCGGAGTGCTCGAGTTCGGATCTGATCCCTGGGCACGGCATGAGGTCTCGGTCGCAATCGCCACCGACGACTACATCCAATACCTCACCCTGTTCGATCTATATGTGATCGATGGCAAGACAATTGCACCAGCCACAAAAGCCGTGTCCACGGAGTTCGCCCTCTCCGACGAGAACACCGGCATCAGCTTCGCGATCGACGTACAACCATTGTCGCCAGGTATTCACAACTTTGAGATGTCGATCCCTGTGCGTCTCGAACCACAACCCCGGAACGCAGGATCGGTCGAGCCCGATGAGATAGTCATGGAGATCGAGTTCGTGTACGACGTCTTCCTGGAGACCTCTCCCCTGGTGACCTATTGTGCCCGCGCCGATCAATTGCTGACGGAAGGCTCGATCGAGTTTTCACCTGATCTCATCATCGAGGCAGGTGCCGACGCCCTGGGGGCGGACCAAATCAGTCGGTTGGAGTCGGCCCGAGGAAGATTCCAAGCGACGCTGGACGAACAGGCGACGATCGACCCCAACGAGTTCTTCGACCTCATCGAAGAGTTCTGCGACGTCAACTACCCCGAACGCTGGGCGATCACTCTGAATTGACGGCAGGGTCTGTTCAAGTCGCCACTCCATGGCGCAAACTTTCCGAAGTTTCTCAATTTCCCTCCGCAGCGAGCGCATTTCTGTCACACCTGGTTTGTAGGTTTTGGCTATGGAGTGGGAGAGAGATTTCACCGTTGACGACCGGGAGACCCGGTTGGTCGAGACAGCTC
Organism: Acidimicrobiia bacterium; assembly: GCA_050329555.1. Lineage (GTDB taxonomy): Bacteria > Actinomycetota > Acidimicrobiia > Spongiisociales > ZC4RG35 > MA-ANB-1. The sequence goes on along the minus strand of JBHJOQ010000127.1, from coordinate 2,301 downwards.
AAATGGTGGCCCGTCTCCAGGCGCTTCTCGTCGAGGATCTCGAATGGCTCGACACCGCCCAGGTGTTCACCGCTGACGGATGCCGCAACCTCTCCGAATGGACGTCCTCACGCTTGGATCTTGGTTTGGAGACAGCAAGGTCTCTGGTCCAGACCATGCGCCGCACTGGTGACAAACCACGGATCCGCCAGGCCTTAGCGGCTGGTGCGATTAGCTTCGACCGCGCCGAAGCTCTGTCGAAAATCGCAGAAGACGTCGGCACTCTCGACCATCTCGACATCTCGGGAGTGCGCCGGGAAGCTGCCGACCGGGTCGAAGTCAGCGTCGAGGACGAAATCCGCACCGCCGAAGACCGGTATCTGATCATGCAGCCATCCCTCGACGAGTCGTGGTGGACCCTGCGTGGCGGGCTGGACGGGGTCACCGGAGCCGTCATCGACCAAGTACTCATGAAGAAGGCTGATGAGTTGCCGGACCTGCCGGACGGCGCCCGGGGTTCGGGAGCATGGCGGCGAGCAACCGCCCTCTACCAACTGGCATCAGGCGGTGCCTCACCACAGGCGCAAGTCACCGTGTTCGTCGATGCTGACAAAGCCACACCGTCCGACGGGAAAACGGGAGTGAGGTTGGAAGCCGGACCCAGAGTCGGAGCCCAAGCATTGGAAGCCATCCTCTGCAACTGTGTCACCGAGGTCACCGTCAACGCTGCTGACGGCACCCCAATGGCGTACGGCCGGAGCCGACGAATCATCCCCCCAGCCCTACGTCGAGCAGTACTGGCCAGAACCGGGGGGCACTGCTCCATCGACGGATGCAACTCCACTTACCGGGTCGAAATCCACCACAAAATTCCCTGGTCACAAGGCGGACGAACCGACCCCGAAAACTTGATCGCTCTCTGTTGGTTCCATCACCACATCGTCATCCACGAACGAGGATTCCAACTCTACGAACACCCCCAAACCGGACGCCTCCGACTCCGAAAACCCCGCGAGGACGCTTCTCTCACCCCGAAAGCCGAGCCGCCCAGGGGGAGTGCCGCCGATTCTGATCGGCGGGGAGGGGGGACTGTAACCTCGCTTCCCGACACGAACCTACGGATCAAACCCAAGGGGTGAGCTCCCCCGACCACCCCGCCAACACCCACCACCAAGCCGCCAAACCCCAAGAAAACCAAGCACAAGACGGACAACCGTCCCATTTGGCGCGTCCTACTGCGCTTGGTCCCACCATTTCAGGACCCGCATCGCCCGGAGGGTGATCCATCTCGATGGTTCGCCTTCTCCGCCGTTGACGTCGAACCAGGTTCGACCTTCGGGGTTCCAGTCGAGGGGCCAGGTGCCATCTTCGAGACGCCGGGAGCGGACATGCTCGATGGCCTCGGCCAGTCTCGGGTCGGGGGCGGCGCCGGTCAGTTCGGAGGCATCACGGAAATAGTCGAGGGCACGGAGCACGTCGTAGTGCCAGCGATTCGGATGGAGGAATAAGAGGTAACGCTCGTCAGCCGGTTCCCCGGTGCTGAGCCGTCGGAACAGCGACCGCTTCAGCAGGTACTCCTCACCGCCGAGGCGCGCCTCCCGCGATTCGGGTGTGCCCCCGGTGGCTCGCTCGAATTCGAGCAGACCTTCGAGGACACCGATTGTGGTGTCGAAGGATGAGCGGACCGATCCGTTCTCCATCCCACAATTCCACCCCCCGTCTTCGAGACGCTCCCCTACCAGCCTGTCGACGACCGGTGACATGTCGACGCCGAAGTACACACCATTGGCGACCAACTGGCCGTTGATGCACGGCTCGACTTCCCCTTCCCAGTAACGCTGGTTGTCGTGTTCCCAACGGGCGTTCTCACCGATCAGCTCCACCATCCGCTGTGCCCGGTCGGTCGTCGGGACGAAACCGAACTCGCGGAGCTGGGACAGCGAGTGCGAGGTCGAGGTCCACGGCTGACCTGGCTCGTCGCCGACCCAAACAAAATCGGAAGGGAAATGCGCGCCTCCTGCCCATTGCCCGTCCTCATCTTCGTGCGAAAGCAGACGTTCCCCCCATCCCTCTCTTTCGACCTTGGCCCGCTCCCCTTCCCATTCCGACTCCGGGGAGTCGAGGAGGTCGCGCATCACCTGCCAGCGGATCGAAGGGTCGGAATCGAGGAGCCAGTTGATGACTGTCATCTCGGCGGTCATGGCGGGAAGATTACACCCGGACCGGGGCGCGCTGCTGGTTCTCAGGCTCGGCCCGGTCAGGAATCACCACAGTGATCGTCGTTCCCACTCCCTTGCTGGACTCGGCCCTTACCGATCCTCC
>JBHJOQ010000037.1:0-27460 GCA_050329555.1 Acidimicrobiia bacterium | reverse complement strand
TCCGATGGGGTGCCGGCAGCTGGTGCTGGCCGGCTAGAGCAGATCGGCTCCGAGGACCACTACTCGTTCTCGGTTCCCGCCGGTGGGTTGAGGTTGTATGTGGACTGGCAGGGTTGCACTACCAACATGAGGGCCGAAATCTTGAACTCGTCGGGGACGCCGGTGTCGATCCCGGGTGGGATCACCCACTGCAATGAAAGGTTCGTCACCCTGGCGGAGGGTGATTACACGTTCCGGGTGTGGTCCCAAGAGATGGGGGCAGTCGGACCGTATGGCTTCAAGCTGTGGTCGGTGCCTGATCCGGAAGGTCCGTTTTCCTACACCATCGATGGAGTTGTCTCCGATGGGGTGCCGGCAGCTGGTGCTGGCCGGCTAGAGCAGATCGGCTCCGAGGACCACTACTCGTTCTCGGTTCCCGCTGGCGGGTTGGCCCTCTATTACGACTGGCTTGCCTGCGTGACCAACATCCGTGCGCAGATCCTCGACTCCACTGGCAGTCCGGTCTCGATGCAGTCGATTACGCACTGCAATGATCGAGCTTTCACTCTTCCGGAAGGCAACTACACGCTTCGGGTGTGGTCCCAAGAGATGGGGGCAGTCGGTCCATACAGCTTCCAGATCAGAGAGCAGTAGGCGAACAAGGCACCGGTTATCTCCTGGGGCGGGCGCGCCCCAGCCATCAGGTCGGATGATGCATCAGGCCGTGAGCTGACAGGCGCAGCCCGAGCCCAGAAGACGGATGGACGACGTTGCCTTTTAGGAAGGTTCAAGCGGCGCTTTTCCCGTCGGATAACCGCACGACCCGGATCAGCCATCACTTGTCCTCTTCGAATCCCCTGTGTGCACGATGTTCCCCCGGGACCTACGCCGTGGCGTTCTATGAGGTGGACGAGAATTACCAGCACTACCGCTGGGACAGGTTCACGGTCACAGGTTCCAACTAATCGCCAGTCGAAGTCATCGTATGGATTGTTGATCTCCTGGGCTTGACATTGGTGTTCGTCGTGAACAGGGGATCCGAAGCCAAACCACGGCGTCTGGGATCAAGTGACCAGGAGCACAACTACCCGTCTGTGGAACCGTCCGGGATCGGCAAGCACAGAGCGGCCAGACGGTCGGGCAAGCGTCGCCAGGATCATCTTCACCAAATCGCGGAGACTGATCTCCCCCGACCCGTCCAACGATGGGGGCCTGGCTTCGTAATACGCGCCATGAAGGATGGGGACATGGAGCTCGCGCACCTCTTCGGCCGAACGGATGCAGTGGTCGGAAGGCACCGCCGAGATCAGAGCCGACAGGAATGAAGTCTTTCCCGCACCCGGTGGCCCGGAGACGATTGTCGAGGCAGAGGACTCCATCGCAAGAGCGAGGAAGTTTGCCGCTGCAGCCGTCAGGGAGCCCAACCCCACCAGGGAATCCAGAGACTGGCGCCGCAGCGCATAACGGCGGATCGTCGCCGAGATGTGGTCCGATACCGGTGGGATGATTGCCGTAAGGCGCGCCGCACCTCCGAGCACCCGCGCCTGGACGATCGGGCTCGAGGCGTCGAGACGCCGATCGGTCGCGGCCAGCATCCGCTCGACGACCTGGCGGTTCTCCAGTTCGGTTGTCGGGGTGTTCAGGGCAACAAGACGCCCGCTGGTTTCCAGGAAAGTGACCCGGTCGCCCTCGATGAACACCTCCTCGATGTCGTTCCGCAGCAGGAGTTCGCTGAGATGGCCGTGGGCGCTCACCGATCGCATCAGGCGCTCGACGGTCGCCGCCGGGTCAGCCAGAGACCTCCCCTCACCAACCTGGGAGCGCTGCTGATACTCCTGGACGGTCCCGGAGATGAGGTGGTGTAGCGCGTCCGGGTCAGTCTCGGGGTCGATGCCCGCGCTGTCGATCCTGTCCAGGGTGCGCCTTCTGATCTCCTCGTAAGCGTCGACGGTCATCGCGAGCGCACCACATCGAAGACCCTGCCGAGCCGTCGCACCGAGCGGTGGAAACGTCCTCTTTCTACAGCTGACCCGTCCCGGGCGGCGCGTCGAATGCCCCGGTCTTCGGGAATGAGAATTACCGGGAGCCCGGGGGTGGAGCCAGCCAGGACCGAGACAACTTCGGCCCGCTCCCGTGCGCCCTTTTCTACCCTGTTCACGACGAGACCCATCTCGCAATCCGGTGTCAACGAATTGGCGACACGCTCGGCTGTCCTGGCTAGCCTGGTGACTCCAACCGGATCCGCGGTCCCCACAACGAGGATCGCGTCGAAGCAGCGGAGCACGTCGGCGGGAGGGTCTGGCACATGGCCGAGATCGACAACGACATGGGAGTGGGTGCGCCCGAGACCTGAGATCAGAGCCACGAGGTCTGCCGCTGAAACCGTCACAGCTCCAGGATTCGCCGGGCCGGGGATCACTGCGAGGGCACCGACCGTTTGTGCTGCATCTTCGAGACGGTCCGGCTCGTGAAGCACGAAGTCGATGCCGGTCCTGAGATTGGGGTAAACCGGAAGACCGAGGCGCTGCCCGATCGAGGGCCAGTCGGGGTTGGCGTCGACCAGAGCGGTCTTATGACGCCGACTGAGATCCAGGGCCAGAGCACAAGCGATTTCGGTGATCCCGACCCCGCCGGGGGGGCCGGTGAATCCGATTCGGAATCCACCGCCCCTCGACTCGAAAGTCACCTGGCGAGGCGGAGCCGAGTGTGAGATCGTCACGGCGGCGATTTCGAGGAACTCCTCGGGCCGGGCATCAGACTCGATCACATCGCCAATCCCCGCCTCGAGGAGGCGCCGTTTGGCGTCGGTTCCGTCGGAGGGATCGAATACGCCCACGATCGACTTGCCAGAGGCTCGCACATCGATCACCAAACGTTGATTCAAGAACGAGCAGACATCATCGATGAACAGCACGTCGAATTGCGAAGACACCGCCTGGGCGGGGGACATGATTCGGCTTCGAACAGTGCCGCCTCCGTGGTCGAGGAGGAAGCGATGAAAGCGGTCACTCCAATCCCGCGTCGATGCGGCGAGGCCGATCTCAGGCCCCATTTCTTCCCTCGACTGGAACTGCCCCGGAGGAGCGAATCACTTCGAGGGACCCCGAGTCGATGGCACCGGCCAGATCGAGCGCCTGAGCCGGGTCGACTGCGATAACTACAAAATACCCACCCACCGAGCCAATCCCGCCACTCTCGGACGCCACCCCAACGACTTCAACTCCGGTGACCACAAAGCCCGGGCCCGCAGCGCCCACCGATATCACATCGACCACATCGCCGATTTCGAGCAATCCCCCGGCTGCGTGTTCGCGGGCGACCGGCACGCTCATCGACCGCAGACCGTCGCCGCCGAGAGGGCGGGTCAGACCATCAACTGTGATAACACCACCTTCAGGGACGGGCCGGGTCAGCACCCAGCCGCTGACCGATGTCCAGGCATCCTGTTCGACCAGCGAAGCCATACCCTCGAACCCGGCATCGATGGTCACGAAGCGGACGTCGGCGGAGTCGAGGGACGACCCTGCGTCGAGAGGTGCATTGGCCACCGCGACGAGGACGGTCCTCTCCCGATCCTGGAGGGCGAGGAAGTTGAAGGTGAAGGCAAGCACGACCGCAAGAGCGATCAGTACGTGCGAAAGCGAAGGGTGGCGAAAACGGCCTGGCTTTGCCACTGATGAGGTGCCCGCTCCCCTCGTATCCACTAAGGGCGTCACATTCACGAGAAGCAACCTATCCTCGGACCACGACCCGATGTCGAGAGCGCGAAATCCTATGGAAACCACACCTAATCCGGACCGAGACCTCGCCTCCCAGCTCCGCGACTCCGCAGGGCGGGAGTGGGCTGAAGAGGCCGCCGAAGACGAGGCGCAGACCGAAGTGTTGCGGCAACGTCAGATGGACATGCTCGCAGTGGCCGAAGATGCCGCGCACCGCGGCGAACGCGCCACCGCCGAGATGGGAGATTCCACTCTGAGCGGGCCGATCATCAGCACCGGCAGCGACTATCTGACCATCGGACTCGCCGAGCAGGAAGCAGACGTGATGTTCGAAGCAGGTATTTGGTCGTTCGTGTCTGCTGACAATCCCAACACCGGTCCGAAGCAGAGCGGGATGTCGTTCCTTGGACTCCTCAAAGAACACGCGGGCACGGGGATGAGGGTCCGCCTCGAATTGGATAGTGGAAGAGTGGTTATGGGAGTGATCAAGCTGGTGAGCTCCGACCACCTCCGGGTCGAAGACCCCGACGGCCGGCTTGCCTATGTTCCCACGGTGAACGTGAGAGCGGTCATTCGTTCGTCCTCGCACTGAGTTCGCTTTCCGCAGTCACCGGGTATGAGCGCAGCCAATCGAAGATCTCGTCTCGAAAGAACTTGAAGGTTCGTCCGCCGGGGAGTTTGTAGGCGGGGAGCCGCCCTTCCCTGGCGTAACGACGCACCATCTGCACGTTCATACCCAACAATTCTGCTACCTGCGCTGCGTCGAGGATGGGCGGGTAGTCGCCACTTCTCACCTCAGACATTGACCGTCCTCATCGTTGCTCGACGCCATCGTACGGCACCATACGTTGCAATGGAATGGGATCGACCCCACCTGGATGCCGGCGTCCGCCACCACGTGTGGGGCCAGGTGGCGACCGCACCCCCGTCGATCTCCTACGATCCTGACCCCGTGCGACAATCGTTAGACACCCTCATCGACCTGCTCACCAGGGACGACTTCCACACCGGGCTCATCACCGGGCTGGTAGCGCTGGGTGTCCTCGTCGCCCTCGTCAAATTCGGGGCGGCCAGGTTCGCTGCCTGGGGAGTGATCCTCACTTCTGCCGGAGTGGTCGGCATCCACCTCCACATCGGACGGCGTTTCTCTCTCATCCTCGCCTTGCTCGCCGTCGGGGTTGGCGGATGGCTGCTCGATCGCGCAGCGTCGCATCGCGATCGCCGGATGCTCCAAGCCCTGGCATGGGTGTCGGTCGTGTTCGGGGGAATCATCTTCAGCACCCGATCCGGCCTTCCCGACATCCTCTGGGTGAGGCTCGCCGCACCACTCGTGCTCATCGTCGCCGCAGTTGCGCTCCGGGAATGGGGCGAGGCCGAGCGGCGGGAATATCTCGGACCGATGTTCCTCATTTCCGCATTCGGGATCTGGACCGCAGTCCCGGCCACGGAAAGTGCGAGGATCCTGCTCGGCGCCGCGCTCCCGATGGCTCTGACGACGCTCCGGCCGATCGGGGCGCGTATTTACGGCCCGGGCGCTTTTGCACTGACCGGACTGGCGGTCTGGCTGGTCGCCCGCGGCGGCGAGCCCCGTCCGGCGTCGATCATCGGGGGTTGGGCCTGTCTCGGCATCCTCGTCGCACTTCCGCTTCTGCTCCGGTTGCGGCCGCGAGTAGACATCGAGGTGTGGAAGGTGGTCGTGGCCCATGCGGTTACGGTGTTGCTCGCGGCGAGGATCATCGGCCTTCAGGAATCCACTGGTGTGGCTCTGGCCGGCATGACCATCCTGGTGGTTGTGCTGGTCATGATCGGACTGTCACTGAAACCCCGGATACAGGACGCTCGAACAACATGAGGAGGAAATTGCTGTGCAGGTGACCGCCACCGCCATTCCCGAAGTGAAGCTGATTACACCCGCCCGGCATCAGGACAGCCGGGGCTTCCTCTCGGAGGTGTTCAACCAGCGCAACCTGAGCGACGGGGGCATCACCGACAGCTTCGTCCAGGAGAATCACACGTACTCGATCTCAGCAGGCACGATCCGCGGGCTCCACTATCAGGCCCCGCCGTCGCCGCAGGCGAAACTGGTTCGGGTGCTGAAGGGGGCGATATTCGATGTTGCTGTCGATGTACGGACGACGTCGCCAACCTTCGGCCGGCATGTCGGCATCGAACTGAATACGCAGAACTGGTCCCAGCTTTACATCCCCGAAGGCTTTGCCCACGGCTTCTGCACCCTCGAGCCCGACACCGAGATCGCGTATTGGGCAAGCTCCTATTGGGACCCGGCCCTGGACTGCGGCATCACCTGGGACGACCCCGACCTCGGCATCCCGTGGCCGGTCGACCCCGACCGGGCCGTCCTCTCCGAGAAGGACCGGGATCTGCCGCGTCTCGGTGAGATTCCCTCCCACTTCGAATAGGCCTGCCCGGATCGGCCCGGGACGCAGCGAGCCCGCTTTGAACGCCGCCGAGCGTCCGTTGACAATTCGGCGCGAATCCCTAACTCTGGATTTCGCCTTTTGGAACGTGGTCAGATATGGCAGACTCAGGGTGAGAGAAGCAGTTGGTCGGGGTGAAATGGGGGCTCAGACATGAGCATCGGGGTGGCAGTTGTCGGATTCGGTTATGTCGGTTCCTCTGTGGGAGCCGTGCTCGCCGATAAGCGCTATCAGGTAACCGGGATCGACACCCGGTCCGAAATCGTCGACGGGATCAATCGCGGTGAGGTCACCATCAACGAGCCCGGTCTCGGAGACCTCGTCAAACAGTCCGTCGCCGACGGCCATCTGAAGGCGACAACCGATATCTCTGCGGTGGCCGATAACGATGTGATCATCGTCACCGTGGGCACTCCGATGGCTGAGTTCGAGCCCGACACTTCCCAGGTCGCCGCTGCCTGTCGCGATATCGCTCAGCACCTCCGCAAGGGGCATCTGGTGATCCTGAAGAGCACGGTCCCGCCGTTCACCACCGAGGAATTGGTGTTGCCGATCCTCGAATCGAGCGGTCTCGAGGCAGGGCAGGACTTCTTCCTGGCGTTCTGCCCTGAGCGCCTCGCCGAGGGCAAGGCCCTGCGCGAGCTGCAGATGCTCCCCATCGTCGTCGGCGGCGTCGACGCCGCCAGTACCGAAAAGGCTGCTGCGTTCTGGGAGGAGGCCCTGGGGCTTCCCACGATTCGCGTTGCCAACGCACGGACCGCGGAATTGTCGAAGCTGGCGGACAACCTGTGGATCGACCTCAACATCGCGGTCGGAAACGAACTGGCCCTGCTCAGCGAGAAGCTCGACATCGACGTCCTCGAGGTGATCGAAGCTGCCAACAGCCTCCCGAAAGGGAAGCACCATGTCAACATCCTCCTGCCTTCTGTCGGCGTCGGCGGGTCCTGTCTGACCAAAGACCCCTGGTTTGTGGACCACATGGCAAAGAATCACGACATCTCGCTGAGCCTCCCGGCAACCGGACGCCAGATCAACGACTCGATGCCCCGGCACACGGTGCGCCTCATCGAAGAAGGGCTCGAGGCGGCGGGTAAGAGCCTCGCCGATTCGACGGTTGCCGTACTCGGCCTTGCCTTCAAAGACAACACCGGTGACATCCGCCTCACCCCGACCAAGCCGGTGGTGGCCTTCCTCGAAGACTCAGGGTGTACTTTGCGCGTGTTCGATCCGCTCGTCACCGATGACGACATCAAGACGATCACCGATACCGCACCCTCCGTCGACCTCGAGAGCGCCCTCCAAGGCGTTGACTGTGTGGCCTTCCTTGCCGGCCACGACGACTTCCGGAGGCTGACGATCGCCGAGCTGGCGGCGGCAGCACCCGGTGCGGTGGTAGTCGACGGCAGGATGTACTTCAGCCGCAACCACATCGACGAGCTCGGTGCCGCCGGGCTCATCTATCGGGGGATCGGTCGTTGAAGGTTGCAGTCACAGGGGCGGCCGGATTCGTCGGCAGTCACCTCACCGAGGCCTTGCTCTCCGGGGGTGATTCGGTGCTCGGCATCGACCGGGCCGCCGGGCCCAACCTCGAGACTGCTTTCGAATCACCGGCGTTCACTTTCCTCGAAGGCGACATCCGCGACCCCGAGCACACGATGGCCGCGCTCGGCTCCGACGTCGATGTCATCTTCCATCTGGCCGCCGTCGTAGGGGTGCAAAACTATCTGGCGAGCCCTTTCGACGTCGTTGACATCAACGTGACCGGGACCCGGAACGTGCTCGGGGCAGCAGCAGAATCGGGCGCCAGGGTCGTATTGGCATCGACGAGTGAGATCTATGGCAGAAACCCGAAGGTGCCCTGGTCGGAAGACGATGACAGAGTCCTCGGCGGCACTCAGGTCGACCGGTGGTCGTACAGCACATCGAAGGCCGCCGCCGAGCACCTCGCTCTCGCCGCCCACCGCCAGCTCGGAATCCCCCTCACCATCGTTCGATACTTCAACGCCTACGGGCCCCGGCAAGCGCCGACATATGTGATCTCCCAGTCGGTAAAGCTGGTGCTTCGCGGCGAGCCGCCCGTTCTATACGACGGCGGGACTCAGACCCGGTGCTTCACATTCATCGATGACATCGTGGCCGGGACGATTACGGCCGGTACTCACGACGCTGCCATCGGCGAAGTCTTCAACCTCGGGAACTCGACCGAGACCACCATGCGCGACGCGATCGAGGTGATCATCGAAGAGTCAGGAAGCGATGTCGCCTGGGAGCCCCTGATCACTTCGGAAGCCTTCGGGCCTGCATACCAGGACATCACCAGGCGGATTCCGGATGTGTCGAAGGCGAAATCGGTGCTCGATTGGAACGCGACGACTTCCCTGCGCGAAGGCGTTAGAAGGACCCTGGAATGGGCCCGGGATCATCCGGAGTGGTTGGCCTGACTCTCGACGACAGCGTCCGACCCGAGTACAAGCTGATGCCAGCTCTGCCCTCCCTCACCCAGGAAACTCGCATCGCGGCCGAGTATCGATCGGCGGACCCTTGCATTCCCGACCTTCGAACCGGGCATCAGGATCGAATGGGTTATAGCGCTCCCCGATACCGAAGCCCCGGCACCGACGTGGGTGAACGGGCCAACAGTGGAGCCGGTGAGCGTGGCACCGGGGTCGATCACCACCGGCCCAACCAACTCACAGTCCACGACGGTTGCCGTGGGGTGGACGTCAACGGGTGGCCCGTCCCGCCGCTCATCGCCGAGGATACGCTCATGACCCGCCAGGACGTCTTCGACGGTTCCGGTGTCAATCCACCAGCCGTTCAGCTCAGCGGGCCTGACCAGCCCGCCCAAGTCGACGAGATGCTGGATCGCATCCGTGATTTCGTACTCTCCCCGGGCGGAGGGGGCGATGGCAGATACCGACGCCGTGATCTCCGGGCCGAAGGCATACACCCCGACGATCGCCAGGTTGGTGGGAGGCTCGGGAGGCTTCTCCAACAGAGCCACGATCCGGCCGTCCTCGATCTCGACGATGCCGTAACGGCTGGGGTCGTCGACTTCGCGGACGAGAATCGTCGCCGCGGCGCCGCTGCTGCGATGATCATCGACGAGATGTTTGATTCCACCGGTGAGAAGACAATCTCCCAGCATGAGGAGGGACGGCCCGCCATCGAGGTACGGAACAGCGAGGCCGAAAGCAGCCGCAAGGCCGTTCGGCACATCCTGGACCACAATCGTGAAGTCGAGATCGAACGACGAACCGGCGAGGAAATCGGATACGGGGCCGCGCGATTCGGGACTGGTGATCACGACCACTTCGGTGATCCCACACTCGGCAATGTCGTCGAAGACGTAGCCGAGGACAGGCTGCCCGCCCACCGGAATGAGCTGCTTGGGCATCGAGTAGGTAAGGGGACGAAGCCTTGTCCCATGCCCTCCAGAAAGCACCACCGCCTTCATTCCAAACCCTCCTTTTCCCTGGCCGACAGGCTAACCCAACGTCCTGCCCGTCCGGAACTGAACCGGAGATGACCGTCTTCCGCCGGCTCCAGACTTTTGCCGAAGGCGGCAACTCGATCCGGGTGGCTGTGGTCGGTGCTGGATTTGTGGGCCGGGCTCTGGTGCACCAGATCAATCTAACGCCGGCGATGGAGCCGTCACTCCTGATCAGCCGGAAGCCAGAAGCAGGAGTCGAAGCCTTCACCAAGGCTGGATTCGCAGGCAGTGAGGTCCTGGTCAGCGACGACCCGAGCGACCTCGACGAGGCCATCGGGGCGGGCCGGCGATGCGTCAGCCCCGCACCGTGGGTCCTCGAAGACCTGCACACCATCGATGTCGCTGTGGAAGCGACCGGCGACGTCGAGCACGGTGCCCTCGTCGCCCTTGCAGCGTTATCAGGTGGCATTCACGTCGTGTCGCTGAACTACGAGACCGACGCCACAGTCGGTCCCCTCCTCGCCCATTTCGCCCGGCGGCAGGGAGTTGTCTACACGGGCTCCGATGGCGACCAGCCCGGTGTGATGATGCGTCTCGTCGAGTACGCACGAGGTATCGGCCTCGAGGTCACCGCGGCGGTGAACTGCAAGGGGTTCCTCGATGTGCATGCGACTCCGGAGACGATTGCGCCGTGGTCCGAACGTCAGGGCACCTCGCTGAAGATGACCACGGCGTTTACCGACGGCACAAAGATGAACGTCGAAAACTGCTGTGTCGCCAATGCCACGGGGCTGGCAGTCGATCGCAGGGGAATGATCGGTGTCGAGACGACTCTCGACCGGGCACTGGAGGATTTTGCCGACGCCATGGGTCAGCCCGGAATCGTCGACTACACCCTGGGGGGTGACTTCGGTAGCGGCGTCTTCGTCATCGCAACCGGGGCACACCCCGAGCTGGCGGCCCCCTACCTGCAATACCTGAAGATGGGGCCCGGTCCGGACTATCTCTTCTTCCGTCCGTGGCACCTCGTCCAACTCGAGACGCCGCTTTCGATCGCTGAAGCCGTCCTGGACCGCGGGCCGACGATCGCACCCTCTGGTGGGCCGCGCGCTCGCGTGGTGACGATTACCAAACGCCACCTCGAGGCCGGCCACCAGCTCGACGACATCGGGGGCTTCGACCACTACGGGGAAGTGGACAATTTCGACCAAACTGAGGGGCTCCTCCAGGTAGGTGTGGCCGCAGGCGCCGTGCTGAGACGAGAGGTCCAAATCGACCAACCGCTGAGCCTCGACGACGTAGAACTCGACGAGTCACGGCCGATTCTCAAACTCCTGGCCGCGCAGGCCATGATCTTCGACTCGCCGGATCTGCCCCATCCAGAATTGGCCTCGGTGTGGAATTCTGTGCACCCGTAATACCCGAACGATTCGCCTCCGATTTAGCCGGAACCGGGAGCGGGTCGCTCATTCGAATCATCGGGCTTCCCGACCTTGAGGAAGAGGCGAGGGAACATCGAACCCTTGACATCGGCGCGATCTCGCCCACTATTTGCCCATGCTCCAATTCATCGTCGGCTATTCGATGGGGACCAAGGGCCAGGCCCGTGCGGCTTCGCTGGCTCGTTCGATGGAGTCTGTCCAGAGCGGGAGGCATGCCGATCGCATCGAGCAACTCAACGGCAAGGTCGAGAACCTCAGCGTGATCGTCCGCGCTCTTTGGTCGCTGCTCGAGGAGCAGGGCATGACGGCAGAGCAGCTGATGGACCGCATCGAGACGATTCACGCTGAAATCGAGCACGAAAAGAATGATGGGATACCCGAAGCCGTGCGTTGCGATAGCTGTGCTTCGATGGTTGCACGCGGGTTGGCCAACTGTCAGATTTGCGGGGAACCGGTGCGCGACAACCCGCCCGACCCACTCGCCATCTGACACCGAGCAACCGGAAAGCCCCTCATGCCCGATAGGCTCATCCTGTGATGGATGAATCAGTCAGACCCGACGCAATCGAGACCGAACAGACCGACGACCCTGCGCCCACGGAAACAGAGCAGCCGGTGTCAGAGCCGACGAAGCTGATCCGAATGGCTTCGATGACCCGTGCCATGCTCGACGAGGTGCGCCACGCCCCGCTCGATGAGGGTGGAAAAAACCGGCTCGCCGCAGTCCACGCCCGGTCGATCGAAGAGATGCGCGGGGTTCTGTCGCCCGACCTGCTCGAGGAGTTCGACGGGATCATGATTCCGCTACGCGACGATGACAAGGTCACAGAACCCGAGTTGCGAATCGCCCAGGCACAGCTGATTGGATGGCTCGAAGGACTCTTCCACGGGATCCAGGCGTCATTGTGGACCCAGCAGATGGCGGCCCAGAGCCAGCTCGCCGAGATGCAGAGACGATCCCTGAAAGCCCCCGAGCGCGAGGACGGCAGCTCCGGCCTGTACCTCTGACCACGAACTGAAAGGATTCCCGGGCCCTGTCGGCTGGACAGTGGGTGCCGGCGACCTGGCCAGCAAGTGCTGTCACGAAGTGGCTGGCGGTATCCCGACCCTCACCGCGATCACGTTCGGCCACGACGGCTCGATCTGGGCGGCGTCCAACTCTCCGATCCCGGGCCTGGCTGACGTGTCAGTTCTCCCCTGAAAACAGAAGACTCCCCGGCGGTCTCGCCCGGGAGTCTTCCCAACTTCTGGCTAACTGACCTTTCGTTGCCGTACTGCCCGTTCCCGACGGACACGCCGACGCTCTCGCTCAGATAGGCCACCCCAGATACCGAACTTCTCGCCCATGTCAATGGCATAGTCGAGACATTGTCCTTTTACCTCACAGGCTCCGCAGATCGCTTTTGCCTTCCGGGTCGATGCCCCCCGCTCAGGGAAGAAGAGGTCCGCATCGGCCCCCCGGCAATTGGCATAGTCCTGCCAGGCCAGCTTGCCCACCGCAAGCGCTTCAACCAGCTTGCTTTGCATGCACGAACTCCTCACAACCGTGTAATTACATGTTTGACATTACGGGTCGGGGCGCGCGCCGTCAAGACCTGGGGTCGCCAAATAGTTCGCTAGCACCAGAGTTTTCGCGTTGCCCCCGGCTGCACAGTGCAAAACGTTCAACAACCACGCCGTGCACCAAGATGCGAAAACCGAACCGGCGTGCACAGTGCAAAACGGTTCAGACCTCGGGGAACTGCGCAACCGCGGGGCAGCGTGGCATCATGGAATTGACAGAATGGATCCCGCGCTTGCAAAGTGAGATCGTGACCGCCACCGCAGAGAGGAAGAAGGCTCCCTGGCCTGTTCAGTTCTACCGATCGGCGGTTGGCAAGAAGTGGGTCATGGCAGTGACCGGGATCATCCTCATCGGTTTTGTCGTCGCCCACATGATCGGGAACTGGAAGATCTTCCTCCCCGACGTCGACGGCGTTCCCGACATCGACATCTATGCCCATGCCCTGCGGGAGTTGTTCGTGCCGTTCATCCCCGAGCACGTGACCCTCTGGCTTATGAGGGTCGGGCTGATCGTTGCCTTCCTCCTCCATATCCACGCTGCGTACGCGTTGACAATCATGAACCGCCAGGCCCGCTCCGAGGACTACCGGGGCCCGCGTAACTACATCGCCGCCAACTACGCCAGCCGGACAATGCGCTGGAGCGGCGTCATCTTCCTCCTCTTCGTGCTGTTCCACCTCGCGGACCTCACCTGGGGCACCCAACCGATGGCACCCGAGGCCTGGGAGCGAGGGGAGGTCTACGCCAACTTCGTCGCCACGTTCACCCGCCCGGCTGTGACCGCTTTTTACGTCGCGGCGATGGTCGCCCTCGGATTCCACCTCTACCACGGGATCTGGTCGATGTTCCAGAGCCTCGGGGTCAACAACCCGAAGTTCAACAACTGGCGACGCTATCTGGCGACCGGGCTGAGTGCGTTGATAGTTGTCGGGAACGCGATCATGCCCCTGGCAGTGCTATTCGGATTCGTCGAGTGAGGTCATGACTTTTCAACTAGACGCAAAGATTCCCGCGGGGTCGATCGAGGAGAAGTGGGAGAACCATAAGTTCTCGGTGAAACTGGTCAACCCTTCGAACAAGCGGAAGTTCAAGATCATCATCGTCGGCACCGGTCTCGCCGGCGCCTCCGCTGCCGCCACTCTCGGCGAGCTCGGCTACGAAGTGAAGGCGTTCACATTCCACGACTCCGCGCGGCGGGCGCACTCGATTGCCGCCCAGGGTGGGATCAACGCTGCGAAGAACTACCGCAACGACGGCGACTCGGTGTACCGGTTGTTCTACGACACCGTCAAGGGCGGCGACTACCGCAGCCGGGAAGCCAACGTCTACCGCCTCGCTGACGTCTCGCTCAACATCATCGACCAGGTCACCGCCCAGGGTGTCCCCTTCGCCCGGGAGTACGGAGGCCTCCTCGACAACCGCTCCTTCGGCGGCGCCCAGGTGTCGCGCACTTTCTATGCAAGGGGCCAGACCGGCCAACAGCTCCTGCTCGGGGCATACCAGGCGCTGATGCGCCAGGTCGAGAAACGCAATGTCAAGCTCCACACCCGCTCCGAGATGCTCGACATCGTCGTCAAGGACGGGCGAGCGGTGGGCATCGTGGTCCGCAACCTGGTCACCGGAGCAATCACCCGCCACTCGGCCCACGCCGTTGTCCTTGCCACCGGTGGGTACGCCAACGCCTACTACCTGTCGACCAATGCCATGGCATCGAACGTCACCGCGGCGTGGAGGGCCCACCGCAAGGGAGCGGGCTTCGCCAACCCCTGTTTCACCCAGATCCATCCCACATGCATCCCGGCCTCCGACGAATTCCAATCGAAGCTGACCCTGATGTCTGAGTCGTTGCGCAACGATGGGCGCATCTGGGTGCCGAAGCGTGCCGACGACAAGCGCCCGGCCAACGAGATCCCCGAAGAAGAACGCGATTACTACCTCGAGCGCATCTACCCCGCTTTCGGCAACCTGGTCCCCCGGGATGTCGCTTCCCGGGTCGCCAAGCGCATGGTGGACTCGGGCAAGGGCGTTGGTCCACTCCAGAACGGCGTGTACCTCGACTTCAACGAAGCAATCGAGCGCGAGGGCCAGGACACCATCGAAGAGAGATACTCCAACCTCTTCGAGATGTACGAGCGGATCACCGACGAGAACCCGTACAAGAGCCCGATGCGGATCTACCCCGCCCCCCACTACACGATGGGAGGGCTCTGGGTGGACTACAACCTGATGACCACCGTCCCCGGGCTCTATTCGATCGGCGAGGCCAACTTCAGCGACCATGGTGCCAACCGGCTGGGAGCCTCGGCGTTGATGCAGGGACTCGCCGACGGATACTTCGTCCTCCCCTACACGATCGGGGACTATCTGAGCGGGTACCTCAACACCCAGCCGGTGCCGACCGACGACCCCGCTTTCGACGAAGTCGCCGCCACCGTCGAGGACAACGTGAGGAGCTTCCTCGAGACAAACGGAACTCGCAGTGTCGACTGGTTCCACAAGGAGCTGGGCAAGATCATGCTCGACTACTGCGGGATGGCCCGCAACGAGTCGGGTCTGCAGAAGGCTCTCTCCGACATCCCCGCCCTCCACGAGGAGTACCGCAAGGACGTGCGGGTTCTTGGCAGCGGAGACACACTCAATCAGAGCCTGGAGAAAGCACAACGCGTTGACGACTTCTTCGAGCTCTCCCAGGCGATGTGCCGCGATGCCCTCAACCGGGAGGAGTCCTGCGGCGGCCACTTCCGCGAGGAGCACCAGTCAGAGGAAGGTGAGGCGATTCGCGACGACGAGAACTTCTCCAATGTGTCGGTGTGGGAATGGACCGGTGACCCCGCCTCGCCCCGGCTCAACGTCGAGCCCCTCGAGTTCGAAAACGTTGCTTTGACAACGAGGAGCTACAAGTGAACGTCACGCTCCAGGTCTGGCGACAGAAGGGTCCGTCCGCCTCCGGACGTTTCGTCACCTACCAGATGGGTGGAGTCTCCGAGGAGATGTCCTTCCTCGAGATGCTCGACCTCCTCAACGAGCGGCTGATCGGAGACAGCGAAGAGCCGGTGGAGTTCGACCACGACTGCCGCGAGGGCATCTGCGGCAGCTGCGGCGTGATGATCGACGGTCAGGCCCACGGCCCCCAGCAGGGCACGGCCACCTGCCAACTCCACATGAGAAAGTTCCAGGACGGCGCCACGATCACCGTAGAGCCGTGGAGAGCGACCGGCTTCCCCCTCATCAAAGACCTTGTGGTCGACCGCTCCGCCTTCGACCGCATCGTCGAACATGGAGGTTTCATCTCGGTCGACACCGGTTCGGCTCCGGATGCCAACCTCACACCGGTGCCCAAAGAGGTCGCCGACACTGCCTTCGACGCGGCGGCATGCATCGGCTGCGGGGCCTGCGTGGCGGCCTGCCCCAACGGGGCGGCCAGCCTCTTCACCGCCGCCAAGATCAACCATCTCAGCCTGCTCCCCCAGGGTCAGCCGGAACGGTGGACCAGGGTCGAGGGGATGGTCGACACCATGGAGCAGTACTTCGGGTCGTGCACCAACCACGGAGAGTGCGAGAAGGCCTGCCCGAAACTGATCTCGATCGACTTCATCGCCATGATGAACGCCGACTACGTGAAGGCGAAGTTCAAGAATCGCCGCCTCGCCGGCCAACACGGCTGATCTGCCCTGATAGGGCCGCTCGGCCCCTTGCGGACGGCTGATTTTCCCCTATCCTGACCTCACTAAGGGAGCGGAGGGACAGGTGGTCCCCCTCCTGACGAGAAATTCTGCTCAGGCGGAAGGCGGAATGGGGATACCTCAGGTGGAGGAACGAAAGGAAAAGGGGGCGACCCTTGTAGAAGCCGCCATCGTGTACGGCCTTCTCTTCCTCGCACTGTTCGCCGTCCTCGAGTTCGGCCTCGGTTTCAAGAATTGGCTCTCGGTGAGCCACGCAGCGCGCGAAGGGGCCCGCGCTGGCGCCACCTACGGAGATAACGCCCGTGCCGACATGCAGATCTTGCGCGAAATCCAGACGACTCTCGCCCCTGCGTCCTTGGCCCTAGGTATTGAGGTCAAGGTATTCGAGGCCGGGACTACCCCACCGGTACTCCCGTACCGGTACACCCCCGGCAGCGACTGCAGCGACATCTCACCCGAGTCGACCCTCGGGGGCACGTGTTGTGATTGGACTCCTTGCCCGGACCCGTGGCGCGTCAGCTACGTGGACCCGTATTGGCTGCCAGCAACTAGAGACGTTTCGGCTCCCTTCACTGACCGGATAGCGGTTCAGGTTCTGTTTACCCACGAGTGGGTCACCGGCTTCTTTGCTCCGGATGCAGACTTCACCACCACGACAGAATTTCAGATTGAACCGCAGGTGTTCAGCTCATGAGCCTGAGAAAAGATAGAACCGAGAGGGGCGCCTCTCTGATCGAGGCATCAATCCTGATCCCGCTTCTGTTGGTTCTCGCCATCGGGCTCTCAGAGATCGGATTTCTCGTCATCGACTATATGACCGTCAGCAATGCTGCCAGGGAAGGAGCCCGGACCGGAGCGGCCGCGGCGAACTACAATGAGGGCGGGGTTGACGCCGACGACCTGATTCTGGAAAGCGTGGAGCAAGCGGTGTGCAACCTGAAATACGGCCAGTTAGTCTCTGTTTCCATCTTCCAGGCCGACAGCAATGGTGAACCAACCGGCATGATCAACAGATTCATCCCGGCTCCTGGCGGGTTGATTTGCAATAGTCCGGGTACCGGTATTGTCTGCGCGCCAGGTTCCTGCCCTGGTCCGTGGGCACCCGCGAATCGATCTCGAGATCCGGGCGCTCTCGACGTGCTCGGTGTTGAGGTCGTTTTCTCGCATCAGGACGTCACGGGTCTTTTCCCAATGGTCGACCGGGAGTATTCCGAGACGGCCATCATGCAGATCGAGCCTGACACCAGGGGTGGACAATGAGAGAGCTCATTCGTACTGCCTGGAAGCGGGACCGTGGTGCCGCTCTGGCCATCGTTGCAACCAGCCTCTTTCTGCTGATGGGTGTGGCAGCCATCAGTGCTGACCTCGCTTGGTACTACCTGAATGCAAGCAGAGTGCAGCGTGCAGCCGATGCGGCGGCGCTCGCCGGAGTGGTTCATTTGCCGCAGCAACCGGGGGAGGCAGACAACACAGCTCTGGACATCGCCAACCGCAATGGATACGAGCATGGGGATCTGGCCTCGAACACTGTGGTCACCCCCGAGGACATCTCCCCAAATCAACTTCGCGTTCACATTTCCACCGACGTGGATACCTTCTTTGCGAAGGTTCTTGGCTGGGACACGATGACGATCGCTCGAAGCGCCGTCGCCGAGTTCATCCCTCCCCTAAAGCTGGGCAGTCCCGAGAACCAATTCGGCAACGATTGTTCTCCGGCGCAACCGGGATGCTCTGGCCAGCCGAATTTCTGGGCCAATATCCATGGCCATTTCACCGACACCCGTATGGGCGATGCATTCTCCTCACAATGCGCACCTGGACCCCCTCAACCTAACGACAACCCCGGATGCAACAGCAACAACTGGTCCCGGGATTATGGGTATCTATACGGGATCGAATCGCCCGTGGCCTTCACGGTCGAGTTCAACGATCTCGAGTTCCGCAACACATCGGACGGGACGGCGTGTCCCGGGAACAACCAGGGGAACGCCCCCTTCCCCGACGGGTGCACTTCCGACTGGACCCGAACCGGAGACCGCGGTTGTGAAGCGTGGGGAGTAGCCAACAGTCCGGATTGTGGGCCGACGATGTACGTGGCGCTTTACGCCCCTGACCCAACCCCTCTCGACATTTCCGATAACACCCTGCTTTGTGAAGCCACCATCCCGCCACGACCTCAGGTGCCTGAATCGGATCCATACATATGGCAGACTCCGGCCGCGATCCCAGGCGCAATTAGTGGGCCGACTGGCAGTGCATGCTGGACGAGGTCGGGACCTGGAATCCATGTGCTACAAGTCAAAGTCGTGGATCCGTTGGGAGCGACCAACCGCGCCGGTCTCAACCGCTACTCAGTCAGGGCACTCCCTGGTGGCATAACCGGAGCAAAACTGTTCGCCATCGGAGATTTCGCTTTGTACAACAACGTCGGCGGATCGATAACCAGGTTCTATCTCGCCGAGGTCCCCGCGTTCTACAACGGCAAGACCTTCGTAGTCGAACTCTGGGATGCCGGGGATGCTCCCGGGGGCGGGTCCCTCGCCGTAGTCGATCCGTCCCTACAAGTGTTTGACGACGGGGAATGCCGGATCTCGCGAAGACCCAATCTCGATGCCGATTGGAGTCCGATCTCCACGATCCCAGCTGGTTCGCCCTGTCAGAAGTCGATCGCCTCCCAGGAACACAACGGCGAATGGATCAAATACGAGATGGACATTCCCGCTACATACTCATGCAGCGACTGTTGGTGGAGGATGCAATACAACTACCCCGGCGGGGTCAACGACACCACGACCTGGCGGGCGTACATGATCGGAAACCCGATCCACATCATCGACTGAGCCACCTCCCTACCCGGGAAATAGGTCGCTGGACCCACTGCCCTGCCCTCAACCTGGCGATAGGTTGTGCCGATACACCAACACGGAGCGTGGTGCTTCGTGATTGCGCGTAGTTGTCCACCTGAAGGTGGAGAGTGGGTTTCATGGGGTTTCCCGATTGAGAAAGCGAACAGAAGAGCGAGGAGCAACCATCGTGGAAGCGGCACTCGCGCTGCCCATCCTCATTCTGGTCATCGTGGCGATCCTCGAACTCGGCCTCGTCTTCAAGGATTACCTGACCGTTTCCTACCTGTCCCGTGAAGGTGCCCGGATCGGCGCCCTGGCCGGGAACGACCCCGAAGCCGACTGCGCAATCCTGCGCGGACTCGGCGAGATAGCGACCCCGAGCGACCTGGCACGAATCAACACCGTCCAGATCTACAAAGCCGACAACAGCACCGGGGCCCAGGGAGCGACGAACACGGCGACCTATCAGGTGGGCCAGGACCCAACGCTGTGCAGCGTCCCGGCACAGCCGAGTGATGGTTGGACAGTGAACTCCAGCGCTTACCCGCCACTCGGAAGAAACGTCACTGTGGGACCTTCATCCCAGCTCGACATTATCGGAGTTCGCATAACCCTCGATCGGAGCTGGGTGACGAACTTTCCCCCCTTCAGCGGGGCGATGCAAGTGAATGAGACAACGATCACGCGACTGGAACCAGGAGTATTTGAATAATGAAACGGACCAGGAACCTCCTGAAGAGGATTCGCAAGGAAGACAAGGGTGTGTCGCTGCCCCTGGTCGCCGGGATGTTCGTCGTCCTGCTCGGAATGGCGGCCTTCGCCATCGACCTGGGCTGGCTGTACCTCAACGGAACCCGCTTACAGCGCGCCGCCGACTCTTCGGCCCTGGCCGGTGTCGTGTTCCTGCCCTCCGATACCGCCAACGTCGCCGCCAAGGCCACAGACGGCGCCAATGCCAATGGTTGGAGCATCGGAACCGTCAACGGGACCAACGTGGGATCAGGCCCCGACGAGCTGACCTGGACCCCGCTCTCCGACAACAGACTGGAGATCGAACTCGAGACCACGGTCCCCACCTTCTTCCTCAAGGTCTTGGGCATGAATGAATTCGCGATGAGTCGCACTGCCACCGCCGAGTACATCAAGCCGGTTCCGCTCGGGTCACCGGCCAACTGCATCGGAATCGGACATGCGGTGAGCAACGCCGGCCTCCCCTCTTCCGCAAATGCCTCGTTCAACGCGTGCAACACCTACCCGCAGAACTTCTGGGCGGCTATCAACGGGCGTCGGACCGACAAGCACCACGGTGACCCTTACGCGGTTACCTGTGGCTACAACTGCTCGGGGAGCAACTCGGAGTTCAGCCCCAGCTACTACCACGCCATCGAGGTTCCCGCCGGGAAGAACTGGGTCGACCTCTACATCTACGACGCCGGCTTCTACGACCGCGTCAACTTCGCTGAGACCGGCGACGAGCACAACCTCAGCAACTCCACCACCGGGGGCACCCACATGAACTTCGCCCTGTTCCAACCGGACAGCACCCCTCTGATCCCGGATGACAACTCGGCACCGGTCTCCTGCTCCTCGGGTAGCAATAACCTGACCGTGAACTCCGAGTCGAACGCGAGCACCTACATGAACCGCTGGAGGAGGATGTGCCGGATCCCCAACCCGACTGAAGGTCTCTACATCCTGCGCACCACCAACGGCGGTGACACCATCGGGGGGTCGAACCACTTCTCGTTCCTGGCCGCGACCAACAACATCTCACCACCAGCCCGCATCTACGCGGTCAACAGCATGTCGATCTTCACCAACGCCCCCTCCGGGCAGGCAACGGTGTATATCGCCGAGGTCGACCCGGTCCACGCCAACAAGACACTGGAACTGCGATTCTTCGACCCCGGGGAAGGCTCGGGCAACTCATTCATGACGGTGGTGCCCCCACCCGGTGTCAGCGGCTACAGCTGCGAGTGGACCGCAACCAACTATGTGACACCGAACAACGCAACCAGCGGTACCGGCTGTTCGATCCACACCACGATCAGTGGCACCGCCCAATTCAATGGAGAATGGATCACGATGGAGATTTCGATCCCTCCCGGCTACACCTGCAGCACCGACTGTTTCTGGAAAATGAACCTCGACCTCAACGTCTCTCATGACCGCACCACGTGGGAAGCCAAGATCATCGGCAACCCGGTAAAGCTGGTCCCGAACCCGTGACGAAGAAGCGGAAAGACAAAGAGAAGGGGGCCACCCTCGTCGAATTCTCGCTTCTATTCGGCCTTGTCGTGATGATCGCCCTGGGGACATTCGAGTACGGGATGGTGTTCCGGGACTGGCTCTCGGTCAGCGTCGCCGCACGCGAGGGGGGACGGGTGGCGGCTTCTGCTGCCGACTATGGGAGTGCCGACTGCGTCATCCTCGAAGCTACCAGTGGCGCATTGCAGTCTCTCCAGTCGGGCGAAATCACCGAGGTCCATATCTACCGCTCTGACGCCAACGGTGCCTACCCGGGCGCGAATTCGTCGTTCACCCGGCGGTACCGCCCCGCCGACCCCTCCGACCCGAACCTCATCGCCTGCTCCAGTTCGCTATGGCAGTGGCTACACCTCGGATCCAGCTGGAACCCTTCCGACCGTAACAACACCGGCCTCAGTGCCGACTGGATCGGGGTTCGCGTCCAGTTCGACCACGAGTGGATGACCAATTTCCTCTGGTGGAATGGGACCGTTTCCTTCTCCGACGACGCCGTCTTCAGAATGGAGCCCCCGGCACCCTGAGTCGGCGTGCGTGGAGGTCTAACCTGGCCGAGTGACTCCCCCACCTGAATACATGCCCGCGCTGGTGACTCCCTTCACCAGGACGGGGAGCCTCGAACTCACCGACTTTGCGGGCAATGTCCGCATCCTCGCCGACACCGGGATGACCGGTTTTGTTATCGCGGGATCCAACGGCGAAGGGCCATATCTCGAACCCGGGGAGCGTCTCAAGCTGGTCAAGGCGGTACGGCGCCGCAAAGCCCATCTCATGGTCGGGATCTCCGGTGAATCGACCCGGATGGCCCTCTCCCAGGTCGCCGAAGCCGAAGAGGCCAAGGCCGACTCGGTTCTGGTGATGACACCGACAACGTCCGCCCGGGGCCGTCCCGAGGCGATGATCGAGCACTACCGGGTGATCGCCGACGCTTCGAAGCTCCCGGTGTACGTGTACTCGGTGCCGCCGGTCACCGCCTACAGCCTGCCCATCGACGTCGTGGCGAAATTGTCCCGTCATCGGAACATCGTCGGTATGAAGGACTCGTCGGGCGACGTGGTGCGCCTTCAGTCGATCCTCGATGCCACACCGCGCGGTTTCATCCTCTACTCGGGCTCGTCCCGTGCCATCACCGGAGCGATGGCCGTCGGATGCCACGGCGCCATCACCGGCTCGGGCAACTACCTGCCCCGCCTGGTCCAGGAGGTGCTGGCCAAGGCCAAGGACGATCCGAAATCTGCCCGCCGCCTCCAGAAGCGCCTCAGCTCGATCAGCGCCGAAATCGAGGCCCACGGGGCTCCCGGGGTGAAGGCCGCAGCCAAGGCTGCCGGCCTCGAACCGGGCTACCCGAGACTCCCCCTCACCCGCCTCTCCCGCGGCCACGAGACTTCGCTGATCAAGCTGATCAACTAGAACCCGTTCCGTGTCGGGAATAGTTCGGATAACGAAACGCTGGAGACACAGATCTATGGAAGGTGGGTTTTGAGCGATTACTCAAACTTGGGTGGGTTCGACTAGCCTTGGGCAGAGTCAAGACATGACAAGGAGCATCAGCGATGTCAAAGTTTCTCAGTGAGGAGTGGGCCCAGGAGGCCACAGACGCCCTCAACAGCCACGACGGCTTCAAGAACGCGATTGGCGCAGCCGACCTCGGCATTCAATTCAACACCACCGACGTCCCCGGCGGCGAAGTTGACTACTACCTCTCCACCTCCGGCGGCAATGCCACTCTCGCCCTGGGTACCCTCGAAGGTGCCGACGTAACGGTGAAGCAGAACTACGACACCGCAGCCGCAATCGCCAAAGGCGAGCTCAACACCCAGACCGCCTTCATGACCGGCAAGCTCAAGGTTTCGGGGAATCTGGCCAAACTGATGATGCATCAGAACGCGGTTCAGCAGTGGAGCGCTGCAGTAGGTGACATGGAAGTGGAGTTCTAGCGGTCTGGCGGCCAAATAGGGCGCGCGTAGCTCCGAGTCATCGAGTTCATCCAACAAGGAGTAGAGCGCGTATCGCTCGGGGAGCTGCGGCGAGCACTTCGACGCAGCCAGGGACTCGAGGGCCGGAGAAACGCCGTCAGTAATTGGGCGACAGACCACTAGCCTTCTCCTCCGGGGCCGGGTCTCTCACGACCCGGCCCTTTTTTTGGTGTCATCTGTCGAAACGGCCAGCAGCAAATCGTCATAGAGATGCAAGGCGTCACCAAACAAGGAGAAGAGATGCCACGATATGCCGCCCTGATCTATTCACCCGCCGACACCGAAGGCGTCGAAGTCTCCGAGGAGGAGATGGGCAGGATCATGGCCGAGTACAACGAGTTCAGCAAGAACGCCAGTGATGCCGGAGTCATGGCCGGAGGCGAAGCCCTTCACGACACCAACACAGCAACCACGATCCACGTCCCGACGGGGAAAAGCGGGGAGCCCGTCTTCACCGACGGCCCGTTCGCCGAGACCAAAGAGGTGCTCGGAGGTTTCTACCTTCTCGACTGCGCCGATCTCGACGAGGCCCTCAAGTGGGCCCAGCAGATACCGGGAGCATGGCACGGCAAGGTCGAAGTCAGACCCTGCATCGACTTCGGCTGACAACGATCGGCTCCGGGGTGATCGGGCCTGCCCGGTGACCCCGGAGCCGTCGTCAGATCAAACCCAGCTCCAGGACCGCGTCGCGCTCCTCGACCAACTCGGCCACTGATGCGTCGATCTTGGCACGCGAGTAGTCATCGATCTCGAGCCCACGAACGATCTCCCAGTTGCCGTTCCTGGTGACACAAGGGAAGGAAGAGATAAGCCCTTCGGGCACACCGTATGAACCGTCGGACGACACGCCCATCGACACCCAGTCGCCTTCGGGCGTGCCGACCACCCAGTCGTGAATGTGGCCGATGGCAGCATTTGCCGCAGACGCCGCCGATGATGCGCCCCTCGCCTCGATGATCGCGGCGCCGCGCTTGGCGACAGTGGGAATGAACTGCTCATCGACCCATTGGTGATCGTTGACCAATTCGTATGCGTTCTCACCATCGACCTCACAATGAAACAGGTCCGGGTACTGGGTCGCCGAGTGGTTTCCCCAGATGGTCATCCGGCGGATCGAAGACACCCGTCTACCGGTTTTGGCGGCCAATTGGCTGACCGCCCTGTTGTGGTCGAGACGGGTCATCGCCGTGAAGTTGGCCCGGTCCATTCCTTCGGCATTCGCTGCAGCAATCAGGCAGTTGGTGTTGGCCGGGTTTCCCACCACCAACACTTTGACGTCATCGGACGCCGCCGCCGCGATCGCTTTGCCTTGCGTGGTGAAGATGGCGCCGTTGGCCGAGAGCAGGTCGCCCCGCTCCATCCCGGCCTTGCGGGGCATTGCACCGACGAGCAGGGCGTAGTCGGCTTCGTCGAAGGCAACTTCGGGTTGATCGGTCTGCACCACGCCGGCGAGCAACGGGAAGGCACAGTCTTCCAGTTCCATCACAACACCCTCCAGCGCCGGGAGCGCCGGGGGGATCTCGAGCAGATGAAGGACCACGGGCTGGTCGGGGCCGAGCATTTCCCCGGCAGCGATACGGAAGAGGAGGCTGTACCCGATCTGTCCGGCGGCGCCGGTAACGGCAACTTTTGCAGGTTGATTCATAGTCCTTTGAGCGTACCGAATATGGCCGCACCATACGAAGTCGCCACCGCACTCTCCGTTCTCAGGGCCCTTCCGCTCGCTCAACGGGTCTAGAAACCCAGGGTTGCAGAAGCGGTCGGCGGCTCAGGCCTTCTCAGGGCCCTTCCGCTCGCTCAACGGGTCCAGAAACCCAGGGTTGCGGCACCGTACGGAGTTCATGTGAAGTCGAGGCCGATATCCAGCTGCGGAGCGGAGTGAGTTATCCACCCGACAGAGATCACATCCACACCCGACTCGGCGATCTCCCTGACTGTTTCCAGAGTCACGTTCCCCGAGGCTTCGGTGGTCATCCGCCCATCCACCATGGCGACCGCCTCAGCGAGCGTTATCGGCGCCATGTTGTCGAGGAGGACGGCGTCGGCATCGGTCTCGAGGAGCTCCTCGAGCTGTCTCAGGCTGTCGACTTCGACTTCGACGGTCACCGTGTGGCCATAGCGGGCACGGGCCGCCTCGACCGCTGCGGTGATCGAACCGACCGCCGCGATGTGGTTGTCCTTGATCAGGACCGCGTCGTGGAGCCCGAAGCGATGGTTCGACCCCCCTCCCATCCGAACCGCATACTTGTCCAGCACCCTGAACCCGGGCATCGTCTTGCGGGTGTCGGAGATCCTGGCAGCGGTCCCTTCGACGGCATCCACCAGCAACGCGGTCTGGGTCGCCACTCCCGACATGCGTGCCAGGAAGTTGAGGGCAGTCCGCTCCGAGGAGAGTATGGATCGGGTATTCCCCCTGACAACTGCGAGCACCCGCCCCGCCTCCACCCGGTCGCCGTCGCTGACCTTCGGATCAAACTCGAGCGCCGGGTCGAAGGTCCTGAAGACGTAGGCGGCCACCTCGAGCCCGGCAATCACGCCCTGACGGCGGGTACGGAACTCTGCGGAGGCAGTGGCATCCGGAGCAATGGTTGAGTTGGTGGTGATGTCACCTGCGGAGCCAAGGTCCTCCTTCAGTGCCAGAGCCACGATGTCGGCGTACATCTCCTCGGTGATCATGTGAGAGGAACCATATTCGCCCGTGTCGGATCGACCAGGGTCCGATGCGCCTGCATCGGGTCCGCCTCGGGATAGTCAGCCCGATAGTGTCCGCCACGCGACTCACTCCGGCGCAGGGCAGCCAGGACGATCATCAACGACAGCTCGACGGCGACCCGTCCTGCAATAGTCCTGCGGAGGATCGGCTCGAGTTCCATCAACCCGTTTCGTGCGTCCCACAGACCCGACCCGATCCTGACGAGGCCCACACGGTCCCACATCAGCTGTCGCAGGTCGTCGAGGGCGGGCCCGGCCACCAGGGGAAGGTCGAGGGCCTCCTCAGGAGCCCTCGGCTGTCCTTCGACCTCCACCAGGGCGCTGCCGACGTCAGTTGCCACGCGCAAACCGAATACCAGCCCTTCGAGCAGGGAGTTCGATGCGAGGCGATTGGCTCCATGGACACCGCTAGAAGAGCATTCGCCCACGGCCCATAGGCCGGGGACTGAAGTCCTGCCGTTGAGGTCGGTGTCGATTCCCCCCATGTAGTAATGGGCCGCCGGGGAGACCGGCAAGCGGTCGGTTGTCGGATCGAGACCCACCGAATGGGCATGGGCGAACACCGTGGGGAACCGTTCGGCGAAGTCATGGATCGCAGTGCAGTCGAGGTATGCACCGCCTAATCCCTTGTCATATTGCCAGAAAATCGCCCTCGCCACGATATCCCGAGGAGCGAGCTCGGCCATGGGATGGTATTGGTCCATGAAGCGCCGTCCATGGGCGTCGACGAGCCTGGCACCTTCGCCGCGTAACGCCTCGGTGAGAAGAGGCAAGGGATCTTTGCCGGCAAGGAGGGCGGTCGGGTGGAACTGGACGAACTCCAGATCGGCGAGGCGGGCACCTGCCCGGCCCGCCATGGCGATACCGTCGCCGGTGACACCCAGTGGATTGGTGGTCCGGGCAAAGAGCCGTCCCGCTCCCCCGGTGGCGAGAACCACAGCGGGAGCGAGGAGCACCGAGCGGTTGGCGCCGTCGGCTACCACGACCCCGGAGACACGTCCCCCGGCCTCGACCAGGTCGACAACCCTCGCCACCACTGTCGAGACGTGATCAGCCGATTCCACGGCGGCATTCAAGGCGCGCATTATCTCGGCGCCAGTGGCGTCGCCGTCGGCGTGCACCACCCTTCTGAGTTGGTGGCCGCCTTCCCGCCCGAGATGAATCTCCCCATCTGCATCCCGGTCGAACTCCGCCCCCATCGCCAGCAGCCTGTCGATGGCCTCCGGACCCCCGGCCGTGAGGGCGTCCACAGCTGCTTGGACGGCCAGGCCCCCACTCACGGCCATAGTGTCCGTCGCGTGCTGGCCCGGGGAATCGTCTGAAGCGAGAGCAGCGGCAATGCCTCCTTGGGCCCACCACGTCGAGCCCATCTCCTGTGCATTGACCACGTATGCCTTATCCAGG
>JBHJOQ010000140.1:0-29680 GCA_050329555.1 Acidimicrobiia bacterium | reverse complement strand
ACGCCCGCATCTGCCGGACGAGGTCGATTGGCGCCTCCGGATTGAGCTCTTCGGGGACCACGACAAACAACTCGTGGCCGTCCTGTGTGACATTGCAGCCAGTGTGAGTGAGCACCCTGCACATGAGTTCGACATCGAGGATCCGGGGCACGTTGGTGAGCCGGTGACGGCCTGGAGCGAGGAGACAGGCGACCATCTCCTTGAGGACTGCATTCTTCGCTCCGAGGACGCCGACCGTGCCCTTGAGCCGGGCGCCGCCTTTGATCACGAGGTGTGACATCAAGCCGAAGATAGCCCAACAGGACGGCAAAACCCGGTCGACTACCGGTTTGGGTGGAGCGGCCTGGCTACCCTGCCGCCTGTATGAGAATTGCACTTGGCTCCGACCACGCCGGCTACACGCTCAAAGACCATCTCGCTTCCTGGCTCGCCGAGTCGGGCCACGCCGTTTACGACCTGGGAACCCACAACACCGACCCCGTCGACTACCCGGACTATTCAGCAGCGGTAGCGTCTGCGGTCCTTGACGGCCGGGCTGACCGCGGCATCATCATCTGCGGATCGGGTGCAGGCGCGGCGGTAGCCGCCAACAAGCTCAACGGGATCAGGGCCAGTGTCGCGCACGACACGTACACGGCCCGTCAGATGGTGGAACATGACGACGTCAACGTCCTCTGCCTCGGAGCACGCGTCATCGGATCGGAAGTGGCCCGGGAGCTGATCACGGCATTCCTCCAGGCAAAATTCTCCAGAGAAGACCGCCACGTGAGACGCCTCGAAAAGATCCGAGCTTTGGAGAACTAGGTTCTCCAAAGCGGCTCTCCTTCCGCTCGCAAGCGGGAGGACAGTTAGCTCCCGCAGAAACGCGTTAGCTATCCCGCGGCTTGGGCTTCGGCTACCAGGATGTTCATTCCGGCGGTGCCGATCTCGCCGGAGACCCGGCGGACCACGTTGTTCTCACCGTCGAGCACGACGTAAAACGGGGTTCCCGCCATGCCGTAAGAGGCGCCAACGGTTCCGATCTGGTCATCCATAACCACGGGGACGGTCCAGCCTTCGTCCTCCAGCCACTTCTGTGGCGGCCAGTTGGGGCGGAGGCGGTCGGTCGACGTGGCCACCGAGTAGATGTCGACATCGTCGGGCAGATTCCCGGCATCGAGCCAGCCCTGGACGACCGGCACTTCGGCCTGGCAATGGGGGCACCAGTGTGCGAGGAAGAGGACGATCTTGGGACGTCCGTCAGCCTCGATCCTCACCTCGTTTTCCTCCCAGTCGGCACCTACCGTCTCCGGCGCGGGGAAGCCCACCACCGGGTCGGTTGGCGAGCCGCTGTTGTAAACGGGGAGCGGGCTGCCGGTGACCACCGGATCGCCGAAGCCAATCGAGGCGTCAGCCTCTTCTTCGCCCGCAATGGCAACCGCCAGCAAGACGATGAGGGCGAGGCCGACGACCCCGCCGATGATTCCAAGGAGTTTCTTATTCACGTTCAGTTCTCATGTAGAAGGCAAGCAATACAGAGATGAGGATAAACCCACACCCCGCCATAAATGGGATCGAAACGAAACCGAATACGTCCACGTATTTGAGTGAGCAGGGATTATTCGGGTCACAGGCTCCCCCTTCCAGTGACGGATTCAGCTGGGTCAGGTAGTGCCAGGCCGAGATGAGGGCGCCGCCCACTGAGAGGGGCAGTGCGTAGTAGCGGACCACCAGCTCCTTGCGGAGGGCGCCGACAAGAAGGATGACCGACAGCGGGTACATCGCGATCCGCTGGTACCAGCAGAGCCGGCACGGGACGAAGTGAATCACTTCGGAATAGATCAACGAGCCCCCGGTCGCCACCGCCGCTACCAGCCAGGCCAGCCACAGGGCCGAGTCTCCGAGCAAGGAAAGGGCAGCCTCTTTGCCTTTGGCCACTCTGTAGACGACCAGTCCGATCGCGCCCGCCAGGGAGATCAGGGCCAGCGTCGCCAGGAAAGTGTTGTAGAGGTTGACCGATTGTGCGGACATTCCTGACCCTCGATAATCCAATAGCGTAAGGCCGACAGCATGTCAGCCGTTGCAGTCCCGACCGGATTCGAACCGGCGTTTCCGGCTTGAAAGGCCGGCGTCCTAGGCCTCTGGACGACGGGACCAAAGGGGTGAAGAAGCTATCAGGATACAGCCCCACCGGATACCAGCCCAACTCTCCGGGTCGGCAAACAGGGCCAGGTCAACCAGCGAGACGGGAACGCGCCGCGTCCAGCCTGGCGACCGTCTTCTCCTGGCCCAGCACCGCCATCGACTCGAACAGGGGCGGGCTGACCGAAGAACCGGTTACGGCGACCCGCATCGGCTGCAGGCCCTTGCCCACGCCTATCTCCATTTCGGCGAGCAACGCACGCAGATCCTCCTCGATCGCCCCGGCTGACCAGGCCTCGAGACTTCCGAGACGTTGTGACGCCGCAGCGAGGACGTCGGCGACGCCGTCTTTGGTCATGACCTTGTCCCAGGACTTCTCGTCGTATTCGTCGATGTCGGCGAAGAGGAAAATCACCTGCTCCCCTGCCTCGGGCAACAGCTTGGTCCGCTCCTGGACCAGGGGCGAGATCTCCTCGAAACGGGAGAGTTCGGCCCCGTCGAGCTCACGGCCCACGGCGTCCTCGACAAATGGAACCACCAGTTCGACGAACCGGGCCGGGTCCATCGCCCGTATGTACTCCCCGTTCATCCACTCCAGCTTCTCCGGATCGAACGTTGCCGGGTTCTTGGAGACGTCAGCGAGATCGAACGCTGCCACCGCCTCATCGCGGGAGAAGATCGTCGTCTCACCGTCTACCGACCAGCCGAGCAGACAGAGATAGTTGAAGACGGCATCAGGAAGGTATCCGGCGTCCCGGAAGTCGGTCAGCGACGACGCATCATGGCGCTTTGACAGCTTCTTGCCATCGGTCCCGAAGAGGAGCGGCAGGTGGGCGTATACCGGTTCGTCGGCACCCATGGCCCGGGCGATCAGAATGTGTTTCGGCGTCGAGGGGAGGAGGTCCTCACCCCTGGCGACGTGGGTGATGCCGTAGTCGACGTCGTCGACCGTCGATGCCAGGTGGTAGGTGGGGATTCCGTCGGTGCGAAGAATGACGAAGTCGTCAACGTCTCTGGGCTCGAAACTGACCGAATCGCGGATCATGTCATCGAAGACAATGGGTGCGTCCTGGGGGATCGAGAGGCGGACGACGCCGCTGTCGAACTCCTGATCAGGCCGGCGGATGTAGTGGCCGGGATGCTTGCCCTCGCTTTGGGCTTGCTGGCGGAGGGCCTCCAGCTCGTCTGTCGGCCGCTGGTCGTAGTAGGCAGCCCCGGACTCGATCAGCTGAACGGCCACCTCCCGGTAGCGTTCGTAGCGGTCCGACTGACGGTACGTGCCGTGGGGGCCGCCCACTGAGACGCCCTCGTCCCACTCGAGGCCGAGCCAGCGTAGCGACTCGAGGATCCCCTCCTCGTATTCGACCGTCGAGCGCTCGGTGTCGGTGTCGTCGCTGCGGACTATGAACACTCCGCCGTTGGCCCGGGCATACAGCCAGTTGAAGAGGGCGGCTCTTGCGGTGCCGACGTGGAGGTTTCCGGTCGGGGAAGGAGCGATCCGGACCCGGACCGTCATCGTTTCACCACACGGTTGGTGAGGGTCCCGATTCCGTCGATCTCGATTTCCATGGTGTCGCCGACATCGACCGCCGAGACCCCCGAGGGTGTCCCGGTGAGAATCACATCTCCGGGCAGGAGGGTCATCACCTCGGTGATGTGTTCGATGATCGCGCCGACTCCAAAGATCATGTCGGATGTGAAGCCAGCCTGGCGAACCTCCCCGTTGACCCTGCAGATGATGGCAAGGCGCTCGAGAGGGTCGAGTTCGGTCTCGATCGCCGGGCCCAGCGGGCAGAAGGTGTCGAACCCTTTGGCGCGGGTCCACTGGCCGTCCGTTCGCTGCAGGTCTCGTGCGGTGACGTCGTTGGCTGCGGTGTAGCCGAGGATGACACCGCCAGCGTCCTCGGCCTTGACATGACGGGCAACCTTGGAGATGACCACCGCCAGCTCCGCCTCATGGTGCAGTTCGCTGGTTATCGGCGGATATACCACCGAAGCGTCAGGCCCGGTCACCGAAGTTGCGGGCTTCATGAAGAGCAGTGGCTCCTCGGGAGGGAGGGTCCCCATCTCGGCGGCATGGTCTTCGTAGTTCTTTCCGACACAGATCACCTTGGTCGGGATGACCGGTGCCAGGAGCTGGACACTGGCCCAGGGGACCACCGACTCGGTGGGTTCCCATGCGACAAAAGGAGATCCCCGATAGATCTCGACTCCCTCGGTGTCGGCGATTCCGTAGGCGATGTCATCGCCTGCCTTGATACGAACGATTTTCATAGAACCCGACGGTAGTTGTCCGGGGGAACTGCCGACAGCTCAGGTGCGCCGGAGCACGGCGCGCAACTGATCTGGTTTCAGTATCAGATCGGCATCGTCGACATCGGCGACAGCGGTCTGTCCCGGCCTCCGGTCGTGGGGAGCTGCTGCCAGCCAACGCTCTCGCCGCTCGACGAGCGAAGGCGGGCTCTCTGGCCAGTATCCGCACAGCATCAGGGCGACCTCGATGTCTTCGTTGACCGCGGCCCTGCCCAGGGCCGCAGCCCGGGCCTGCGCCAGCCCTGCGACCACCGCCCTCAAGTCGGGGTCGTCATCGGGGAGTTCGAAACCGCTGATCAACCGCAGGGCGTATCCATGGTCGGGGCCGATGTGGCCGAACATCCCACCGGTCGGGTTCTCCTCGGGTGCGGTGACCAGGCCGGGCTTGATCGGACGCCAGCGGCGAGCCGGGCCCGGCTGGAGTCTCCCCCGGGGCAGGTCCGACTCGGTGAGCTCGAGGTTGGGTTGCTGGCCCACTACCCGTGCCGGTACACGATCAGAAGACTTCCAGCCACTTGCGGTATTCCTCGAGTTCGCCGCGTACGGCCTTGGAGAACAGGGTTTGGGCTTCCTTGGTGATCGGGCCGGGAGAACCGGAGCCGATGGTGCGGTCGTCGATCTCGGCCACCGGTGTCACCTCGGCTGCGGTGCCGGTGAGGAACATCTCATCGGCGACATACATCGACCCCCGCGCCAGCTCTTCTTCCCGCACCTCGTAGCCACGGTCGCGAAGGATCTCGATCACTGAGTCCCTGGTTATCCCCTTCAGGATGCCTGCCGAGACCGGTGGGGTGTAGACAATTCCATCGGAGACGAGAAAGAGGTTCATCCCGCTTCCCTCCGAAATCGACCCCGACTGGTTGAGCATGATCGCCTCGTCATACCCGGAGCGGACCGCTTCGGACTTGGCCAGCGATGAGTTCAAGTAACCACCCGTGCCTTTCGCCGTCGGAATGAAATCCTCGTGTGAGATCCGCCGCCACGATGACACCTTGGCCCGGATCCCGTTGGCAACCCCGTCGTCGCCGAGATAACTGCCGAGAGCGAACGCGGCCATCATCGTCTTCACCCTGCTCCCGGCCGGGTTCAGCCCGAACTCGCCCAATTCGTGGAAGACGAGGGGTCGGATGTACGCCCCTTTGAGCTCGTTGACCCGGAGCAACTCGATTGCCGTCTTGTTGAGGTCGTCGACGGAGTACTGCAGCGGGATTCCGTAGGCCCGCGCCGATGCCTCGAGGCGGACCATGTGATCGGACAGGCGGAATACGGCTGAACCGTCGACTGTCTCGTAAGAGCGAATGCCCTCGAAGACGCCGGTTCCGTAGTGGAGCGCGTGCGATAAGAAGTGGACGGTGGCGTCGGCCCAGGGGACCATTTCGCCGTCATCCCAGATGTAGGTTGCCTGTTCCATCCCGCAAGGGTAAACCAGATCGCGTCGGCAATGTTCATCACGGTGCCCGAGCGCGGCCGATGCCGGGCGTTAGCGTTGCGCCTGTGACAAGGCTGATAGCATCCTGGTTCGGATCGGGCCTGATTCTGGGTAGAGCGCGTGGCTCAGACGCCGGATCGGGCACGGTCGCTTCTCTGTTTGCCTTTCCCGTTGCGATCTGGCTCGGCAGCTTCGGGATCCTGGCCCAGATTGGAGCGGCGGCCGCAGTCACCGCTCTGGCGATCTGGTCGGTGTCCAACCTGGTCGCGGACGAGGGCGACGCCGCATGGATCGTCATCGACGAGGCCGCAGGCACATTCATCGCGACCATCAGCTTGGGTTGGGGCCCCGGCCTTGTCGCACTGGTGATCTTCAGGGTTGCCGACATCTTCAAAGCCGGGTTCCCCGGAGTCGCCCGGGCCGACAGGGTCCCGGGGGCAACCGGAGTGGTCGCAGACGACGTGATCGCAGCCTTTTACGGTCTCGCGGCCGGCCTCATCACCAAGAACTTGTTCTTCTAAGCGGAAACGGTGACCCCGCGCCAGAAGGCGATGTGATCTTTGATGTTGGAGGCTGCCGGCTTGGGGTCGGGATAGAACCACGCTGCGCCCTTGTTAACCTCGCCGTCGACGACCACGTCGTAATAGCTGGCATTCCCTTTCCAAGGACACACCGAGGACGCACCCGACGGTTGGAAGAACTCGCTTTTGATGGTGTGCGGCGGGAAGTAATGATTGCCCTCCACCATCTCCGTCTCATCCGATTCTGCGATTACCTGACCGTTCCATGTTGCGGTTGCGATTTGAAGCTCCAATTTCGACTGTGACAGTGACAACCCGGCTCAACCCCTGGTATTCCCCATCTACCCTCGTCACATGCCGGTAACCGCCATCATTCCGATCAGGTCGTTTACCAGCGGCAAGGAACGGCTGGCGTCAGCCCTTGACCCCGAAACCCGACAGATGCTCGCCACTTCGATGGCTGCCCGCACCATCATGGCAGCCGCGGAGGCGCTGCTGATGCCCGCCATCGTCACCGCCGACTCCGGTGTTTCCAGCTGGGCCACGTCCCTGGGGGTTCCGGTGATCGAGGAGAGCGGAGGCGGGCTGAACGGCGCCGCCACCGACGGGGTGCACTGGGCGGCCGCCAACAGCATGCGGTGGGTGGTCCTCCATGCCGACCTGCCCCTGGTCACCGGCTCCGACCTCGACGGCATCGGCGCCGCGATCGAGGGCGGAACCGCCATCCTCGCTCCGTCGGCGGACGGCGGCACAACTGCGCTTTCGTCACCCCACCCGATCGAGTTTCGCTACGGGACGGTCAGCGCCCACCTCCATCTCGCCCAGATGGGCATTGCCGAGATCTTCGCCAGGACCGGTCTCCTTCACGACCTCGATTCACTGAGCGACCTCCAATCGGCGATGGCGCACCCGGAGGGCCAGTGGCTCCGAAGCCTGATCTGACAACACCCGAATCCTGGCGTCCCTGCTGCCACGGTCCGGAGAGTCGGCATTAGAGTTGAGGCAGGTCAATCAAGGATTCAGTTGAGCAAAACCATTGTCATCACCGGCGGGACCGGCGGATTGGGCACTGCCCTCAGCCGGCGTCTTCTCGAGCACGATTACCGACTGGCGTTGACATATCTGCTGCCCGACGAAGCTTCACGATTCGAGGAGCAGTTCGACGTCTCCGAAGACCAGCTCACCCTCACCCGCGTCGACGCTACCAACACCGAAGCTGTTGCCAACTTCGTGAAGGAAGTGGCAGACAAGAACGGTGGGATCCACGGGCTTTGTGCGCTGGTCGGAGGTTGGGCCGGCGGTCGTGACGTCGAGGAGACCGACGATGTCCGATTCGAGCGGATGCTCGACCTCAATCTGAGGTCAGCTTTCTACGCAGTCCGCGCCGCGGTCCCCTACCTCCGCGCGGCGGGCTGGGGGCGCATCCTGCTTGTTGGCAGCCGCGGTGCGGTCGACTACCCGACCGGCCAGGCCGCGTTCAACATCGCCAAGGCCGGCGTGGTGGCGTTGGGCAAGACAGTCGCCGACGAGCTCGACGGCTCGGGTGTCACCGCAAACGTGATCATGCCCTCGGTGATCGATACCCCGGCTACCCGGGCTTCACTGCCTTATGCCGACTACGTCGACTGGCCGACACCCGATGAGATCGCCGCCGTCGCCGAATTCCTTCTCAGCGAGGGCAGCGGTGTGATAACCGGCGCCCTGGTCCCGGTCTACGGACGCACCTGAACTACGGCTTGGCTTTCAGGGCCGAATAGTCGAGGTCGACCCATTCTCCGTGCGGATGTGCCCGGCCCAGCTCTGTGAGTTCTAACTCGTCGCCCACTTCGAGACGAGCCCAGTCGTACTCCATGTGGATCAATTCCAGAGAAACCCGGTAGACAGGGCGTATGGTCCGGGCAGCCTCGACGATCTGTTCTACTTCGCGACGCTGGTCAGGGTCGAGTTGGATCAGAACGAAGCTGTTCATCACCACCACCGGCTCATTCCCGGGAAGGTCGGTAAGGACTTGCGCGAGCCGGTCGAGCACACTTCCCTCGACGAGCTCCAGGTCCATGTCGGAAGTGACGTCGAGGGCGCGACGGAGGCGCTCGCGCCGCTCGTCGTGCTCAGGCCAGATGAGAGCGTCCAGCCACAATCGGTCCTCGCGAGTGTTTCGATCGATCACGTTGATGTCGATGCCCACCCGCCGACCGATTCCGGTAGGCCGGAGGAGCGGCTGATCGCCGGGTACCCCGGCAGTGAGATGAACCGGCGAGTCTGGAGGCCCCCATTCGCGACCGGCGAAGTCGTACCGGTACCTGTCCAGGGCGAGGTTGAGCCCCGCGCTGGTCCCGATCTCAACCAGGTGAAACTCTTCGAAGGGCGAGGTCATCACGCCAGGGAGCAGTGCCACACAACGACGGCACTCATTGGTCTGGGTGTAGCGGCTGTTGGCCAGCTCGACAATCTCCTCTTCGTTGGCGACGACGAACTCGACGAAGGCGTCGTCGAGTTCTTCGACAGGCAACGGCTCGTCCACCAGCGACCGGTAGTAACCGGCGAGGGGTGACGGTCGCCCTTCGATCAGCAGATATTGGACCGCAGCCAGGTAGACATTCGGCGGCGGTCGGCTATCGATCCGCTGGATGACCCGCATCAGTTCGGGCCGACTGATGGTCATGTCGATGAGATGGGCGTACAGCGGCGATCGATGGGTGTGCTTTTTCCAGGCACGGAGGTAATCGGCGTCCACCCGGCCGGGCACGGTCAATGGCTGCCTCTGCGATAGGAAGTGGCGAGGGCGTCGGCATACTCGTTCCACCGATAGCCGCTGTGGGCCTGGATCCACTTCACGTTGACGCCGGGCCGTTCCTCGTAGAGTGCGAACGCCCGCTGGACCAATTCGAGGTTGGCGATCGGGCCGGTCTTCCTCTTCCACCCTTTCGCCTTCCAGCCCTTTGCCCAGGTGTTGAGGGTGTCGACGATCAGCTTGGAGTCGGTGTAGACGTCGGCACCGGAGTCGACGGGCAGCATCTCAAGCCCGGCCACCATGGCTGTCAACTCCATGCGGTTGTTGGTCGTGTGCGCCTCGGAGCCCATCTTCTCATCGACGACGACTCCATCCTCGACGTAAACAGCGCCCCAACCTCCCGGCCCGGGGTTGCCCTCGGAGGCGCCGTCGGTGAAGACCCCGCTGTCCGGGCCCTCGGTGAAAGACTCGAGTACCTCGCCGACGGTGAGGTCACGGCTCTTACTCTTCGACGCCGGGCGTTTGGCCACCGAACTCGAAGTTGGGTTCGCCTTGTTCCTGCAGT
Source organism: Acidimicrobiia bacterium (assembly GCA_050329555.1). Lineage (GTDB taxonomy): Bacteria > Actinomycetota > Acidimicrobiia > Spongiisociales > ZC4RG35 > MA-ANB-1. The sequence goes on along the minus strand of JBHJOQ010000140.1, from coordinate 20,000 downwards.
TGAGGCACTGGCGAGGGCTCCACCCCGGGTATCGGTCGAGCACGTCCTGTCGGAGTTCGAAGGCCTTCCCGCAGTCCTGACAGTTGAACTCCGCCATCAACTGCCTTCCTGGCCGACGGGTCCCTCCGTTTTCGGCCCGCCTTTCACCTTTTCCAAGACCGAGACGAACTGCGGAGTCTTGAGAAGATTGAACTCGCGGTGACGCTCCTCGAATCCGTAGGGGCCCAACATCAAGAGGACCTTGTTCGGAGTGAGCTTCTGGCAGTGGATCTCTCGGGCCATGAGTGGGTTCTTGTGCAGGATGATCGCAGTCGGAATCGCGTACAGGCCCTTGATCGGCTCGGCCGGGTAGATGAACAGCGCCTTGCCGCCCGGCTTCAAGACACGTGCCATCTCGGCGAAGGCACCTTGGAGGTCAGGGATGTGCTCGATCGAGTGCACGCCGATAGCCGAATCGAACACCCCGTCGTCGAACTCGAGAGCCTCGGCCCTCATGTAGAACACACGCTCCGACTCGGATACATGGGCCGCGTTCGGGTTGGCATCGATACCCGTGATGTCGATACCACGTGCAGCGAGACGTTTGGTCAGGTGTCCCTGCCCGCACCCGATCTCGAGCACTCTGTCCCCGGCTTCGAGAGGGAGCAGACGATCGATCTTCTCCAGATGGGTTGGGTCCCAGCGGTTGATGATTGCGTACCGCTCGGAGTTGTACTCCGCCGTCACGAGTCCAGGGCCTCGAGGTGTGGCGCAACGGCGTAATCCAGGATCAAAGGCCCCCGGTCGGTGAGAGCGACGTGACTGACACTGGTATTGCGCGGGGTGTAAAGGCTTTCGGCGTAGGTGTCGGTTGTGGCAGTGAGCGAGGAAATGTAGGCGCGGATCGCGCCACCGTGGGCCACTACCACCGTCGGTTCGCCGGATGCTGGCTCTATCGTGTCGATCGCCGAGGTGAATCGTGTGGTCAGCTCAGCCCACGACTCGCCGGTCGTGCCCCGCTTCAAATCGACACCTTTGCCGTAGATCTCCTCCAACACGTCGGGCCAGCGAGCCTCGATCTCGGTGGTGGTCAGCCCCTCCCACTCGCCCATGTGCAACTCTTTGAGATCGTCCACCAAAACCGGCTCGGCCTCCGCAAGGAAGCCTGCTGTGTTCCTTGCTCGCGACAACGGCGAGCTGAAGACACTGCTCCATTTCCCGTAACAAGAGCCAAGGGCGGCGGCCTGGCGATAACCGACCTCGTCGAGATCCCAATCTCCCTGGCCCTGCCAACGCTGCTCGACGTTCGCCTTGGTCTGGCCGTGACGGACCAGTGAGACGATAGTCCTGCCGGCCGCGAGGAACTCGGCGACCTGGGACGACCGCGGCCCGAGATGGCCGGTGTCGTTGAACGTTGCCAGCCGTGAGTGGTCTTCGAAGAAGCGGATCGTGGTTATCGCCGAATTGTCTACGAAGGAGTGGGCTCGATGGGATCCGCCCGGTAGATACTGGTGAAGGACCGTCTGGAGAAGTCCTCCATGGGTGACCACTGCGGCAGATGCTTCGTCGGGCAGGGAGGCGACCAGCTTGTCGACGGCATTGAGAACCCTCTCCCCTGCCTCGTCAAGGGTCTCACCCGTAGTCCCCATCGGGGAGGTACGACTGCTTATCGCAGCACGTAGCGCCTCCGAATCCTGGCTTTGCACTTCTTCGGTGGTCCATCCATCCCAGCGGCCGAGATCGATCTCCACGAATTCGAGGTCGAGCACCACATCGTCGCTGAAGGCTGCCGCGGTCCGGCGCGCCCTTTCCAGAGGAGACGAGATCACCACGTCGAAGCTGGAATCACGGAGCCTCTCACCCAACGCCTTGAGCTGGGAGTGGCCCGCTTCGCTCAACGGACCGTCCGACCTACCGTTCCAGATCCCGGCGCTGTTAGCGGCCGACTCCGCATGTCGGATGAACGTGATCTCTTTCAATGTCGCCTCAACTGTCCCACCGGCTCAAAGCGACGGGCTGTCCTCCCGCCCGCGGGAGGAAGATCCGCGAAGCTGTTCCCCCAGAGGCGGAGCCGAATGGGGAAAAGGTCCCTGCCCGCCCTCCGAGGCGGGGAGGTAAGGGGGCTTGAAACCCATCTAGATGAGTGAGGTCGCGGCTCAACCAGCGTTGGTGGGAACCTCCCACCCTCCCCGGCTCTTTCGTCGCCGGTACTCCCTCCGCAAGCGGAGGGAGAGACGCCGGTTGCGGTACTCCCGTCGCGTAGCTGTCCTCCCGCTGGCGGCAAGAGACACTCTGTCGGCGCAACGAAACGCCAGAGGCGCCCAATACCGAGCTCAACCGATGAAGGCCGAGGCGAAAATCAGCGAAACGATGGTCATCACTTTGATCACGATATTCATCGCCGGCCCCGAAGTGTCCTTGAACGGGTCGCCGACCGTATCGCCGATCACAGCGGCGTGATGGGCATCGCTGCCCTTGCCCCCGAAGGCGCCGGTCTCGATGAACTTCTTGGCGTTGTCCCATGCCCCACCTGCATTTGCCATGAAGATGGCGAGGAGGAAGCCGGTCACGAGGGCACCGGCGAGGAGCCCTCCGAGTGCTTCGACATTGATGAATCCGACAACAAGCGGAAGGGCAACGGCCAATGAGCCCGGGATGATCATCTCCCGGAGAGCGCCTGCAGTCGCGATATCCACACAAGTCGTGTATTCGGGTTTGGCGTCCGGGTGTCCTTCCCTCAACCCGGGAATCTCACGGAACTGACGCCGGACTTCGTCGATCATCTTGTTGGCTGCGCGGCCCACGGCCTTCATGGTCATCGCGGCAAACAGGAAGGGGAACATCCCACCGATGAAGAGCCCGATCACGGTTTCGACATTGGTGAGGTCAATCGACTCGAGTTGGACGGCCTGGGTGAAGGCAGCGAAGAGGGCCAGCGACGTGACCGCCGCTGATGCAATGGCGAAACCTTTGGCCACCGCGGCCGTGGTATTGCCCAGCGAGTCGAGGGCGTCAGTAGCTTCACGAACTTCCGGGGGGAGGTGTGCCATTTCGGCGATGCCACCTGCGTTGTCCGCTATCGGGCCATATGCGTCGACAGAGACTGTAATCCCGAGGGTGGCAAGCACGCCGATGGCGGCGATCGCGACCCCGTAGATCCCTCCACCGTCGCCCAGAGCCCAGTCACCAGCGAAGAAAGCGGCGCCGATTCCTGCTGCGACCACCATCACCGAGAACGCAGCCGACCGCATTCCTTCCGCGATACCGGTGATGATGACGGTGGCGGGGCCTGTCTGTGCCTGACGGGCGATCTCCTTGACCGTCTTGTAGTGGTCCGAGGTGAACCACTCGGAGATCTTTCCGACGAACCAGCCGACAATGAGCCCGGCGACAACAGCGATCCAGAGGCCGAGCGGGTTTTCTGCGGTGTCGCCGAAGATCCAGTAGACCAGACCCAGAACTCCGGCGGCGGTCGCAATGAGCGAGAAGTTGGTGCCGCGATGTAGTGCGGCCGCAAGGTCCTCGTCGCTCTTTGCCCGCACCAGGAAAGACCCGATGATTGCCGCGAACATGCCGAGGGCGGCTACCGCAAGCGGGAAGATGATCGCTTCCGCCTGAAAGGCAAGCCCGCCGAATGCGAGGGCTGCGTAGACGATCGGCGCAACAATCGAACCGACGTAAGACTCGAAGAGGTCGGCACCCATGCCGGCGACGTCACCCACGTTGTCTCCCACGTTGTCCGCGATGACGGCCGGGTTGCGGGGATCGTCCTCGGGGATGCCGGCTTCGACTTTGCCCACGAGGTCGGCGCCGATGTCGGCCGCTTTCGTGTAGATACCGCCACCGACTCGAGCGAAGAGAGCGATCGATGACCCGCCGAGACCGATTGCGGTGATGATCTCGGCCCAATCAGGATCTTCGAGGATCTGGTTGAAGAGCAGAAAACCCAGCCCAACGCCGAGAAGACCGAGACCTGCCACCGTGAAGCCCATGACGGCCCCGCCCCGGAATGCGACCGGCAGCGCTTCGATTATCCCACCGGAACGCGCCGCCTCTGTGGTCCGGGCGTTGGCTGCAGTTGCGATTCGCATGCCCACGAAGCCCGCCCCGGCGGAGAGCACCGCTCCGAAGACATAGGCGGCCGCTCCCCACGGCAAGCCCCAATCGAGGAATATCGCGATGAGCACGCCCATGACCACGACAAACACCGAAACCCACATGTATTCGCGACGGATGAAGGCCATAGCCCCAGCTCGAATCGCAGCCGAAAGCTCGACCATTCGCTCATTGCCTTGGGGTGCAGCGAGCACCACGCGGGTGTAATAGGTGGCCAGGAGCAGCGAGGCCAGACCCGCGGCAAGCGCGATATACAGGATCATTTCCGTCATCTTGAAGAATCCTCCGTAAACAAAAGGGGAATCGGGGCGAGCGGGAGTATAGAGCCGAGGACTCGCACAAGTCTAAAAGACCCGTGTTTCAGGTGGTTCGCCGTTTTCCATGTCGAGTGCAGATGCGTCGCGTCGAATAGGTGGCGAAAGCGGGCGGTGGAGCAGCATTCCTCTATCTTGTCGGTCGCGGAAGTGCCCGCCCCCGCGAATCGGGATACCCCGCGGCTCGAATGGCGACCACTCTCGAGTAGGGACTTCTGGCCCTGGGCAGATATCCGCCCGTCGACCCACAATTGCCGTGTCGCCAAGGAGGCAGGCTTGATCGGGAAGTGGTTGGATCCTCGGATACTCTTCGTGAGCACCTATCCGCCGACCCGGTGCGGGCTGGCCACATTCAGCCGTGCGCTGGTCGACGCCCTCACTATCACCCGGGGCAATCCAGACTCAGCGGGAGTAATCCGAATGCTGCCAGCCGGCGATGAGTCGATGTGCCTTGGGCCGGAGGTCGTCGCCCAACTCTCTTCCTCACAACCGATCGATCAGGCGATAGTCCACTGGAACGAGTACGACCTGTTGTGGATTCAGCACGAGTACGGCATCTACGGACCAGAGGATGGCCGGGCGGTCCTCGACCTATCCGACCATTCTCCAGTTCCGGTAGTGGTGACCCTTCACACGGTGCCGGCTCGTCCGTCGACCGCCCAGAGGAGCATCCTCGAAAGGCTGGTCGCCACGACCGAAGCCGCCGTGGTGATGTCGGACTCTGCCAGAGCACGCCTCACGACTCTTTTCGACGTCGACGCGTCCAAGGTGCACGTGATACCTCATGGGGCATCGGTCGTGCGAAAGCGGCCCCAGCCACGGCCTCCCGGTCTGAGACCCACCATCATCAGCTGGGGGCTGGTCGGGCCCGGTAAGGGAATCGAATGGAGCATTCGAGCCATGAGCAAGCTCCGGCACCTGGAGCCACAGCCGAGGCTGATCGTGCGAGGTGCGACTCATCCAAACGTCAAGCGTCGCGAAGGCGAGGCCTACCGACTTCAACTGGAGGTGCTGATTCACGACCTCGGTCTCCATGGAATTGTTGAGATGACGGATGGCTACATGAGCCCGACCGAACTCATGGCGTTCATTCTGGGAGGAGACATCGCCTTGCTTCCGTACGAGAATGAAGAGCAGGTGACATCGGGTGTCCTCATCGAAGCCATAGCCGCCGGGTTACCGGTAGTGGCCACAGCATTTCCCCACGCTGTCGAATTACTGGCGGGAGGCGCCGGCACCGTGGTGCCGATCCGCGACCCGGACGCCATCGCCGGCGCTCTCAAGCGTTACTTGACGGATCGTCGGGCGCTAGAGGCCGCCTCGTCGGCCGCCTGCCGAGAAGGCGAGCAGTTGAGCTGGGCCCGGGTCGCTGCGAGCTATGACCGCCTTGCCAGCCGCGTTCTCGCCGATCAAGCCGCGAGCGTCGCTTGACATGAGCGCCGCAACGTTGGCACCGGTAATCGATCACCTGGCGCGTCTCATCGACGATGTTGGTGTCTTCGAGCACCATCTCTCCTCTACTCCGGTGGTCGACCGCGGGCCGCTTCATCAACCGGCCGAGAGGACATCGCGACGATCGAGCCGACTCAGTCGGCCCTGCTTCGGGACAATGACCCGAATCTCCAAGGCCGCTGGTTGATGTCGTCGGTCCGACTCCATCAACTGTTCACACGTCATCCCGAGAATCCGATTCTGACGCCTCAGAATTGGCCCTACACGGTCAACGCGGTTTTCAATCCGGGAGCGACTATCGGGCCTGACGGCGAGACCGTGCTTCTAGTCCGGGTCGAAGATCGTTCTGGCTTGTCTCATTTCACTGTCGCCCGCAGCCACGATGGATTAACCAATTGGAGGATCGATGCCCAGCCAACACTCGAACGGCGAGCATCTCGCTATGAGGAGCGCTTTGGAATCGAAGACCCGCGGATCACCAAGATCGGAGGGGAGTATCTGATCGCCTACACCGGGGTTTCACTCGGTGGGCCATTGGTCTGCCTTGCCTCGACCAGCGACTTCGTTGCCTTCGAGGGAGAGGCGATCGTGTCGACGCCCGAAGACAAAGACGCCGCGCTCTTTCCTCAGACCTTCGACGGCCGGTACGCCCTCCTTCATCGACCCGTTTCTCCCTACGCACGCGGTGAGGCCCATATCTGGATCTCGTTCAGCCCTGACCTGCGGCATTGGGGCGGTCACCAGGTGCTGATCGAGAGCCGGCGATCGGGACAGTGGGATCGAGAGAAGGTGGGGGTTGGCCCACCGCCGCTTCACACGAAGGATGGCTGGCTGGTCTTATACCATGGTGTCAAGGCGACCGCGGCCGGATCTTTGTACCGGGCGGGCCTTGCCCTCCTTGATCTGGCACATCCGGCGACAGTCCTGGCCCGTTCCGATGAATGGGTTTTCGGGCCCGAGGCGGTGTACGAGAGGACTGGCGATGTCCCCGGTGTTGTTTTCCCGACCGGGTGGATCGCCGATGACGATGGGAATGTGCGCATGTACTACGGGGCCGCCGACACTTGCGTCGCTGTGGCGTCGGCTCGTGTCGACGACCTCGTCGGCTTCGTCTACTCCCATTCCGTCTCAAACTTTGGCGAGAGCGCCGACCCGGAAAGGCATCGACTCATGGATGAAGGAGGTGGCGGCACCGGGCTTCATGACAGCAGGCGGTCAGTTCACTGACTCTTGGGACGCACCATGTCGAGCACACGCAGCAGTTCCATCGGCAGCGGGAAGATGATCGTCGAACTGTTCTCAGCCGAGATCTCGGTCATCGTCTGTAACAACCTCAGCTGCATCGCGGCGGGTCGATCTTCCATGAGCCGGGCAGCCTCGGCCAGCGTGGCGGCCGCCTCCTGCTCTCCGAGAGCGTGAATGACCTTTGCCCGACGGTCGCGCTCAGATTCGGCCTGACGGGCCATTGCCCGCCGCATCGAGTCAGGGAGCTCTACGTCCTTGATCTCGACCAGCGACACCTTCACGCCCCACGGGTCGGTCAGGCCGTCGATGATCTGCTGGAGTTGGCGATTGATCTCGTCGCGGTTGACAAGAAGTTCGTCGAGTTCGACCTGGCCGACGATGCTGCGCAGCGTCGTCTGGGCAACCTGCCCGGTGGCAAAACCGAAGTCCTGGATCTCGAGGATCGCCTTGTTCGCGTCGACTACTCGGAAATAGGCCACCGCGTTGACCCGCACCGTGACGTTGTCCTTGGTGATGATGTCCTGGGGCGGGATGTCGAGGGTCACCGTCCGCAAACTCACCCTGAGTAGCTTGTCGACGATCGGGATGATGAATATCAGGCCCGGTCCGCGCGGCTCACCCGTCACCCGTCCCAGTCGGAACAGAACACCGCGTTCGTATTCGGGAAGGATGTGAATGGCGGCCCGCAGGATCACCAGGCCGAGGGCGGCGGCGAGTGCCACACCGGTAATCAAGTCAAAGTTCATGTGATTGCTCCTTGGGGTTGACCACCAGGCGGATCCCGTCGACGGCAGTCACCTGCGCTACGTCTCCGTCCTGCAAATTTCCTTCGGCGGGCCGGACCGTCCACCAAGCGCCGTCCAGGAAGGCCGACCATCCCGCCTTGGCATCGCCCACAACAGTAACTTCCCGGCCCAGGAGTGTGCCGGCCCCGGTCGTGGAAGGCGCGAAGCGAGCCTTGAACGCCTCGCGCCCGGCGTAGGCGCTGCCGAGTCCCAGCACGATGGCACTCGGCCAGAGCAACGGCATACTCACTCCCAACGGACCGTCGAACAGGAAGATCCCGGCGAGAATTAGCGAGATCGTTCCTCCGGCCGCGAAGACACCTATCCCTGGAACGAATATTTCTCCGATAAAGAGCGCCATCGCCAGGATGAGCAGCGCGATTCCGGCAGTGGCCACCGGCAGCACGCTGAGGGCGAAGAAGCCGAGGAGGATCATGATGACTCCTGCGATACCCGCGAACCCCATGCCCGGGTTGGCTGCCTCGTACACCACGGCGAGCGTGCCGATCGAAAGGAACAGCAGCGCCAGGTTCGGGTCGGCTATCTGGGCGAGGATCCTCTGGAAAGTCGACATCTCGATCCGTTCGACGAAAGCCCCAGCCGTGCGAAGCGTCACATCGGAACCGCCGGCGTTGACGACCATTCCGTCGACCTCAGCGAGCAAAGCCTCGAGGTCCTCGGCCACGAGATCGACGATGCCGCGTTCAACGGCAACGCTTGCGGCAACCGAAGTGCCGTCTCTGACGGAGTCCTCCGCGAACTGAACATCGCGTCCTCGCCGCTCGGCGACGGACACCGCGAAAGCCACCGCATCGTTGATGATCTTGTCGCTGGCCGTCTCGCCCGCCTCCAGGTCGACTGGGGTGGCCGCGCCAATCGAGGTGGCAGGGGCCATGACGGCGACGTGGGCCGCCATCGTGATGAACGTTCCGGCCGATGCAGCCCGCGCTCCCGCCGGCTGCACATACACGATCACTGGAATAGGCGCGCCGAGCAAGGTCTGGACGATGTCTCGCATGGAAGTGTCGAGCCCGCCGGGCGTGTCGATGGTCACCACCAGCGGTAGACCGCGATTACCAGCCTCGTCGACCGCGTCGGCCAGGTAGGTCGCGGTGACAGGTGTGATCGGCCCGTCCACATCGGCGAGCATCACAGTTGGAGTCTGGGCAATAGCCTGAACTGCGAACGCGCCCGAGAGGATCATCCCCAAGATCAGACCGCGCACCGTTGGGCGTCTCATGGCCTGATTATGCCCTTTCTCGCTTCCAAGTCGTTTCGGCTCTTCGATGAAGGAGGTGGCGGCACCGGGCTTCATGACAGCAGGCGGTCAGTTCACTGCCTCTCGGGACGCACCATGTCGAGCACACGCAGCAGTTCCATCGGCAGCGGGAAGACGATCGTCGAACTGTTCTCAGCCGAGATCTCGGCACTGCAAGCGGTCGGCGACGTCAAGCACGCCGCGGCATGGGACGCCATGATCGCCATGTTGCCGGAACTGTGCGCGTGTTCGCCGGCAGCGGCCGGTCGAGATCCCAGACCTCGATCACATCCCGGGGCTGGCCCGTCGCCCTGCGTCGGTGTTGCAACGGGGCGCGGGCGGGATCGCCGAAGGCTCGGCCCCTGTTCGCCTCGCGCGGCTGACCGATCAGTTCGGCCTGAGTGCGGCCAGCTCGGCCATGCCCCGATCGAGGTCCATGATCGGCTGATATCCGAGCTCACGCTCAGCTTTGTTGCTGCGAACCGATATCCCGAACGAGAGCGTGTCTGCCGCGAAACGGGTGATGGGTGGCCGGTGACCGGGACGAAGCACCCGCCACGATCCCTCAATGATGCGAGCGGCCGCTCGAGCGAGCGGGCCGGGGATGGACCGTCCGCCAAGGGTGACACCGGCCGCAGCCGCGTAGCGGGTCAGGAAGTCCCGCAGCAGATGCGAGACGCCGTCGGTGATGAAGTAGGTCTCCCCGGCCCGCCCGCGCTCGATCGACAACAGTATCCCGTGCACCAGGTTGTCAATGTGGGTCGTCGAAACGGCGGTACGGCCTCCGGAGATCCATACCAACGCGCCCCGCTCGAACATCTCGACGAGCTGGGGCAGCACCGTCGAGTCTCCGGGCCCCCACACAAGGACCGGACGAATCACCAACGCCTCGAAACCGGCTGCCGGATCGTTGGATTCGATGACGACTTGTTCGCTGAGCGCCTTGGTCCGGGGGTATGGATAAGGAGCGTCGAGTGCGAGTGGTTCCGTCTCGTCGATACCGTACAGGGCGCGACCCCGCAGAAGCGACGAGTCGCTTCCGATGTGGATGAAGCGTCGCACGCCGGCGACGCGAGCAACCTCCACCAATCGGCGGGTGCCCTCGACGTTGGTTTCGTAGTACTGGGCCTCGGGCGCCCACTCGTCGGTGACGGCCGCACAGTGCACCACCACGTCGACTCCCGCCAGGTCACCGGGATCGACGGTGGACAGCGAGCCGCGCACCGGTTCGGCACCTCGGGTCGCCACGATCTCGGCGGAATCCACCGAGCGCGCCAGCGCCCGCACATCGTGAAACGGCGCCAGCGTTTCCACCAACGCGCCACCGACGAAACCGGAGGCACCAGTAACAAAGATCTTCATCGCGTCCCCCTCGGATCCGTGTGCACGGCAAGGTTACCTGCCCAGCCCCCTCGCCGTCGTCTCTCCACTCGGACCGGACCCGACGAGGAGTAACCGACGGGCCGCCGATTTCATCCGCGTTCCGGACCCACGAACCAGGGAGCCGAGTTGGTGCTCCAGGACTTCGTTTGAATCATCGCCGGTTTCATCCTCGTGTTCCTACCGGCTACGAGTGCTGGTCGTCGACTCGACCGACGTGGTTTGTCGCTTCGTCACAACCACCAGATCCAGGAGTCGCCGCTGATCGGCGGATCGATGAGGAAGTGACTGAGACCGTTGATGAGGTTCCCGGGGTAGGCGAGTGTTGCCCGGTTGAACCCTTTCGGGTTGGTGAAGATCAAGCCGGAGTGCTCTGTGCTTGCTCCGGCCCATTGCATGACCAGCGGCGTGAAGTCCGCCACGTTCTCGGTGACGAGAGCACGTTCATGAGTGGTGGCGTAGATCACGAGATTTCTGGTTATGGGGGTAATCGGATGTCACGGAGTGCCTCCTGGGTGTTGCGGTCAGGAGCATCTGGGACAGGTGGCGAGGGCATCCACCACACAGCTCAACCGATCCTGATCGAAACCGCCCAAATCTGAGACCGCCCGGGATCGGCACGATTGTGCGCTCCTTCATCAGACGGTGGAGTCCGGGCTATTTCCGGGTCAGATGTTTCACCGTTGCGCTTGTGACGAAACCCTCCCGTGACCATTGCCAGATGGCCGTTAGCCGAGCTCGACATCGTTTCCCGCAGTAACCAATCCCGGTCCTGGTCGCCCATGCCTCCCGACTATCGAACCTTCCGAGGGCATGGACGGCGAGGCTCAGCGCCATCTGCTCAGGACCGACGAGACCCTGTTTGCTCACCATGCCGCTGGTAGCGGAACGATAGGCGGACATACAAGAGGATCCCCGCCCACCATGCGGGGATCCGATCTTTCGGGGAGTTGGCTCAGTTGCGCTGGTTGCGCCAGATGAGAATGATCGCCCCGATGACAGCAGCACCCAGAAGGGTGAGGAGAGTGACCTTCATCGGGCTTCGCTCAGGCTGGCCGGCCTTCACTGCGGCCTTGCCGGCTGCATGCAGGCCTTCCTTTGCCTTGGCTGTAGCAGTTTCCGCGAAGCTGTCCGCAGCGTCCTTGATCTTTTCAGCTGGGTTGTTCATTTCTCTCTCCTGTCGATTGGTGATTGGTGATTGGTTAGTTGCGGTCTTGGAGGCTGAGTCGTCTTGCCTTCTGGATCCATTTGGCGACTGTCGCCTTGTTCGGGTCCTGAGAAGGCAGACCGGTGATACATACCCGGTTGGCCTTCTTATCAAACAGGACGCATCGGAGTAAGCGGGACGTCGGCGTTTGTCGTACGCCCAGGGGCCGGTGTCTCGCTGGCCGGCGTTCTCGATGCACTTCTCGCCCTCCCGATAGCTGCGGTGGCCGACCGGCTCACCAACCGATTCCTGATCGAAAGGTGTGTCGCTGATGTTGCGGCGGACAGCCGAGCAAAGGCGGAAACGCAGGCCACAAACGAAATTGTCCTAGAAATCTGTCCCACTCGCCCGGTACTTTCCAAGCATGGTGGCTGGCTGCATCGTCGATGGGTGCAGGGTCAGGAGGCAAAAATGCCTCTTACTAACCCTGGCTTTTGCAGTCTCGAGGGGATTTGAACCCCCGTTTCCGGCTTGAGAGGCCGGCGTCCTAGACCCCTAGACGACGAGACCATGTTGTCGACAAGAACCTAGTTCTTGCCTCGCTCGGGGGGAAGGACTTGAACCCTCAACGACAGGACCAGAACCTGCTGTGTTACCAATTACACCACCCCCGAACATGCAACACTCACCGGTGTTGCGGGGAAACCTCAGAATACCTGAACCGCGGGCTCAGTGAGAACTCCCGCCGCGGCTAATGCGAGATCGACTTCGGCTCATCGAGCGGATCGGGGAGCCCGGTTGGTGGCACTTCGACGATCCGGGTCCGGTCGAGGCGGCCCGCCGCGGGAATGGCAGCAATCGCCACCAACGTCACCAGCAAACCGGCGCCGATCAATGTTGGCTGAATGCCGAAGGCAGCAGCCAGGGCGGGCGCCACAGCGAGGGGAAGCAGGTGGCCAGCCTGGGAGTGGATGTGGGTGACCCCGGCGATCCGCCCCACATACTCGTCGGGCGAGTTGAGCTGGATGAGCGTGCGGTGTAGCGGCGCCATTAACCCGATGATCGCGCCCCAAAGCACGCCCGCAGCCACCACCACACCGAGCCGGTCGGTCCCGACGTAGAGCACCGAGCCGAGCCCGGTCATCGCCACGATTATGGTGAGGCTGCGCGCGGAGCGATACGTCGACGGCAGGCGGGAGGCGACCCAGGTCCCGCCGATGAGGCCGAACCCGAAGATCGAGTTGACCCATCCCAGGGTCTCGATCTCCACCCCGAGTATGTCTCTGAAGAAGAGGGGCTCCAAGGCGCTGAACATCCCGAACATCACCCACACGCTCGAGCCGATCAGTATGTAGAACCGGAGCCGGACATTGGCGTAGGAGAAGACGAAACCGTCCACCAACTCGGCGAGCCCGCCACGACGATGTTGTACTTCGAGCTGGCGGACCGTCACCCCCGACACCACCAGGGCGGCGACCACCGAGGTGGCGGCGTCGAGGATGAATATCGCATCGAGGCCCAGGGTGCCGGCGAGAAGGGCGCCCACTGCCGGTCCCACCACAAATGCTGACCAGGAGGCTCCCTCGATGTACCCGTTCACTTTGCCGAGGCGGTCGGGGTCGGCTGTGAGATAGGGGCCGAACGAGGCGATCGCGGTGAACACCGGCGCCCCCGCCAAACCCACGAAAAAGACCATCCCGATCAGGGCAGGGAGGGACTCGACGAGCACCAGGCCGAGCACTACCGGGACGAACACGAACTCGGCGGCAATGAGCACCCGGCGCGGGTCGAACCGATCGACCAGCAATCCTGCGATTGAAGACCCGATCAGAGAGGAGATACCAAGCGCGGCCATCACCAGCGCGATCCCACCGGCGTCGGCATCGAGCTCGAAGGCCGCCTTGCCCCAGATACCCACGAAGAACGCTGCTTCTCCACCGACACGGGAGATGAAGCGCGCGGCAACAACCCGAAGAACATGACGATCGGCGAACATCGCCGGCAGTGTACGGGTGGCCAAAGCCCCTCCGGTCGAAATTACTCCTGGGTGGTCTCACCTGGTTTGAGGAGCTAGCTACGCCGGGCGACGGCCATGCCCGCTTTCCAGCCCGGGACACGCCCACCCAAGGGCGGTTCCAGACCGTCAACGTCGACCCCCGCCCGACACAAGAGCCAGGACACGACAGAATTCGAATTCCACATCTCCCCTTTATGCGATTCGTCCCGCCCCCAGACCAGTGGGGGCACCATCGGTACCAGGTTGAGCAAACGCCGCGCCAGCTCGGGGTCGTCGCTGAGCAGCTGCGGGCTCGCCACCGCCTCGCCAACATCGGGGATCGTCCCGTCTTTCCAACATCTGACCTCATAGCGAAAGACCCGGAACCGGTAAAGGCGGCGGCTCCACACCGGTCCCTCGACCACCACACCTCGCGAAGCGGTATCCCAATCAGGGCTGGGCCAACCGTTCTCGACCGTGTACCGCCCTTCGGGCACTCGCGCCTCGAGAGCGGTGTGATAGAGATCGAGGCGCTTCCTCCCTTCCGAGCGTGCCTTGACTGCCTCGTAGATACGGCCATTCACCCGGACCACAGCCGCCCCGCCTGCGCCTAGGGGAATCCAGTAGAGATCAATGCCCGGGGCACGCTCCAACGACATCGAGTTAGCTGACGGAAGGCAGGGGGTCAGGGGACAAGGACCGGCTCGGCTGACGACGTGACCCGAACCGTCAACCTCCCATCGTCGCCGGTGAAGAAGGCGACAAAGCCACTTTCGATCTCGTCGATCACCTCCACGCTGATCGCCGACCTATCTGGCGCCACCTCGAACACCGCCGAGACCACCTCCACATCTTGAGACGCTACGGACAGCGAACCCAGTTCGATGGCGCGGGACGGATCGAGTAACACCTCCCCGGTGAGCCGGTAGTGCTCCTCGTCTAGTCCGGAAGCTGCGGCCGTGACCGCCGCATCAGCGATCGACCCGGCCTGGCGCTGCACGGCGAGCACACGCCAGAAATCGAGGGCCAGTCCCCCGAAGACCAGGATCATGATCGACAGGCCGAGTACCCAAAAGGTCACCGAACCGCGATCGTCGCTCACCCGATGCTCCGGTACAGATCGATGCGTTCTGCATGGCTGCGAGTGACCCACACCCCTCCGATCTCCCCCCAAGGCGTGCTGACGAGGGGGACCCACACGTCCACGGTCACCTCGAGAGTGGCACCACGGGTCATCGGACACGTGCCCGTCCCACCGGTCGCCGGGACGGCGCCGCACCACCCCACCCTCATTTCGGTCTGATCCAGCCCGTAATTCGCGCTCATCTCCGCGGCCACCTGGTTTCCGGTCGCGGTGGAAAGACTGATAACCGCCGCCCGCGCCGCTTCGGCGGCGGCGGCACCAGCAAGGACCGAACGTTCCGACCACGGCCCGAATCCGAGGACCGCAACGGCAGCCGGGATCATCAGCACTGCTACAGCGAGCGCCAGTTCCACTGCCGCGTGGCCGCTCTCAGCTCTCATGGTTTTCCAGCGACGCCTCGGCGATCAGTCTCAAGTCGAAGTCTGCGGTGAATGGTGTCCACGAGCCTACGGCCAGTTCCCCGGTCGCCCGCATCACGGGTCCGGCGACCCGGCAGTCGAAGACAACAGTCTCTCCGATCGATCCCCCCAGCAGTTCCCCAAGGACCTGGGAGACGCGATCTTCGCAAGCCTCCTCGGTGCCGGCAATCGACCCGGCACGTGCGCCCTGGTCCAATGCAGACCGCATCGCCCCTCTCGAATACTGGACGACGACAATGTTCGCCAGCACTGCGAAGAGGACCAACGCAAGCGACGACGCGACCAGAAACTGCAGCGACGTGAAGCCCCGTTCTCTCAGCCGCTGATCAGAGATCCCCGTATCCAATCGACGATGTCCACGCCGAGGACCTGGAGTGCGCCCCAGATGACCACCAGGGCGGCAATGGCGAGTGCCGCGTTTCCCATCAGCTCCGCTGTGTTCAATCCGCGGTCACTCTCCTTGAGTTGGCTCAGCCAGTAACGGACAGTTGGCATTCTTGTTTCTCCTTTCATTGCCAGCCCGTGATCAGGTATGGAAGTGGTGCTGCGACGAAGATGATCAGCACCGGGGCAAGGACGGCGATGGTCGGCACGAGCATGGCCGCCCTCCGCTTGGTTGCCGAGCGTTTGATAGCCTCCCTTCTCGATTCCCGGACGTCCTCGGAAAGGGCGAGGAGAGACCCGGCGAGATCGGAGCCCCGCTCCTCGGCCGAAGCCAGCAGACGGTAGGTGCGGGAGCAGAACGGCTCCGGCGTCACCTCGGCGATTCGCCTGAACGCGTCTGATGCCCGCCACCCGGCGCGGTGGAGGCGCAGAACCTGGCGCAGTTCGTCGACGACAGCGCCCTGGCCCCGCCCGACGGTGGCGGTGACCGCCTGGACCACGCCACCGCCGGCACGGACCCGCATCGCCAGCAATTGGTTGACCGTGTAGATCTCGATCCGCATCAGTTCGCTGCGCTCCTCGATAGCCCTCTCGAGAGCTCCCCTTTGTCTGGTCACCCCAACGGTGAGGCCGAGGAGGGCGAGGACAACCCGGGAGACAAGCGGTAATCCGAGGAGTGACCCGGCGGCGAAACCCAGCCCCAACCCCACAGCCGCTCCTTTGAGCTGGGTGTTGAGGTAAGCCCGAACGGATTCTTCTTCATCGAGGTCGGGGAACCAACCGGCCTGCCGGATGCGAAGCAGCGTGTACTCAACCCCGCGGCGATCGATCAGCCCGCTCAGCCAGGTTGCCGCATGGTCGAGCATCGGCAGGAAAACGCGACCCAGCGGACCCCGTCGGGAATGGCCGGAACCCGAACTCACCGTGGGCGCGAGGTAGGGCGCAACCCGGCTGGCCAGGTGCCTTGGGGGCGGTGCCAGCACGTAGACAATCAAGCCCACGGCCGCAGCGCTCGAAAGCGCCGACGTCACGACAAGCCCGGAACCGTTCATATCCGAGGCCCCACGAATACCCGTGGCTCTCCGGGTTGAGATCCGATCCGACCGGCCACGGCCATGCCGATCAGGCTCATCAACCCACACACCACAACTACGAAGACGCCGATTGGCGTCGAGTAGAACTCGCGATAGGCGCCGGAGCGCATGGTCATCACCACCAACACCAGCCAGGGGAGCACAAAGACGACACGTGAGTTGATCTTCTGTTCCAAAGCCTCGCCACGGACCTGTTCCAGAGTCCACACGTCCCTGGTGGTGGCGACGGCCAGGTCGGCGAGAATCTCGGGAACAACAACTCCTCCCCGCTGATGGGCCAGAATCAGCACCTCGATTACCCGGTCAGAAGTCGGGTCGGCGAGGTCGGATCGAATCATCTCCAACGCGGGGCTCACCCCCAGACTCTTCGAGTAGACACCGAAGCTTCCGAACACATCGCGCAGCGGCAAAGGGCCGAACTTGCCCAGGTCTTCGAGAGCCGACGGCAGGGAGGACCCGGAGCGGACGGCGGAGACGAGGTCTCGCAGGCCATCCGGCCATGCCTCCTGGACTTCGGCGACACGTTGCAGCTTCTTGCGCGTGTAGTAAGTCTTCGGAAGCATCGCCACCACCAGGGCCGGCACCACCGAGACGACGGCGAGCCCGGTGATCGAGAACACCAGGCCGAAGGCGGCGAACCCGGCTCCGATGGAGCTGAGCCAGAACTGTGACCTGGTCACGTCCAAGCCGAAGCGATCCCGCGGATTGGACCGTCGGATTACGTGGGGAGCAGAGCGTCGACCGAAGAGGTGGGTCAAGGCCACCCCGACAACGGCGGCCGTCAGGACTGACGCAAGCACGGTCATCCCCGAACCTCCCGACCCTGTAGCACTGCGGCCAGGCTGACACCTGGCGGAAGCAGTCTCTCGATCCTTGCGATCAGATGGGCGGGCGGCATCGCCCCGGTCCACTGCAATGCGGATCCCGGAGCCGACCTTTCGAATATCGGCTCGGTCGAAAAGTCGTCGTGCAAGGCAGGGACCAAGGATTTGATCTCGAGGGTCTCCCGGCGGACGACACCATGTCGGTCGACATCCCGACCGAGATGGACCACCAGGTCGATCGAGGAGGCGAAGACATTGCGCACCACACGGTCGGGAACATTCTCGCCCGCCATGAGCGCGGCATTGACCAATGCCTTGAGTGCATCGTTGGCCGAGTTGGCGTGGATTGTCGCCGCCATCCCGCAACCGGCATTGACCGCTCGGGTCAACTCGAACGCTTCAGCACCCCGGACTTCACCCACCACGATCAGATCAGGCCGCATCGCCAGGGCCACCTTTGAGTTTTCGCACCCCTGTCAACAGAGTGTCACGGACGGGTAGATTCGGGCGATATACCTTACGCTGGCCAGTACGCGTAATGTTTTTGAGCAACTGAGGGTTGGGTACCGATGCGCGCAACGAGCACACATGACCAGGCAGGTCGCGACAGTCAGTCTGGCGGAGCGCCTTGTCCACAGGTACGAGGGCTCTCAGCCGCGCGACCATGAAGTAGCCGTTTTTCACCGTTGCGAGACTCGGTCGTGGCCGAAGGTGGTGAGACCGACACCATGGGCGGCGTAGCCCGTGGCGTACCAACCCCGTCGATCTCCACAGATTTGGGGTGAGTGAAGGGACACTCAGGGTCCGCCCCACAAGTGGCTGGTCTCAACCCTGAACTGGGGAAAGCAACGGACGAGAGGCTTTCGGAGAGGTCGGCGTGCTGGCGTCGATGGAGGGACGGCTTTGAGGCTACGTCGTCCCCAATGAAGGGCCCGTCGACGCGGACCTGGGCATCCCGCCCCTACTGGTCACTGAAACGTTGTATTGACAAGTAGGCTAAACGGGCTACCTTCCCGACCAATGGGGAAACGTTGTTCGATCGGCATCAATGAATCAGGACTTTTCACTGGTGGCCATCCTTTCAGGAATCCGACGATCGTCTTTGCCTCCTTCGGATGACCGCACATCGCATCCGACGAGCTGCAGCCATGGTTCTGGTGTTCGCCTTTGGGTTGTCGGCGTGCTCCTCGGATCGCACCTTTCTACCCGCGCTGCTGGCGGATCCGATGGCATCGTATGATGCAGATGGGATAGAACGCATTGATAGGTCCACCCAGGCCGAAGGGCGCGACTTCATATGGGGTAAGCCGGAACATGCCGAGGTAACTCTTGTCTATCGGATAGAGGATCAAGCGACTGTGTCCGAGGTCCTCGGCCGAGCCGTCGAGGAGGCAGCTGCCTCAGGGTGGTCATTGGAGCAGTCTTCCGAATCGCATTTCAGGGGCTCGAAGGAGCTTTCCCCCGGATCCGGAAGGATATCGATTGCAACCCACACAGAAAACGTTCTTGAGAATCCAGGCGGCCCCCAAGTGCTGAGCATCCGTCTCGACTTTGGCCCGGTGTCTAGCAGCAATACCGCCGATTCCAGAATGATATGACGAGCCATAAAACGCCGGGGAAGCATACATGGGCGATGGTTGCAGTAGTGGCTGCAACTCTGGCTCTCTTTGGCAACATATCGACAGCGCAAGCGGTTGACCCGGACGATGAATTGCATATCGTGGTCCTGGGTGATTCGTTCTCGGCGGGAAACGGTGCTGGTTACTACTGGGCGAACGAGCCGGAGTGTCACCGCTCAGGCTACAACTGGGCCGGACGGTATGCGCAGATGCTCCGATCTGATGGCTATTCGGTGTATGTTGATGTTCCCCCGGTTTTGAGGAGTCGGGATACTTGAATCTGGTGTGTTCTGACCCATCAAAGGAGGGTCTTAAACATGCCGAGAAGATATCCGTCTGAGTTTCGCCGCAGGGTCCTCGATCTGGTCGCCGCTGGCAGGTCGGTGGCGTCGGTCGCTGAGGACCTGGGGGTGTCGGCGCAGACGATCTACACGTGGCGGAGACAGGACGCCATCGACAGGGGCAACGCAGCCGGGCTGAGCAGTCTGGAGCAGGCCGAGCTGAGAGCAGCTCGGCGGCGGATCGCACAGTTGGAGGACGAACTGGCGGTGACCCGCCGGGCTAATGAGCTGTTGAAGGCTCAGGTGGTGTCCCCAAAAGACGGTTCGAGGCGATCGCGGTGATCGCCTCAGAAGGCCTCCCGGTGCAGACCGCCGCTCGGGTGTTGGAGGTCTCCGAATCGGGTTTCTATGGATGGCGGAACAGGCCGCCATCGGCTCGGTCGATCCGCCACGCCTGGCTGACCGACATGATCCGCCAGGTCCACAGTGCATCGCGGGCACCTATGGGGGCTCCCCGAGTCCACGCCGAACTGACTCTGGGCGTTGGGATAGCGGTGGGTCAC
>JBHJOQ010000006.1:0-7180 GCA_050329555.1 Acidimicrobiia bacterium | reverse complement strand
TGGCAGGGTGGGACAGTCGGCGCGCCGACCAGGCGAGCCCGGGGTCGTCACTGACCACCATTGCGTCCTCCCCGAGCAGCTCCAACTGCTCGACGGCGGCAAGGCTTGCCGGGTCGGGCTCGGGGGTGAACTCGATGGTCGCGACCTGGAAGACCACCAAGAGTGCTACAACACCGGACAGGATGCGCACCGGCGCGTGGAGGTTATGTGCGATCAGGAGCGCCAGCGGCGGGATCAGGAAGGTGACCACGCGAATGAATCCGGGATCGATGTGGGTGAATCCGATGATGACAATCAGTGAGCTCAGCATCCACGTCGCGGGAAACCAGGGCGGAACGTCGAGCGGGGGAATATTCGACCGCTCTGGCGCACGCCAGAGGAGGACGAGGGTGGCCGCGGCGAGCAGCAGCAACGGCAGATCGAAATCGACCAGAAAATCCAAAGCGTGCCCGAGATTGTCGAAGAGGTTTGCCGAGTTGTCCTTGGCCAGGTGGAACATCACGTATTGGTCGAACACCCTCTCGACTCCATAGAAGAGGGCGGTGGCGAGGGCCAGCGTCAGCGCAACCAGTGAGGTGTATGCCAGGTTGAGCCAGTCTCGTCGGTACGCGAGGACAACCGCGACCATCAGCACAGTTGGTGCGACGTGGAGGCTCTTGATCGCAACCGCTGATCCCAGCATGAGCCCGGCGATCAACGCCCCGGTCCGATCCTGGCGGTGCAAGGTCACGGCGAATCCGACAAGGGCAAAAGCCAGGCCCGGGCCCTCACTCTGCACGGGTCCCGCCGCGAGCAGGGTGGTACCACTGGTGGCGACCAGTGCGGCGATCAGGAACGAGGCGCGCTTCGAGGCGAACCTAGCCAGGATGAAATAGGTGGCGATGGCGATGCACACACCCGAGACCACCATGATCGTCCGCGCCCCGCGCGGGTCGCCGAACCCGAGGAGGTCTCCCAGGTGCAGCAACGGGATGAACAGGGGACCCTGGCTGGCAAAGAAGTCCCGGTACTGGGCGAAGCCGGCCGTCGCCAGGTCGGTGGAGGCGAGAAAGACGCCTTCGTCAAAGGTGAAGTGGGTCTTTGACGCCCACATCGGAAGCCTGATCGCCCCCGCCATCACCGCAAGGATCGCGATGTACCAACGGGTGACTTCTCTAGGTTCGATTCTTGGTGCTGGACACATGGCCCTCCGAAGTTCCCGTGAAGATTCCGATCTCGGGGAGCAAACAAATGGACTCTTGGTGTAGAGGTTTCGAATTATGCGTGTACCATCTATTACCAGCACACGAAACTTATAAAACTGAAACAGGAGCTAGAACACCAATGAGTAGGAGGATTGCAAGAAACCGCGGGTGACATAACCCACTGAATTCGCTTGTTTCTTCGTGTGCCGGACCAGGTTTGGTTCGGCGTGCTTTGTTTTAGCTCCCTTGGAAAGGAACATCATGTTTAGCGCCGAGGCGGTAGGAGTGGTTGTCCTGGGGGCCGCCATCGGGCTCGCATTCGGGTATCTGATTGCGCGCCTGAGGTCGACGCGTCGTCAGGAACGCAACGAGATATCTGCCGAGGATCTGGTTACCAGAGCCCAGATCGAAGCGAAGGAGATTCTCGATGGAGCCGACTCGCAGAGCCGCGCCCAGGCCGATGCCTATCGGGAGCGGGAGGAAGCGGCATTGGAAAATCGCCGTGTCGAGTTGGCCAATCTCGAAACCCGGCTCGGCCAGCGTGAGGAAACGCTCGAACAGCGATCGTCGAACCTCGCCCACCGGGAGCAAATCCTCATGGACCGGGAGAACGAGACCAACACCATCCGCGGTGATCTGGAGCGTCTCAAAGAGGAGGCTCGTTTCGAGCTGGAGAAGCTCGCAGGTATCGACGTGGCCGCAGCAAAGCAGGAAATGCTCTCCCAGGTCGAGGACGAAGCGCGGCGGGAAGCCATGATCCTGGTACGTGACCTCGAGATCAAAGCCCGTGAAGAGGCAGATCGCCGGGCACGACGGATTCTCGCCACTGCCATCCAACGCTTGGCCAGCGAAGTTGTCACCGAGTCGACCGTTTCCACTGTGGAGCTTCCGTCAGACGACATGAAGGGCCGGATCATCGGCCGGGAAGGCCGGAACATCCGCCACCTCGAGTCTGTTACCGGTACCAGCCTCATCGTCGACGACACCCCTGAGGCGGTCTCGGTTTCTTCGTTCGACCCGGTGCGTCGCGAGATCGCCCGCATCACTTTGGAGAAGCTCGTTGCTGATGGCCGGATCCATCCTGCTTCGATCGAAGAGGCATACGAGAAGGCTCGCTCCGAAGTTGACCAGAGCATCAGGGACGCGGGGGAGTGGGCCCTGGTCGAGGCCGGCGTCTCCCGTATGCACTCCGAGTTGGTCACCCTGCTTGGCCGGCTCAAGTACCGCACCTCATATGGCCAGAACGTGCTCAATCATCTCGTCGAGTCTGCGCACATCGCCTCGATGCTCGCTTCGGAGTTGGGCATCGACCCGGCGCCGATCAAACGGGCAGCCCTCCTTCACGACATCGGCAAGGCCGTCACCCACGAAGTCGAGGGCTCTCACGCTCTCATCGGCGCAGAGATCGCCCGGCGCTTCGAAGAAGATGAGGCGGTGGTCCACGGTATCGAGGCCCATCACAACGAAGTGGAGCCCAGGACCGTGCTTGCCGTCATCGTCCAGGCGGCGGATGCGGTGTCGGCGGCCCGGCCCGGTGCGAGACGCGAGTCGCTCGAGGGCTATGTGAAGCGGTTGGAACGTTTGGAGACACTCGCACTTGAGTTCTCCGGTGTCGATCAGGTCTTCGCCCTCCAGGCAGGAAGGGAAATCCGGGTGATTGTCGACCCCGGTGCTGTCAATGATCTCGAAGCTCGGGATCTTTCGCGCCGGATTGCCCGTAAACTGGAGGACGACCTGCAATACCCCGGCCAGATCCAGGTGACTGTGATCAGGGAGTTCCGGTCTACCGACTTCGCCCGATAGGGGCCCAACATGGCTGAGACCATTCTGCTTCCGACGCCAAAAGTGCGCGAGGTGTCGCGGAGACAACCGACGCGTACCGGGAAGAGCTACTTCATCCGCACATTCGGGTGCCAGATGAACGAGCACGATTCAGAGCGCATCGCCGGCCAGTTCGAGTCTGACGGGCTCACGGCCGCCCCCTCACTGGAAGGCGCAGACGTTGTCTACATCAACACATGCACCATCCGGGAGAGCGCCGATAACCGGATGTATGGGAACCTCGGGCAGCTGAAAGCGGTAAAGGATGTCAACCCCGCCATGTTGCTCCTGGTCGGGGGATGCGCTGCCCAGAAGGACCGGGACATGGTGAGGGAGAAAGCGCCCTGGGTGGATGTCGTGATGGGGACCCACAACCTCGACCGCGTTCTCGACCTGTTGGATCACGCCGAGCACTGGGGCCCGATAACCGAGGTGGTCGACGAGTTGCAGGCAATGCCCTCGTCGCTGCCGGTCAAGCGTGAGCTCGAGCATTCGGCGTGGGTGACGATCCAGGTCGGGTGCAACAACACCTGCACCTTCTGCATTGTCCCCTCCGTGCGCGGGGTGGAGATCAGCCGCCGCCCCGGCGACATCGTCCGCGAGGTGGAGCGTCTCGCTGCCGACGGCGTTGTCGAGGTCACACTGCTTGGCCAGAACGTTGACACCTACGGCCGTGACCTGGCTCTCGACGGCAAGCGCCGCCCGATCTTTGGGGATCTGCTGCGCAGGGTAGGTGCCGTGGACGGGATCGAGCGGATCAGGTTCATGAGCCCGCACCCGAACGACTTCCGCATCGACGTGGCCGAAGCCATGGCCGAGACGCCGGCGGTCTGCGAGCAACTCCACTTTCCCCTCCAATCCGGGTCCGACCGCATCCTCAGCGCAATGCACCGCGGGTACAACCGGAAGAAGTATCTGACGAGACTCGCCCTCGCCCGTGACACCATTTCCGGCCTTGCGGTCTCCACCGACATCATCGTGGGTTTTCCCGGCGAGACCGACGCCGACTTCGAGAAGACGATGGAGGTGGTCGAGGAGGCTCAGTTCGACGCCGCGTTCACCTTCATCTTCAGCCCTCGCCCCGGCACTGCGGCGGCCGGGATGGTCGACGATTTCATCCCTTCCGACGTCATCCAGGAGCGTTTCAACCGGCTCGTGGACCTCCAGGACAGCATTTCGCTCAGTAAGAACCTGCACCTGGTCGGGAAAACGGTGGAAGTGCTCAGCGAAGGGCCTTCCCGGAAGCGCTCCGATGTCGCTACCACCAGGACCCGGACCGGTAAGGTCGTCAGCGTTCCCGGTGAGCATCCATCAGGCGCTTTCCTCGATGTCGTCATCGACTCTGCCGGCCATCACAGTCTCTCGGGAAGCTCGGTCTGAGTTCACTCACCGCAATCGTCGGACCGACCGCGTCCGGAAAGTCTGCCGTGGCGTTGGAGTTGGCCAGGCGAACCGGTGCCGAAATCGTCTCCGTCGATTCGATGCAGGTGTACCGCGGCATGGATGTCGGAACTGCCAAGCCGACCGTGCTCGAGCGGCGGGAGGTCAGACACCATATGGTCGACATCGTCGAGCCCGACGTCGACTACTCGGTCTCTGAGTTCAGTGAGACCGGACGGCGGATCCTCGACGGATCGAACATCCCCCTGATAATTGTCGGAGGTTCCGGCCTTCATTTCAGGTCCTTGGTCGACCCGATGAGCTTTGCGCCGACCGATCCAGAAGTGAGGAGCCGGCTGGAGGAGATAGCTCTCGACAGCCTCCGAGCCGAGCTGGAGTCGATTGATGCTTCGGCCGTGAACCATGTCGATCTCCACAACAAACGACGTGTCGTGCGTGCCCTCGAGGTCTACCACCTCGGTGGAGGGACACCGAGCGAGCGGGCGATGACCGGCGAGGCGCAACGTCTCCGACGCTACGACGGCGACTATGAGTTCCGGGCCTTCGGGCTGGATCCCGCCGAGATGTCCGAGAAGCTGATCGCCGGGCGGCTGGAGCGAATGGTGGAGGGCGGGTTGGTCGATGAGGTGAAGGCGTTGGCCCAACGTCTTGGGAGGACCGCTCGTGCCGCGGTGGGTTATCGGGAGATCCTCGACGCCCTCGGCGGGAAGTGGTCGATGGAACGTGCTTTCGACGAGATCGCCAGAAACACACGTAAGCTGGCCCGACGCCAGCGAACATGGTTCCAGAGGGACCCGCGGGTGCAATGGATACCGTGGTCCTCGGACCCGATTCAGATGTGTCACCGAATCGAGGGAGAGCTGAAGTGAGACTCGAGTTCACCAAGATGCATGGCTGGGGCAACGACTTTGTGGTCGCTCAGGGCCCGGTCGACCTCTCAGCAGAACAGATCCACAGCCTGTGTGATCGACGGTTCGGGGTGGGTGCAGACGGTTTGCTCGTCGTGACGCCCGGCAGCCCGGTGCACATGGATTGCTGGAACGCCGACGGGGGCCGTGCCGAGATGTGCGGCAACGGTTTCAGGTGTGTCGCCAGGTTCGCCCACGACCGGGGAATGGTTTCCGGTGACACCTTCGAGATCGCGACCGCAGTTGGCGTCCGCAATGTCGTCCTCGATGGTGAGGAGATCGACGTGGAACTGGGCCCGGTGAAAGTCACCGGCCATACCGAGATCGACGGCGAGCGGTATCACCTGATCGATGTCGGCAACCCACACGCCGTGGTCGAGGTCGCAGATGTCGCCGCGACCGATGTCGGCGTTGTCGGCCCCCGGGTGGAGAAGGACGAACGCTTCCAGAACGGGACCAACGTGGAGTTCGTCCGTTTCGAAGACGGGGGAGTGGACATGCGGGTCTGGGAGCGCGGGGTCGGTGAGACTCCGGCTTGTGGCAGCGGCATGGTCGCCGCCGCTTTTGTGGCTACCAAAGCCGCCCGGATGGAGACACCGCTGAAGGTGAGGGTCCCCGGTGGTGCGGGAACAGTCGACTTCCGCGACGGGTCAGGCTGGCTGCGCGGACCCGTCGAGTATGTGTTCGAAGGAGTCTGGGAACCGACTCAGGGGTAGCGGCGCAAGACGCTGACTACCTTGCCGATGAGTTCGACACCGTCGGAGAAGACCATCGGGGCATAGTTGGGGTTGGCCGACTCCAGGATCACCTTGCCGTCCTTGCGACGGAGTCGTTTCACCGATGCCTCTTCACCATCGATTAGGGCAGCGACGATCTCCCCATCGCGTGCTTCCTTCTGGCTGTGAATCGCTACCAGGTCGCCCTCATGGATCCCGGCATCGATCATCGAATCACCTTTGACTTCGAGCAAGAAGACGGGGCCGTCGCCGACCAGCGAGACAGGTAGCGGGATTACCTCTTCGACATGCTCGGCGGCGAGGATCGGCGTACCGGCAGCGATCCGGCCCAGCAGCGGGATCTCGCGGAGGCGGTCGTCTTCGAGCCGCGCAATCTGCTTCTCGCTCTGGCTCTCGACGACAACGATGGCGCGGGGCTTGGTCGGGTCCCGGGTGATCATCCCCATCTCCACCAGGGCGGAGAGTTGGCTGTGAACACTCGACGGTGAGGAGAGCCCGACGGCATCGCCGATCTCCCGGACGGAGGGCGGGTAGCCGCGGTCGTTGACGGTATCTCTTATGTACTCGAGCACTTGTTGCTGGCGTTTGCTCAACATTCGGTATGACTCCTTCGAACAGGTGTTCGCAATCATAGGAGATCGAACTTCGCGAACCAAACATCTGTTCGATTTTCTTTTCGACTTGACATCGAACGGATGTTCGGTAATGTATCGAACGTATGTTCGGCTCAACCGGACGTCAGCGGCAACAACCGGCCCCGATCCGTCGGGGCAAATTACGACGAAAGGAAGACCAGTGCACAGGCAAACACTCCAGCTGTCCGTCCGACTGCTTGTCCTAATGCTTGCTCTGTCACTGGTCTTCCTCTTTGTCAGCCGACCCGCCGACGCCGATGCGCCGGCGCAGACCGTGGAGCATGTGGTCGGCGCCGGGGAAACCCTGTGGGCAATCGCCAGTCAGAACAGCACGCCCGGGATCGATCCGAGAACCGCTGTGGCGGTCATCCAGGAGTTGAACGGCCTCGACAGCGGGATGATCCATCCCGGCCAGGTCCTGCTCCTCCCCGAGAGCTAAACCCGCCTTCATGGTTTACGCTGGGGCGATGCTTTGCCCCACATGTGGTTCCGAT
>JBHJOQ010000010.1:0-23343 GCA_050329555.1 Acidimicrobiia bacterium | reverse complement strand
TGCGGCACCTCGTATCACGCAGCCATGATGGCCAAGTACGCAATCGAGCGCTGGACCCGGATGCCCGTCGAGATCGACATCGCCTCCGAGTTCAGATACCGCGACCCGGTGCTCAACGCTCGCTCGCTGGTGATCGGCATCAGCCAGTCCGGGGAGACCATCGACACGCTTGCCGCGATCCGGTATGCGAAAGCCCAGGGATCGACGGTGATCGGAGTGTCCAACGTGGTCGATTCGGCGCTGGCCCGGGAGGCAGACGCTGTTCTCTACACCCGCGCCGGCCCGGAAATCGGTGTCGCCGCAACGAAGACCTTCACTACCCAGCTGGTTGCAATGCAGTTGCTCGGCCTCTATCTCGCCCAGGTGCGGGGGGCAATGGACCCCGGCGCCGTCGAATTACTGGTCCATGGCCTCAATCGCCTTCCGGCCCAGGTCGAGTCGGTGTTGGAACAATCTGATGCGATCGAGGTGTTGACCCGTGATTGGGCTGACGTACGCGACTACTTCTTCCTGGGGCGCTCCGGCGATTTCCCGGTGGCGATGGAAGGGGCGCTCAAACTCAAGGAGATCGCCTACGTGCGCGCTGAGGGATATGCCGCCGGGGAGATGAAGCATGGCCCGATTGCGCTAATCGAAGAAGGGGTGGTTGTAATCGGTGTCGCCACCGACAGCCACGTCACCAAAAAGACGTTGGCCAACATGGAGGAGATGAAGGCGCGGGGCGGGACAATCGTGCTCGTCGCCGAAGAGGGAGACGATGTCGGCGCCGTCGCCGACCACCTGATCCGGGTTCCCTCAGGACCCGACCTGCTCTGCACGGTCACGGCTGTCGTGCCACTGCAGCTCATCGCATATCATGTCGCTACAGCCAAGGGGTTGGACGTCGACAAGCCCCGCAATCTGGCGAAGACGGTGACCGTAGAATGAGCATTTGAGATGAAGATCCTCGGTCTCGGAGTCGACCTGTCCGACATCGACCGGGTCGAAGGAGTGCTCGACAGATACCCCCGCTTTGCCGAGCGCTGCTTCACCGAGCACGAGCGGGAGTATGCGTTCCGGTTCGCAAAACCAGCGCGCCGGTTTGCCGCGAGGTTCGCCGGAAAGGAGGCGGTGATGAAGTCCCTCGGCCTCGGCTTTCGCCAGATCGGCTGGCAGGAAATCGAGATCACCGGTGGGGGCAAGCCCACTGTGAACATGTTCGGGCGCGCCGAGCGAAGGGCCCGGACGCTGGGAGTGACCGAGGTTCTGGTGACAATCACTCATACCGACACCTCGGCGCTGGTAATGGCAGTGGCAGTAGGTGACCACGACTGAACCGGCGTTAGCCTTCACCCGGTGAGACCTGTTGTCACCGCCGATGAGTACCGAAGGGTCGACCGCTCCTATGAGGGCGATCTCGACGCGGCGATGGACCGGGCCGGACATGCGGTGGCCCTGGCGGCGGTACGCGCTGGCGCCGGGTACGGGAGGAAGGTCGCGGTCCTTGCCGGGCCGGGCAACAACGGGGGCGACGGATATGTGGCGGCTCGCTATCTGGCCGGCCGCGGTGTTGCGGTGGCGGTGTTCGCTCTGGAACCACCCAAGACACCCGAGGCGAAGCGGGCGGAAGAGTCGGCCCGCGCTGTCGGCGTCCGGGTCACCGGCCTTCGGGCGCCCGCGGGAGAGCATCTGGTTGTTGACGCTTTATTCGGGGGCGGAGTCAGAGGCGGGTTGCCCGCCGAGGTGCTCCCCTGGATCGACTCACCTGCACCCGTGGTCGCCGTCGACTTTCCTACCGGCCTCGACCCCAACTCTGGAAAGGTCGAGGAGCGCGCCTTCCGGGCTGTGGAGACTGTCACCTTCGGCTCCCTGAAGACCGGCCACCTCCTGGGCCGGGGACCGGATCTGTGCGGTGAGGTCACCGTCGCCGACATCGGGATCGAAGGCGGCACTCCTTCGATGTATGTGGCGACGGCGGAGGACGCAGTCCGGCCGGTTAGAGAGCGAAACACATACAAGTGGAAGGCGGGAGCGGTCCTGGTCGTCGGTGGCTCGACCGGTCTCAGCGGTGCCGCCGTCCTCGCGGCGCGGGGAGCGATCCACTTTGGCGCCGGTTCGGTGGCAATCGCCAGCCCCGACCGCCGGGCCGTGGTCTCGAATACCGTCGAGTTTCCCACGTTCGAGCTGGAGGAAGCTGTGGAGCGACTCGAACGCTTCGATGTCGTGGTTTTCGGCCCAGGACTGGCTGCAGAAGACCTTCCTGAGGCTCTGCCCGTTGCCAAATCGGCCAGTTCGCTGGTCATCGACGCAGGGGGACTCGTCCCTGAGGTCCTGGACGCACTGAAAGACAGGGAGGTCGAATTCGTCTTGACCCCTCACGCCGGTGAGTTCGAGAGGCTGGCCGGAAGGCGTGGGGGGACCTTCTCAGTCCGCGCTCTCGCCGGCAAGCTGGGTGGTGTGGTGCTCTTGAAGGGGAATCCGACGCGCATCTCTGACGGAGGACACCCGGTGCTGGTGACCACGGGTGGGCCCGAATTGGCCACGATCGGGACCGGCGATGTCCTCGCCGGCATGATTGCCGCCCTGGTCTCCCGGGGCGTCACGCCCTTCGATGCCGCGTTCACAGCCGCTTACTATCACGGCATCGCAGGAGCAAAGATAAGTGCTGGAGGCCCGATTACCGCGTCCGACCTGGCGTCTGCGGTGGGAAGTTACGCGTGGTGAGACCCACCTACGCCACCGTCGACCTCGGTGCGATCCGGAGAAACGTCCGGGCTATCGCTACAGCGATCGCCCCTTCTGAAGTCTGCGCCGTGGTCAAAGCCGACGGATACGGCCACGGCGACGCGCCGGTGGCGACAGCAGCTGTCGATGCGGGAGCCTCCCGTCTCGCGGTTGCCCTGGTCGAAGAGGGGATCCGGCTCCGCGAGGCCGGGGTCGAGGGACCGATCCTCGTCCTGTCGGAGCCAACACCAGACGCAGCTTCAGAGTTCGCCCGGTGGGATCTGACCCCGACCGTCTACAGCACGGACTTCGCCGACGCCCTGGCATCGGTCGGCTTCAGATCAGGGTTACACCTCAAGATCGACACCGGCATGCACCGGGTTGGGGTCAGCCCGGAGGAATGGCCCGCGCTAGTCAGTCTGGTCCGCCGGCATCATCTCGAGATCGAAGGGGTCTTCACCCATTTTGCGGATGCCGACGCCGACCCCGACTTCACCCGGGCCCAGATCGAGCGCTTCGACGAGACTGTCGACTTCGACGTCCGCCAGATCCACCTGGCCAATACCCCGGGAGCGCTCCTCTTTCCAGAGGCGAGGCGCGACTTTTCCCGGATCGGAATCGGGATCTATGGCCTCCACCCATGTCAGGCCACCAGGGAAGTCGTGGACCTGGAACCGGCCATGGCCATCACCACCAGGATCTCCCACGTGCAAAGGCTGCCTGCCGGAACCAGGCTCTCCTACGGGCGGATCACCCCGCTGGAGGAGGACTCCACGGTGGCCACCATCCCGATCGGATACGCAGACGGTTTCTGGCGGAACCTGTCCCGTGGGGGCCGGGTGCTGATCGGCGGCGAAAGCCATCCGGTGGCGGGGACGGTGACAATGGACCAGACGATGGTGGCGGTAGGTGATGCCGAGGTGGCGGTTGGTGACGAAGCGGTGCTGATCGGTCAACAGGGGCCTGCTTCGATCTCGGCCGACGAATGGGCCGATCGGTTGGGGACCATCTCCTATGAAGTGGTCTGTTCGATTGGCCCCCGGGTGCCGCGGCGGTACACCCGATGAATGAGACGATCACCGCAGTCGCCGGTATCGAAGTCGGGCATTGGACCGACCTCGAGGCAGGAACCGGGTGCACGGTCATCTCGCTGCCAGAGCCGAATGTGGTGGCCATTGAGGTTCGCGGGGCAGCTCCCGGTACCAGGGAGACGGCGCTGCTCGAGCCCGGGATGCGCGTCGAGCAATGCCAGGCGATCCTGCTCACCGGGGGCAGCGCTTTTGGTTTGGCCGCGGCCGATGGTGTCGTTGCTGCACTCGAGAGCGACGGCCGCGGGCACGCGACCTCTGTGGCGCGGGTCCCGATCGTGCCGGCGGCCGTCATCTACGACCTCTCGGTCGAGAGCCCATCGCGGCGGCCCGGGCCTGTTGAGGGCGGGGCCGCCTACGGGTTGCGCTCCACCGGGCCGGTCCCGCTGGGCCGGGTTGGGGCCGGTACGGGAGCGACGGCAGCAAAATGGCGCGGCTTCGAGCACATGATTCCCGGAGGTATCGGCAGTGCGGTGAGAAAGGCCGGCGACGCCACTGTCGGCGCCTTGGTCGTCGCCAATCCGCTGGGCGACGTGTTCACCATCGATGGCCAGCCGCTGACCGGAGGCCCGCATGAGCCCGGGCCCATGGCCTTCACCCCGCCCGCACTGACTAACAGCACCCTGATCGTTGTCGCAACAGATGCGCGTTTGACCCGGGTAGAGCTCACCCGTGTCCTGGTGCGAACCCACGATGCGCTCGCAGTTTGTGTCCGGCCCGCACACACGCGGTACGACGGCGACGTGGCCTTCGCAGTGTCCTGCGGTGAAATAGAAGCCGGGGTCGACGAGGTCTCCGAGGCCGCATTCGGAGCCACTGCGTCAGCGATTGAAGTTGCAATTCGCGGGGCAAACTGATGACTTAATATCCCTGTATTCTTAGATGATCGAAGTCTCCTGTCCCGGCCCCGAACATACCCTTGCTCTCGCCAGCCGGGTCGCACCACTGGTTCGCCCTGGTGATTTGATCGTGCTTGCCGGCTCCCTCGGTGCAGGAAAGACCCTGTTTGCCGGGGGTCTGGCATCGGGTCTCGGTGTCGAAGAAACCGTGGTCAGCCCGTCCTTTGTCCTCGTCAGGCAGTATCAGAGCGGCTTTCTTCCTTTTGTCCATGCCGACATCTACCGGCTGAACAGCATCAACGAGTTCGAGGACCTCGATGTCTTCGAGATCGCCCGGGACGGAGTCCTTGTGATCGAGTGGGGAGATGCGATCGAGGCCACCCTCCCCACCGACCACCTGCGGGTCCGAATCGATGTCGCCGACGAAGACACCCGGATCATCACCTTCGAGCCGTTTGGCTCCTGGACCGAACGGGACTGGGAGTCGGTTATATGAAGTACCTGGCCATTGAGACCGCCACTCCGGGCGCCTCGGTTGCCGTCGTAGAGGACGGGACAACACTGGCGACGGCTTCGCGGGTCGATCGCGTTGGGCACGCCACCTTCCTGGTCCCCGCCATCGATTTCTGCTTCGACCAGGTCGGCTGGTCGCCTTCCGACCTCGACGCCGTGATCGTGGACATCGGTCCCGGGCTTTACACCGGGATCCGGGTCGGCCTGGCCACGGCTCAGGGTCTTGCAGCTGCCTTCGGCATACCTCTGGTCCCGGCGATGTCGCTCGATGCCATCGCCCTCGAGGCACGCACCGGTCACAGGCTCATCTGGGCGGTTGTCGATGTGCGCCGCGACGAGTTTGCCGTGGCTTGCTACCGCCCGGTGCCTGGAGGAGTCGTCAAGGAGGGGACGGTGGGGCTGGTCAGCACCGAAGTGCTGCGGGCCCAGTTGGTCGAGAGCCCGGAGCAGAGCCTGGTGGTCGGGGATGTCAACGCCCTGCCCGACGGCTTCGTCACCGGAATTCACCGCGCCAAGGTCGGCCGCCCTCGTTACCCGTACGCGGTGGCGCTGGCCGAGGTGGGTCGCGGACGTTTTGAAAAGGGGAATTACCCGGCACCCGATGACATCCGTCCCATGTACCTGCGCGACGCAGACGTGAACATCAACTGGGACAAAGTCCGTCAGGAGGGCCCGTGGGGTCGGCAGTGACAACGGAGATCAGGTCGCTGAGCCCCGAGGACATCGACACGCTGGTCGCGATGGAGTCGGCCAATCAGCCACGGCCGTGGTCGGAAAATGTCTTCAACGATGAGCTGGCTGCCGCCAGCCGGATCTATCTCGGGGTTGTCGAGGGTGATTCGCTGTACGGGTTTGGTGGGATGATCCTCTCCGGCGACGAGGCCCACATCACCAATCTGCTCGTCGCTCCTGACCAGCGCCGCAAGGGTTTTGCCCGAAGGCTGATGATCGGCCTTATCGACGCCGCTCTCGACAACGGTGCCCGGCACCTCACTCTGGAGGTCAGGTCACGAAATCAGGCCGGAATCAGCCTGTACCAGCGATTCGGGATGGCCCCGGTTGGAGTGAGGAAGGACTACTACGGAGATGACGATGCTCTGATCCTGTGGGTGCATGACATCGATTCCCCCCTCTTCGGGGCGAGGTTGGACTCCCTGCGATGACTCCCATGATCCTCGCCTTCGAGACCAGTTGTGACGAGACCGCCATCGCAGTCGTCCGCGGCACCGAAGCACTGTCCAACGTCATCTCGTCACAGGTCGACCTTCACGAGCGTTTTGGTGGTGTGGTCCCCGAGGTCGCCGCCCGTGCCCATGTCGAGTCGATCCGATCCCTGACCCACCACGCCCTCAATGAGGCCGGTGTCCATCCCGACGACCTCGACGGAATAGCGGCCACGGCCGGCCCGGGCCTGGTCGGGGCGCTGCTGGTCGGCCATAGCTTCGCCAAGGCCACTGCCTGGGCGCGCCAGCTTCCCTTCGTCGGCATCGATCACATGGAGGGCCATTTGATGGCACCGAGGATCGAGTACGAGGGCTTTCAGCCGCCTGCAGTGGTGCTCCTCGCATCAGGGGGCCACTCCCAGATCGTCCATGTCCGAGACTGGGGTGAGTACGAGGTTCTCGGCAGCACCATCGACGATGCCGCCGGCGAGGCGTTCGACAAACTCGCCAGGGTGATGGGCCTGGGCTTTCCCGGCGGCCCCGCCATCGACCGGATCGCGGTCGCCGGCGACCCGGGTTCGGTTAGCTTTCCCCGCGCCCTTCCCGACCGCCCGTACCACTTCTCGTTCAGCGGGCTCAAGACCTCGGTGTCCAGGTTCATCGAGAACGCGGCCAGGTCCGGCGAGCTTCCCTCGATCGAAGATGTCGCGGCTTCGGTCCAGGAGGCTATTGTCGATGTCCTGGTCGAGAAGACTTTCCAGGCGGTCGATGACACCGGGGCGAAAACGGTCGGTGGCGGCGGGGGAGTCTTGGCCAATACCAGGCTACGGGCACGCTTTGCCGAAGAGGCAGATAAGAGGGGCGTGAACCTCTGTTTGCCCTCTCCTTTGTTGTGCACCGACAACGCCGCCATGATCGGAGTTGCCGGGGGGTTCTGGCTCTCGCGGGGGCGCATCACCGACTGGGCCGAGAATGTCGATCCCGGCCGGGTTCTCGGAGCCGCGCTTGGCTGACAGTGCGCCCCGACGGATCGCATTCGTCACTGCCAGGTATCCACCGATGCGCACATCCGGGACCTACCGGGTGGAGGCGGTAATGGATTTCCTTCCCGACTACGGATATGAGATCGAGGTGGTGACGCTTCCCACCGAATGGATGGAGTACCAGTCCCGCCAGGAGCTGACAGGAGCTGTCGTCGACGCCCACCAGCCCGAAGGGGCGACCGATCGTTTCGTCCGTTATCTGTCGACAGTGCGCTATCTGAACTGGGTGCAGCGGGCGATCATGGTTCCCGATCTCCTTGCTCTCTGGGCGCGTGCAGCAGCCCGCAAGATGGCAAGGGAGCTCGAGGGAATCGACCTCGTCTACGGCACGTCCCCTCCTTACAGCGGGATGGTGGCCGCACAACGGCTGGCCGACAGACTTGGTGTGCCCTGCGTTCAGGAATTGCGCGATCCGCCCAGTTTCCACCGCGCCCTCCGGCGACGCAGCAGCTTCTACATCTGGCGCATGGTGCGGTTCGAGCGGCGGTACCTGCGCAAGGCCGACCGGATCATCACCGTGACTCCGAGAACCAGGCTCCGCCTTCTCGAGCTTCATCCCGGCCTCGACCCGGACCGGATGCACGTCGTCACCAACGGTTATCCCGACATCGACGTCGACCCGGCGCTCGCCGGACGGGACCCAGCCAAGTTCACCGTCACCTATGTCGGCACTTTCCAGGGGAGCGTCAAGGCACGAGAGTCGAGTGTGTTCACTCCTGCGGTGCTGTTGGAGGGGCTGACAGCCTTGCCGGCGGAGAAGGTGAGCCTTCGCATCGTTGGAAGCGTGTCTGGCCAACAGAAGAAGAACCTGAAGAAGCTCGACCCCAACGGTGTCACCGAGTTCGTGGGACTCGTCGACCGCGAGGTGGCCCTCGCTGAG
Source organism: Acidimicrobiia bacterium (assembly GCA_050329555.1). GTDB lineage: Bacteria > Actinomycetota > Acidimicrobiia > Spongiisociales > ZC4RG35 > MA-ANB-1. The sequence continues at coordinate 15,114 of JBHJOQ010000010.1, read as the reverse complement.
ACCGCAGCCGCCGATGTGGCGGTGATTCTTGCCGACGACGACGATTGGTGGATCGGTCGCAAGGCCTTCGAATACCTCAGGCATGCCCACACCATCCTGGCCGTTGTTCCGCCTGGTGACACCACCGACCTGTTGGAATCGCATTCACGCTCGGATGTGGTCTCGCCAAACGATCTTCGCCCTATCCCTGCAGTCCTGCAGCGCCGCTTCGACGAGTGGAGCAGGGGAGACTGGGAGCGAGGACCGCTTCCGGACCAGATCCAAACCGACGAGGCATGTGTTGCCGGCATCGAAAGGGTGCTTTCGACCGCCCTTGGGGAAGTGACCCCCAAAATCTGAGCGTGGGCGCGCTCAATCTCGATTTAGCACTCACCCATACCGAGTGCTAGTGTTGGTCTGGCACTCACCTCGTGAGAGTGCTAACCGGGAAAGTTCGTGGCCGGGCGGTTTCTCAGCCAGGCATGCGTTCGATTTTCTCAGATGAAATGCAGCTAATTGCTCAAGGAGGAGCCAATGAAGCTTCAGCCGCTTGGTGATCGAGTGGTCGTCAAGTCCAACGACGATGCGGAGACAACAACCGCGTCAGGACTTGTGATCCCCGACACCGCCAAAGAGAAGCCGCAAACCGGCGAAGTCGTAGCCGTGGGCCCGGGCGCCCGTGACGATGACGGAGACCGGATTCCGATGGAAGTTTCCGTCGGGGACAAGGTTCTCTATTCCAAATTCGCAGGCACAGAAGTGAAGCTGGACAGCGACGAGTATCTCGTCCTTTCCGAGCGTGACCTTCTGGCCATTGTCAAGTAGAGGAGCTGAATAATGCCAGCTAAAGAACTTCGCTTTAACGAAGAAGCCCGCAAGGGCCTGCAGGCGGGTGTTGACAAGCTCGCTGATACCGTAAAAGTCACACTCGGCCCCAAGGGTCGCAACGTCGTCCTCGAGAAGAAGTGGGGCTCGCCCACCATCACCAACGATGGTGTCACCATCGCCAAGGAGATCGAGCTCGAAGACCCGTGGGAGAACATGGGCGCCAAGCTCGCCTATGAAGTCGCCAACAAGACGGACAACGTCGCCGGTGATGGCACCACAACCGCAACCGTCCTTGCCCAGTCCATGGTCAAAGAGGGTCTGCGCCAGGTTGCTGCCGGAGCCAACCCGATGGAGCTGAAGCGCGGTATCGAATCCGCCGTCGAAGCTGCCGTCAAGGCGATTGGCGAGATGGCCCGTGACATCGAGACCACCGCCGAGATCGCCCACGTTGCTGCTATTTCGGCCAACAACGACGACTCGATCGGCAAGGTCATCGCTGACGCGATGGACAAGGTCGGCAAGGACGGGGTAATCACCGTCGAAGAAGGGCACACCTTCGGCCTCGAGCTCGAGTTCACCGAGGGCATGCAGTTCGACAAGGGCTACAGCTCTGCTTACTTCATCACCGATCCCGACCGTCAGGAAGCGGTCCTCGAGGACCCGTACATCCTGATCGCCAACCAGAAGATCACCTCGGTCAACGATCTGGTCCCGGTACTCGAGAAGGTCATGTCGACCGGAAAGAGCGTGCTCGTAATCTCTGAGGACGTCGAAGGTGAGGCACTGGCCACACTCGTCGTCAACAAGATCCGCGGCACCTTCTCCTCCGTAGCTGTAAAGGCCCCCGGGTTCGGCGAGCGCCGCAAGGCCATGCTGCAGGACATTGCGATCCTCACCGGTGGGACAGTCATCTCAGAGGAGGTCGGTCTCAAGCTCGAGAACGTCACCCTCGACATGCTGGGCCGTGCCCGCAAGGTGGTCATCACCAAGGACGACACCACCGTCGTCGACGGCGGTGGCACCGAGGCCGATGTCAAGGCCCGGATCAAGCAGATCGAGCGCGAGATCGAGGCAACCGATTCGGACTGGGATCGTGAGAAGCTCAACGAGCGTCTTGCCAAGCTGTCCGGTGGTGTTGTCGTCATCAAGGTCGGCGCTGCAACCGAAGTCGAGCTCAAAGAGAAGAAACACCGCATCGAGGATGCCGTCTCTGCCGCACGTGCTGCGGTCGAAGAGGGTGTTGTCCCCGGTGGTGGCGTCGCTCTGCTCAGGGCTCAGGAAGCGATCGACAAGGTACGTGGCGGTACCACGGACGAGAAGGCCGGTCGTCAGATCGTGCGCCGTTCGATGGAAGAGCCGCTTCGTCAGATTGCCTTCAACGCCGGTTTCGAAGGCGGCGTGGTAGTCGAGACAGTCCGCAACGGTGAGGGATCCTTCGGGTTCAACGCCGCTACTGGCAAGTTCGAAGACCTGATCGCGGCCGGTATCCCCGACCCGGCGAAGGTAACCCGCTCGACGCTGCAGAACGCTGCATCCATTGCGGCCCTGTTGCTCACGACCGAGGCGCTTGTCGCTGAGAAGAAGGACGATCATCCCCCGATGCCAGCCGGCGGCGGTGGAGATCACGGAATGGACTTCTAGGGCAAAGCACCCTGGAGTCAAAGAGAAAGGGGGCCACCTTCGGGTGGCCCCTTTTCTATTGGGCAGGCCCCAGTTCGGTCAGGTGCTCCTTGAGGCGAGCGGTGTCGGTGTCGGACCATCCGTCGGGGTCGATCACTGCTATCCAAGCGTCGGCGTTGGCCTCCTTGCTATAGAGGTGGCCGTAGCCCTCGGGGACCGATCCTGCAGCAGCAGCGTCCATGAGGACCTGCCACATCGTCACCAGCGGGATCCAGACGAAGCCGTCGACGATGTCCGGACTGCGCTGGCCGTCGCGAAGCCAGTCGGGCTGGTTGAGGAGGAGACTCGGGGTGAAGAAGACAACCGGGTCGGAGGCGTTCTGGAGATATAGGACGCGGGTATCGCCCCACTCCCCAGTTGGCACCGAGATAGCGCTTGTCTCGTTGGTGAACCGGACGGTGCGGCCCTGTTTGTAGACAGGTGTGGCCGGAGTGCTTCCTGGATCCCGGTCGGCGACGAGGCGGGCCCACAAGCCACTGATGAAGGGTGGTCCGACCATTAGGGCGCCGTCGATCGGTGCGTTGATGATCTCGATCGATGTGAGGATCGACTCCACTCCATACGCACCGAGTGAGAGCCCATACAAGTAGAGCTCCGGACGGGAGTTCTCGGGGAGGCGGGACCAATGGCTGTGGATCGTGTCGAAGACGACCTCCGAAGCCTCCCTCACCTCATCGGCATCTGCGAGCAGGGAGAGAACGCTTGACAGATACGAGTATTGGACGCCTGCGACCGCCACATCACCTTTGGTCACATACTCGAGTGCGTCGATCGCATTCGACTCGACTTTGCCGGTGCCGGTCGTGGTGGCCACAACCAGGGTCTCCCTATCGAAGGCATCGGTCCTGATCAGCTCCTCGAGCACCAGCCGGGCACGTTCCTCGAGGGTCTCGGCTGACTTGATGCCGACGTAGATCCGGATCGGCTCTAGCGCACTGCCGCCATGGAACTGGTTGAGTTCCAGCGTGGTGGGGCCGGTGGCGACGAAATTGCGCCCTTGACGTCCCAACGTCTCCCAGTCGACGAGGGATGTCGGGCTGCCCGATCGATTGGCAGATCCCGGCTGGCTGATTCCTTCGTCCGTAGAAGCGTCGAGCGGAGCGAGGATCTGGTTGGCAGCGGCAAAGAGCCCGTCGACCATTACTCCGCTCCATAGTCCCCACATGAGCCCGAGGAAGGCAACTCCACCTACGAGAAGGGCGAGTCGGCGCGGAAGGTGTTGGTCAAGCCAGTGGATCATCAGATTGAATAGCTTCCGGAGTAAGCGGGCAACGATGAAAACCAGTACCGCGACAACAGCCGCTACCGGCACTATGAAGAGCCAGACAAAGGGGGTGATGCTTTCCATCCCGAACGCTGCCCGAGCGGTGTTCTGCCAGCCGACATAGTGCCAGGCGGTGAAAAGGAACAGTCCGGTGAGGGTGAGGTACCAGACCCGGGCCAAGAAACGCCACACCCGACTCCGCGGTGAGGGCAGCTCGAGGAAACGCCACAGCCACTGCAGTCCAGCACCGAACCCGTAGCCAACGATAAAGGTGATGCCGAGCACAATCCCCTGAACCAAGCCGTTCTTGGGAAGCATCGACGGGAAGACGGTCAGGGCCGCAAAGACGGCACCGGTTACAACCCCCGGGGTCGAAGCGGGGGCCGACATCACCGGCGGCAGTTGCTTCTTTACGAGGTCAGAGGTGTCGAATGCCCGCAACTGCTCGATCATGCTGGATCCGGAGGATACCTTCTGGCCCGAGGGCCAGCCCATGCCAATAGCCCGAACAAGGCGCCCTACTCATCACATTTGATACGTCACGCCTTAGGAACGGATCACAGCGGCAAGTTTGTCCAGGCGAGGGAGCACGTCTTCGCTGCCCAGGGGTGGAAGGTTGAACACTGCCCGGTCCACACCGGCTTTCCGGAGAGCGTCCATATGCTCCAGCTTCGCGCCGGAGGCGCTCACCGTGAAGGCATCAGGGTCCCGGCCCGCCTTCTCCACCGCCTGCCGCACTTCCTTGACCTTGCCCGCGATGTCGTGCCGTCCGCCAATGGGAATCCATCCGTCACAGAACTCGACCATGTGCGCGATGGTCTTCGGTCCGGCGTCCGCACCCATGAGAATCGGTGGATGAGGCGCCTGGGCGGGCTTGGGCCATGCCCAGGAAGGGTCGAGATGGAGATGGTCACCCTGGTAGCTGGCCTCCTCAGCGGTCCACAGCGCCTTCATCATCAGTACCTTCTCGCGCAGCAACTCCCGTCGCTCTCCGTAGCTCACCCCGTGGTGGGCCATCTCCTCCTTGTTCCAGCCGTACCCGACTCCCAAGACCACCCGCCCCGCCGACAGGTGGTCGAGCGATGCGATCTCCTTCGCGGTCCAGATCGGATCGCGCTGGGCGATGAGGGTGATCCCCGTGCCCAGCTTGAGCTTTTCGGTGACCGCAGCCGCATAGGAGAGGGCCACAAACTGGTCGTAGGTGTGCCAGTACTGCTCCGGGAGGGGAGGTGCCCCCACCATCCCACCCCAGGGACTCACCCGGGCCGACGGGATATGGCTGTGTTCGGGGAACCAGAGCGATTCGAAACCGCGCTTCTCGACCTCCCGGGCGAGATCGTCCGGTCGAATTGCGGTATCGGTCGGGAAGATCAAAACTCCAAAGTCCATCCCGCAAAGCTATCGCATGTCACTCAAAGAACACATTCGCACGAAGGTCCTCGACGCCGGTCCGATGCCGTTCGAAGAGTTCATGGCGCTCGCCCTCTATCACCCGGACGGGTTCTTCGGCGGAGAGAGGCTGCGCTCGGAGAAGGCCGGTGACTTCCTGACCTCCCCTGAGGTCAGCCCGCTATTCGGGCAGACACTCGCTAGCTACGTTTCCGCCGAGCATCGGCGCATCGGCGATCCGTTCGCGTTTTACGAGGTGGGATCGGGATCGGGATCATTGCTCCGGCCCTTGCTAGAGGAGTACGAGATTGGTGCCCATGCCATCGAGGCATCCCCGGCGGCGCGCCGCTCACTGGAAGCGACCCTCCCGTCTGATCGGATCCACGACTCCCTCCAGGAAGTCCCCAGGCCATTGCGGGGCGTCGTGCTCGCCAACGAACTCATCGACAATCTACCGATGGCGGTAGCGCAAAGGGTTGACGGGCGGTGGCGGGAGCGCTGGGTTGGGGTGGCCGGAGACGACCTGGTGTTTGTCGACTCCGAGCCCCGACCGGAGGTGGCGGAATGGCTCGCTGCATACGGTGGTGACGTGACAGACGGGGGGTGGGTCGAAGTCCAGCTGCACGCCGGTGACTGGCTGGTTGAAGCCATCGAGGGGCTCGAGGCCGGGTCGGTTGTGCTCATCGACTACGGGGACACAGCCGAAGGTCTGCTGCCCCGGCGCGCCGATGGCACCCTGCGGACCTACCGGGCCCATCACCTGGGTCCGCACCCGCTGGCCGATCCTGGCAAAACCGACATCACCGCCGACGTCAACTTCACCGCGCTCCAGGCCGTGGCCAATCGCGCCGGAGCCTCGACCCGCCTGGTTCGGCAGGACGACTTCCTAACCGAGCTCGGACTCCGTGACCGTCTCACCGAACTCCGGTATCAGGAGCTGGAGGCGACCCGAGCGGAGCGCGATCGGGAAGGACTTGCCCTCCGTTCCATCCGAACCGGGGTCGAGACCTTGCTTCACCCCCGAGGACTCGGCGACTTCAGGGTCCTCCTGGTGACGGTTTGAACCGGCTGAATCCCGGGAACCCGGAGGATGTCCGCGACGTCTCAGGTACGAGGTGAATTCAATGACCCGCAAGACGATACTGACACTGGCGATCGGCGCTCTGACGTTGACCGCGTGTGGCGAGCCGGGAGAGCTGGGTGGCACCACCCTTCCCGATGCCACGACAACTTCTGAGCAGACGACAACGACCACAGTTCCGAGCCTGGAGAGCACGATGCCCGAAGTCCCGCCGTCGAATCCTGACACCGCCCCGGAGTCCGTGGTCGATCGGGCGATAAGCGACCTGGTAGACAGGACCACAGTCTCATCGGAGACGATCACAGTGGTTGCCGCCGAATCGAAGACCTGGCCCGACGGGAGCCTTGGCTGCCCTCAGCCCGGGATGTCGTATACCCAGGCCCTGGTCGACGGGTCGAGAGTTCTGCTCGAGGCCGATGGGCGCCTCTACGCCTACCACGCCGGCCCGGACGGAGAGCCCTTCCTCTGTGAGTCGGGGGAAAAGGACGGAGGATACGACTTCGTCCCGTCTCCCGGATTCGACGAGTAAGCGATTCGTCAGTCCAATAGAGAGAGGCGCCCGTTTCCGGGCGCCTCTCCTGATCTGCGTATCGATTCTCTAGCGGTTGTCGACCTCGACCAGGGTGGTCCCCATTACTCCACTCGCGTTGCTGTGCGAGACGGCGCCGAGGTGCCACTGCCCGGTCGTAGCACCGGACCATCCCACTTCGATCGTCTCGGTCGCTCCGAGAGTCGCCGACGTCGGAGCACTGTTGATGCTCAGGTTCCCGCCCGGGGTGGCCGAGACCGCCCAACTGTACAGGTCGTAGTTCGACTGTCCGCCCGGCGCGAGCCATCCGTGCACATACAGTGTCCACGTACCGTCCGCCGGATTGGCGATGTCGATCAGCTCGTCAGTTCCTGCGTTCGTCGAAGCCGCCACGAGGACGCCGCTCGGGTTGTAGAGGAACAGATCGATGTCAGCACCTCCGTCGGCTGCCTCCGGAGGCATCGCCAATCTGAGCAGAGCGGCCCCGCTCAGGTCGAACGTGTGGGCGTTCGAGAATCCGTCATTCGGGTCGAATGTCTGATCCGGGTCCTGTACGACGGTGTCGGAAGTGATAGTCGCTGGTTCCAGGCCGTGCGCAGCAGCCGTGTAATCCCCGGTGTAGCCGAAGGACACGTCGAAGCTCGCCGTTCCGGACTCGCCGCTTCCGGTTATCAAGTCCGTTGCGCTGAACAGTGACGCTTTCACCGCTATCGGGCTGTACACGTCGGCCCTGTTGCTCGCCCAGGTCAGTGAGCCGAACCGCCACACGTCAGCGGGTGCCGACACATTGGTGATGGTCACTTCGAAGGTGGCCGTTTGACCCCGCCTCAGCCTGATCCGCTCGGGGCTCACGGTGACCGTGTAGCCGTCGGGTGCGTCCACGACTGCTTTGTACGTGTGCCAACCCGCATCATTGGCGACGCTGGTGACAGTCCTCGTCACCGTCTGGCTGCCTGCAAGGTCAGCCACACCGATCGAGGGCAGGTTCAGGTCGCTGGGATCAGACGGAACGCCCAACCCGTCTAGGAACTCACACGTCCCAGACGTGAACACTCCCAGGTCGGCGCCGCAGGTGAAGGCGGCGTACTCGAACAGGCCGGCGTCATAGACCAGGCCAGGCTGGAACGCCGAGCCCTTGTGAACTGCCGAGCCGGGGTCGATGTGGCCTGCTCCCATGTCGAATGGGTCGGCCGGTGTCGAGCCGTCTTCCTTGACCACGTCCTGACGAGAGCTCGTCATGATCGCGGACTTCGCCATAGCAGGCGTCCACGTCGGGTTCGCCTGCTTGATCAGGGCAAAGATGCCTGCCACGTGCGGGCTGGACATCGAGGTGCCGCTGATCGATTGGAACAGCTCACCGGGCAGGTAACCGGGGTCCGGGAACGGTGATGCTCCGGCGAGGATGTTCACCCCAGGGGCGGTCACGTCCGGTTTGATGATGTCACCCGACAGGAGGTTGGGGCCGCGTGACGAGAAGTCCGCCATTACCGACCCCGGCCACGGCGTGGCCTCTCCACCATTGATCTGGGCGACTGGCTCCGCTGTTGTGGCGATGTACTCCTTGATCGCGAGCCCGTCGGTGTTGTTGATGTGCACCGATGGAACCCAGTGGTTGTCGGTGACTTCACTCTGGGCGTCGTTCTCGTTGTACAGGATCATGCCCGCACCACCGGCGAGATATACCGCATTGCTCTTGAAGACACGATCGAAGACGCCACGTTTACACAGTACGATGTTGCCTTCGACCACACTCGGATCCAGGGCTCCCGGGGTGCACAATTCGTCGCCTGCAGCGACAGAGTCGACCAGGGGAAGCTCTTCGGTTCCAGTTGTAATCGATGCTCCAAAGAACTCCCACCCGTCACTGGATGAGGCCGACCCTTCGAAGGTGCGGGTGTGGGTGCTGGCACCCACAGACGTCAACCACGGAATGCTCGAAGGGCTGCCGGTGGTGGCAGCGCCAGGCCCGGAGTTACCGTTTGATGTTGCGACGAAAACGCCGGCGTCTGCGGCAAACAGGAACGCGATGTCATCGGGACCGATAGCGAAGCTGCTGCTTCCAATCGAGTAGTTGATGACGTCGACGCCATCCGCCACGGCGAGATCGATTGCTGCCGCGAGGTCGGAACCGAAACCCCCGAGGTTGCCGAGACCCTTGTAGGCGATGATGTGGGCACGCGGTGCGATTCCGCTGACCACTCCTCTCTCTATCCCAAAGATCGACGCGCTAACGCCAGCGTTGCCGGCTGCGGTCGATGCAGTATGCGTCCCGTGTCCGTCATCGTCACGTGCCGAGTCGAACTCATCGGGATCCGCACCGATCAAAGCGCGATAGGTGGGCATCACCTGGCGGGCTCCGATCAACTTGTTGTTACATGTGAAGGGAGCGTCGTCCGGGTTGTGCGCCGTATTGCCGAACTCACAGGGGACCCCGCTCACCGGGGGCGCCGGGAAGCCGGCCCCGGCGAAGCTGGGATGCTCGGGCCAGATGCCGCTGTCGATAATGCCGACCACGACACCCCTACCGAGATACCCCGTGCTCCATGGACTGGCAGGACCGGTCAGACCCAGAAAGTCGGGGCTGGTCTCTGTGGTGGGCTGTCTGAGCTCGTCGGGATAGACGGCTGCGACTTCCTTGTGTGTGGCGAGGGCCTGCGCTTCTTCGTAGGTGACGAGCGCAGAGAAACCATTTATAGCGTTCACATAGCTGTGAACCTTCTCACCTGCGTCGACGCCGCTCTCCTCGAGAACCCTGTCGTGACCTTGGGCAAGCGCCTGGCCTTTGTTGCGGGCCCGAGCCGTATTGAGGTTTTCACGCCCTTCGGTTACGACCAGAGGGTCAGCTCTCAGCACCACGATATAACTATCGTATTTGCCCTCGACTACTGAGTTGACTTCGGCGGGAGCCAGGGTGGGCGCTTCTTCGGCGCTGGCTGGAACCGCCAGTGCAAGCGCAGTCGCCAGTGCGGCGAATAACGCAACATATTTTCTTCTCACACATCCTCCATGACAGTTTCCTTATGCCGCCCGGCGACAAAAGATTCGCCGCGGCCCTCCACATGCGGCGGAGCATACACTGCCGCCACCGGGCTTGACGGGGAGAACCGCATCTTTTCCACACCCTGAGTAGTTGAACATCACCCGACGCGACGAGAACCAGTCGCGCTAGGGTTGTCCCCCATATGTCGGTGACAGCCGAACATCAATCGAGACAAGGGAGAATGGAGTGAAGCGACTCCTGATACTTGTCATGGCCTTTGTGACTGCATTCGCCATGACCCTTCCTGTAGCCGGACAGTCGGAAGAACCGGCCCGTTCTCCTCAAGGGGTATCCGGGTCGGCAGTCGGTGGACCGGTCGATCTGGATCAAGAGGTGCGCCTCTTCGTCCAGTTGGACGAGCCATCGGTTTCCGAGTTCGTTGCAGGAAGCGCAAGCGAGCCTTCGGCGAATGCGCAGCGTTCCCAGGCTGACCGGGTCAAGGCCCAACAGGCTCAGTTGCGCGGACCGATAGAAGCGGCCGGGGCAACGGTCGGAGCGTCATTGGTTGTGGGGGCAAATGGTTTCCATGTCGATGCTCGAATTCGCGATATTCCCGCACTCGAGGCGATCTCCGGAGTCAAGTCCGTGGCACGGGTGACCCTGTTCGAGCCGAGCAACGAGACGAGCGTCCCGTGGATCAACGCACCTGAGGTATGGGAGCTCGGTTACACAGGTGAAGGTATCACCGTCGGAATCATCGATACCGGCATCGACTACTACCACGCCAACCTCGGTGGCTCCGGCGATCCAGCCGACTTTGCCGCCGACGACGGACTTGACCTTTCGGATGGGAACTTCCCCAACGCCAAGGTCGTTGGTGGTTGGGACTTCGCCGGCGATGCCTACAACGCCGACCCGACTTCCCCGGATTACAACCCGGTGCCTGCACCAGACCCCGACCCCCTCGACTGTCACGGCCACGGAACCCACGTGGCCGGCTCAGCCGCAGGTCTTGGCGTCGACGGGATCATCGGCCCTGGCGTTGCGCCCGACGCTCTTCTGTACGCCTTGCGTGTATTCGGCTGTGGCGGTTCGACCGATCTGGTCTCCATCGCGCTCGAGTGGGCAATGGACCCCAACGGTGACGGATCGATGGACGACCACCTCGATGTGATCAATATGAGCCTCGGTTCTCCGTTCGGCTCACCCGATGACCCATCGGCGATTTCAACCGGAAACGCGGTCGCTGCCGGAATCGTCGTTGTCGCCTCGGCGGGCAACGAAGGCCCGGCGCCGTACGTAACCGGCTCGCCGGCGATCAACGCTGACGCCATATCGGTGGCAGCGTCGATCGACGGAGGGCTCTCGGTCCTCGGCATCGAGTACACAGTCGATGGCGGAGACCCGGTAGTTGTAGAAGCCGCAGAGGCCGCGTTCACGCCGCCGCTGGCGGTGGTGGGGCCGGTCAGCGGTGATGTAGTAGTCGCAAGCGACCTCCTCGCTTGCGGGCCGATCGATCCGGTGCCGGCCGGCTCAATCGTCCTGATTTCCAGGGGCGCCTGTGTCTTCGTGGACAAGATCGCCAACGCCGAAGCCGCAGGAGCGGCGGGCGTTGTGGTCTATAACAACGTTGCCGGCGACCCGTTTGTCATGGGCGGGAGCGGGACCTTCAGCATTCCTGCTGTCATGGTCAGCCTCGCCGACGGACAGACGATCCAGGCTGCCGTCGAGGGCGGGAGCACTGTCAATGTGACGCTTTCGGCCGACACGGTCATAGCCAAGCCCGAATTGGCCGACCTGCTTGCCGACTTCACGTCGCGCGGGCCTGGATATGGCAACACGTTCAAGCCCGATGTGGCAGCACCTGGATTCTCCATCCTCTCCTCAGGAGTGGGCACCGGGACCCTCGGCTCGATCAGCAGCGGGACGTCGATGGCGGCGCCCCATGTCGCAGGCATGGCGGCTCTGTTGCTCGACAAAGACTCGTCCCTGTCGCCCGCGGCAGTCAAGGCGCTGATAATGAACTCGACGTCACCGGCAGCTGACGACTACCCGCTGGCGCGCCAGGGGACCGGAATCGTGAACGCTCTGGCGGCCACGGAACTGGGTTCCTACGCGATGCCAGGCGGTGTCAGCTTCGGTCATGTCGATTCGAGGACACCCACGTCCGTGGCGCGAGAGATAGCTGTGACCAACATGTCCGGCTCGTCTCAGACCTACCAGATCACTCATGAGCCCCTCCACGAAGTGGCCGGTGTGTCAGTGTCATCACAGCACAGCTCAGTGAGTGTTCCGGCTGGTGCAACCAGGACGGTGCGGGTTCAGATGAACGTCAACCCCGACGCGATGACGGCTGATGACAACTTCTTCAGCCAACGAGAGGTCGATGGTTGGTTCGTGCTCACCGGCTCGTCCGATGAGCTGCGAGTCGGTTATCTGGCCGCCGTGGACCCGGGTGCTGGTGTCAAGGCAACCTCGGCCCTCAACAATGTGGTTCTCAGCAATAACGCTGGTACCGACGGCGTTGCCGAAGGATTCGCCCTTGTCGGCCAGGGAGCCGGCACGGAGCCGTACAGCCTTTCGAAGCTCGGCGCTCGTACTCACGACCTCTACGGATTCCCCGTAATCGAGTTCGGGTTCGAGACCGGAGCGACGTGGCCGACGTTCTCGCCATATCAGATCAACATCTACATCGATGACGACCCGAACACCGACTGTGACGGCTTCGGCCATGAGACAGTCATAGTTGCGGCCGACCTTGGATTGCTCCAGGGCATCGACCCAACCGGGACGGTCGTCACCGCCGTGTTCAACCTGTGTGACGGGTCTTTCCCCCTCGACTTCTTCGCAGGGATGGATTACAACGATGGTGTCGGTGTTCTCACCGACGACTACAGCCTCGTGTTCCCGTACGACGGTGACGGTGTGTTCTCATATCAGGCAGTGACCTTCGACTGGTACACCTCCGGAATAGACTTCCTGGTCGGTGACGTCGACCTCGGCGCAGGCCCGTCGGTCGAAGTCCCGTCGGTGGCGGTAGAGGCCGGGACGAATGTGGCCCTCGAGGCGACAGGTAGCGGTCAGATGCTCTGGCTGTTCCCCAATAATGAGTCAGACACCCAGTCCGGGATCATCCGGGTCAGGGATCTCGACTTCCTCAGGCTGCCCTGGTAACCCGAGAGCGAGCGATTGAAGGTGAGCCCCCGAACCGGGGGCTCACCTCGTTATGAGGTGAGAACGGGGGTGCCGTCGAGGGGACGGCCGAGGTCGCATTCCTTCCAAAGCCCGGAATCCGACGAATGGACCCGGATCAGCCCGTCACCGGAGTCGAAGAAGATGACATGGCCCGGGGTGATCACCTGGAGCTCGTTACCGCCGGAACCGCAGCCAAGCCCGCCGGTCGGCCACTGGACCGCCATCGAGCCGATGTAATCCGCGCCCAGTTCGTCACCGATGACCTGGACCAGACTCGCGGGGGCGGCGTCTTCAACCTGGAACCACTCCGGAAACTCATTGAGATCGATATCGGGGGCTCGGGGTGGTGGTTCCACGCTTGTGCTCGGTTCTCCGCTCAGCTCCGTGGTTGTGGTCGAAATGGCGTCGGACTGCGTTGTCTCCGTGGCGTCGCCTTCGCCGCAGGCGACAAGCGCGAGCGCACACAGGCTCGAGATCGCCAGAAGTCTCAAGCTCAAAGTGTGCCTCATCTCCTGGCTATTGGACGAACGGAGACAGTGGTTCGGTTCCATCGCTGAAATCGATAGCGCGGAGTGAGCTCTAAAATCGAGGTATGAACAACCTCAAGACGGTTGGCCTCCTCGGCTTCATGAGTGCCCTGGTGGCGCTGATCGCCATGCAATTCAGCGATGGGTTTGTGATTCCGCTGCTCTTCGTAGTCGGACTCAACTTCGTCGCATATTTCTTCTCCGACAAGATGGCAATCGCCGCCACCCGGGCTAAGCCGGTGGCCGAGCACGAACTTCCCCAGGTCTACTCCATAGTGAGCAACCTGACCGCCCGCACCGCGATGCCGATGCCCAGGATCTATGTCATCGACTCGCCCCAGCCGAACGCGTTCGCCACCGGTCGGAATCCCAAGAACGCAGCAGTGGCGGTGACGACGGGAATCCTGCAGATACTCGACAACAACGAGCTGGAGGGCGTCCTCGCCCACGAGCTGGCACACGTCTCGAATCGCGACATCCTGATCAGTTCGATCGCGGCGATGATGGCCGGTGCCCTGACCATCTTCGCCCGCATGGCCTTCTGGTTCGGTGGTGGAGGACGAAACCGCGAGAACCCGCTCGGCGCCGTCATTGCGATTCTGTCGCTGATACTCGCGCCGATCGCGGCGATGCTCATCCGCTCTGCCATCTCCCGGACCAGGGAGTTCCAGGCCGACCATACCGGGGCCGAGATCACTGGGAGCCCGTTGCACCTGGCATCCGCATTGCAGAAGATTTCCGCCGGAACGGCCCGGATTCCGATGGCTGTCAATCCGGCCACGAGCCAGCTCTTCATCGACAACCCGCTCAAGGCAGTGCGGGGCCAGGGGATGATGAACATGCTCGCCACCCACCCCCCGGCCGAGGAGAGGATTCGTCGACTGACGGAGATGGCCCAGGGACTACGCTGATCGACAGGCTGCGGAGTAACGGTTCCCCCGCGATTTCGCTAAGATTCCGCCTCCCGCGTCGTGCGGCGTTTTGCTGTGCGACTCCGGCATGCCGGGATGTCCGAGCGGCCAAAGGAAGCAGACTGTAAATCTGCCGGCTTACGCCTACGGAGGTTCGAATCCTTCTCCCGGCACGATGCGAGAATAAGCGAGAATAAGAACGACAATCTAGCCTCCTTAGCTCAGTCGGTAGAGCGCTTCCATGGTAAGGAAGAGGTCATCGGTTCAATTCCGGTAGGAGGCTCTGCGTGATCGGCGAAGCCGATCACGTTGGAGAATGCAAGCATTCTCCCGCCCGTCCCCTGACGGGCATACAAATCGGCTTCGAACGAGGCAGGTGAATCGCCGGAGTGCTGCGGAAGCAGCAGGGAGGTGATTCTCCAACCTCAAGCGAAGCTGCGTAATGAAATTACGGTGCAGTTGGCGTAGCCAACTGCGAACGGCTTGCGTAGCAAGCCGCAGAGGCGGCGTAGCTCAGTTGGTGAGAGCGCTCGACTCATAATCGAGAGGTCGGCAGTTCGAGTCTGCCCGCCGCTACATCACAAGTACATCACAAGCCCGGCGTAGAGTCGGGGAGGCCGAGTAAACGAAAGGGAGCCAGAGCAATGGCTAAGGCGAAGTTTGAGCGGAATAAGCCGCATGTGAATGTTGGGACTATGGGTCATATTGATCATGGGAAGACGACGTTGACTGCTGCGATTACGAGGGTTTT
>JBHJOQ010000048.1:0-11234 GCA_050329555.1 Acidimicrobiia bacterium | reverse complement strand
CGGTTTCGACATTTGAAGATCTCGATTGGAGTCATGCTGACGCGTCTGTTAGCATGCTTTTCTCTGCGTTACCTAGTTCTATTCCGCATTTCCAAGGAGGCACCTCTTGGCTTCGCGCGTGGCTGAGCGCTTCTCTTTCGGGAAAATTCCCGAAGTGTTGCCGCTACCTGATCTACTTGCTGTTCAACATGAGTCATTCCAGTGGTTCCTCGACGAGGGTCTCAAGGAAATATTCACCGAGATCAGCCCTATCGAAGACTTCACCGGTTCGCTCGCTCTCGAGTTGACCGACCACCGCTTCGGCGATCCGCTCATGGATCTCGAAGAGGCCAAAGAGCGGGACTCCAACTACGCGCAGCCTCTGTACGTGACCGCGAGGTTCATGAACAAGGCAACCGGGGAGATCAAGGAACAGCAGGTGTTCCTGGGCGACTTCCCGATTATGACCGATAAAGGCGTCTTCATCATCAACGGCACCGAGCGGGTTATTGTCTCCCAGCTCGTCAGGTCGCCCGGCATCTACTTCGACAGCACCCCGGACAAGACTTCCGACCGCGACATCTTCTCGGCGAAGATCATCCCCGGTAGGGGAGCGTGGCTCGAGCTCGACACCGACAAGAAGGACACCATCGGCGTCCGCGTCGACCGAAAGCGACGTCAGTACGTCAGCTCGTTCCTCAAGGCGCTCGGCGTCGTCGAGACAGATGAAGAGGTTTTGGCCCTGTTCGACAACTCCCCCTCGATACAGAACACAATCGAGAAGGACACCAACGCCACCAAAGATGACGCGCTGTTGGACCTCTACCGCAAGCTCCGCCCCGGTGAGCCCACCACGGTCGAGTCTGCCCGCGGCCTGATTCAGACCATGTTCCGCAACCCCAAGCGCTACGACCTCACCAGGGTCGGCCGCTACAAGGTCGGGCAGAAGTTCCGCGAGGACCAGTCCGACGACTATCGCGCCGACGGACTGCAGTTGCTTCGCGACGAGGACATCGTCGACGCGATCAAGTACCTCGTGGCCCTCCACGCCGGCGAGTCGACGATTGTCACCCACAAGGGGACGGAGATCGCCGTTGCGACCGACGACATCGACCACTTCGGTAACCGCCGCATCCGCACTGTGGGCGAACTGGTGCAGAACCAGGTCCGGGTCGGGCTGGCTCGCCTCGAGCGTGTCGTCCGGGAGCGGATGACCACCCAGGATCCCGACGCCATCACCCCCCAGTCGCTGATCAACATCCGTCCGGTGACGGCCGCGATCAAGGAATTCTTCGGCACCAGCCAGCTGAGCCAGTTCATGGACCAGCCCAACCCTCTCGCCGGACTCACCCACCGCCGGCGCCTCTCGGCGCTCGGCCCCGGAGGTCTGTCCCGGGAGCGTGCCGGCTTCGAAGTCCGCGACGTCCACTCCTCTCACTACGGCCGGATGTGCCCGATCGAGACTCCCGAAGGACCGAACATCGGTCTGATCGGGTCTCTCGCCTCGTACGCACGGGTCAACGAGTTCGGTTTCATCGAGACCCCGTACCGGAAGGTGGAGAGCGGAGTCGTCTCCGACAATGTGGATTATCTGACCGCCACCGAAGAGGAGCGCTTCGTTATCGCCCAGGCCAACGCCCCGCTCAAGGAGAACGGCGCCTTCGTCAACCCCAAGGTACTGGTCCGCCGCGCCGGGGGTGAAGTCGAGTACATCTCGGGCAAAGATGTCGACTACATGGATGTTTCCCCGAAGCAGATCGTCTCGGTCTCAACTTCGCTGATCCCGTTCCTCGAGCACGACGATGCCAACCGCGCCCTGATGGGGTCCAACATGCAGCGCCAGGCTGTGCCGCTTCTCACCGCCGATGCGCCGCTGGTTGGCACCGGCGTCGAGCAAAGGGCCGCCCAGGACTCCGGCGACATGGTGATCTCCACCGTGGATGGCGATGTCGTCGAGATCAACGGTGACGAGATCATCGTCAAGGAGAAGGGTGCCAACAAAAAGCACACCTTCAAACTGGACAAGTTCCGCCGTTCCAACCAGGGAACCTGCATGAACCACAAGCCCCTGGTTCGTGAGGGCGACCAGGTGAAGGTGGGCGATGTCCTCGCCGACGGCCCCTCGACCGACCAGGGGGAGCTGGCCCTGGGGAGGAACCTGCTGGTTGCCTTCATGCCGTGGCAGGGACACAACTATGAAGACGCGATCGTCGTCTCCGAGCGACTGGTCAAAGACGACGTGCTCACCTCGATTCATATCGAGGAGCATGAGCTCGATGCCCGCGACACCAAGCTCGGCGCAGAAGAGATCACCCGGGACATCCCCAATGTCCCCGAAGAAGTCCTGGCCAACCTCGACGAAGAGGGAATCATCCGTGTCGGTGCCGAGGTCGGTCCCGGCGACTACCTGGTCGGAAAGGTGACACCGAAGGGTGAAACCGAACTGACCCCGGAAGAGCGTCTGCTCCGTGCCATTTTCGGTGAAAAGGCTCGCGAAGTCCGTGACACCTCGCTGAAAGTGCCCCACGGCGAAGCCGGGAAGGTCATCGGAGTCAAGGTGTTCCGCCGCTCTGAAGGTTTCGACCTTCCCCCCGGTGTCAACGAACTGGTCCGGATCTACATCGCCCAGCAGAAGAAGATCGCCGAGGGTGACAAGCTCGCCGGACGTCACGGGAACAAAGGTGTCATCTCCAAGGTACTTCCCGAAGAGGAGATGCCGTTCCTGGCCGACGGGACGCCGGTGGACATCATCCTCTCGCCGCTGGGGGTTCCCAGTCGCATGAACCTCGGACAGATCCTGGAAACCCATCTCGGATGGGCCGCAGCCCAGGGCTGGGAGCCGTTCGAGGGCGACAGCCCGGCCACTATCGGCGCCAAGCCATGGACCAAGACGGCCACCCCGGTGTTCGACGGTGCGCGCGAAGACGAGATCATGAACGTCATCAAGCACGCCCATCCCAACCGGGACGGGGAGCGGATGGTCCAGGACGACGGCAAGGCAATCCTCTTCGATGGGCGCACCGGCGAGCCGTTCGATACGACCGTCACCGTTGGCTACATCTACATGCTGAAGCTGGTCCACCTGGTGGACGAGAAGATCCATGCCCGTTCCACCGGCCCGTACAGCATGATCACACAGCAGCCCCTCGGCGGAAAGGCGCAATTCGGTGGTCAGCGCTTCGGTGAGATGGAAGTCTGGGCCCTCGAGGCATACGGAGCTGCCTACGCGCTTCAGGAGCTGCTCACGATCAAGTCGGACGACGTCCAGGGCCGGGTGAAGGTCTACGAGGCCATCGTCAAGGGTGACAACATCCCGGAGCCGGGGATTCCCGAGTCTTTCCGGGTGCTGATCAAGGAGATGCAGAGCCTCTGCCTCAACGTCGAGATGCTCTCGGCCGGTGAGGAAGTCGAGCTCCGTGAGCTCGAAGAGGACACCTACCGCTCTGTCGAGTCACTCGGCATCGACTTGAGTCGGCCCGAGCGGCCCGATTCTGAATAGCGATCTGTTGAGGAAGATCCAACGAAACCACGGTATTGAAACCCTGAAGGAGACAACGGCGGACGAGAGGAGACTCTCGACCAAAGCCCGCCGGCAATAGATATGGCGCAAGCACTATTCGACGAACTGAAAATTGGCCTCGCTTCCAGTGACCAGATTCGAACCTGGTCCTACGGGGAAGTGAAGAAACCGGAGACGATCAACTACCGGACACTCCGTCCTGAGAAGGAAGGGCTGTTCGACGAGCGCATCTTTGGTCCCCAGCGGGACTGGGAGTGCTACTGCGGTAAGTACAAGCGGATCCGTTACAAGGGGATCATCTGTGAGCGCTGCGGTGTCGAAGTCACCAGGTCCAAGGTCCGCCGGGAGCGGATGGGCCACATCGAACTTGCCGCCCCTGTCACCCACATCTGGTTCTTCAAGGGCGTCCCCAGCCGTCTCGGCTACCTGCTCGACATGTCGCCGAAGCAGTTGGAGAAGGTTATCTACTTCGCCGCCTACATAATCACCGGTGTCGACGACGAGAAGCGCCAGAAGGACCTGCCGGAGCTCGAAGCAGCCCGGGACGACGAGATCGAAGTGGTCAAGTCGGAGTTTGCCGAGTGGCACGAGGTCCGCCTCGAAGCCCTCGAGGACGAACTCGAGCGGATGGAAGAGGGCGGCGCCAAGAGCCAGGAGATCAACGCCAGGCGCAAGGAAGTCGAAAAGGAGATCAAGGACCGCGACGAGCGCACCAATCGCGAGGTTGAACTGGTTGAGGACGCCTTCGACGCCTTTCGCACCTTTAAGCCCAAAGACCTTGTCGAGTCGGAGCAGCTGTGGCGGGAGATCTACTTCCGATACGACGACTACTTCACCGGCGGCATGGGCGCCGAGGCGGTCAAAGACCTGCTGCTCAACCTGGATCTCGACGCGGAGATGGAGCTGCTCACCGAGAATCTCGACGCCAAGTCGGCTCAGAAGCGCCAGCGCGCCACGCAACGGATGAAGGTGGTCAAGCCGTTCTGGGAGGGCATGAACCGGCCCCAGGACATGATCCTCGAGACCGTTCCGGTAATCCCCCCGGACCTGCGCCCGATGGTCCAGCTCGACGGTGGCCGTTTCGCCACTTCCGACCTCAACGACCTCTACCGCCGGGTCATCAACCGCAATAACCGCCTGAAGCGCCTCCTCGACCTCGGCGCACCCGAGATCATCGTCAACAACGAGAAGAGGATGCTCCAGGAGGCTGTCGACGCACTGTTCGACAACGGGCGCCGTGGACGTGCGGTGACCGGGCCGGGCAACCGCCCGCTCAAGTCGCTCTCCGACATGTTGAAGGGGAAGCAGGGACGGTTCCGCCAGAACCTGCTGGGCAAGCGCGTCGACTACTCGGGTCGTTCCGTGATCGTGGTCGGCCCGGCCCTGAAGCTGCACCAGTGCGGCCTTCCCAAGATCATGGCCCTAGAGCTGTTCAAGCCTTTCGTCATGAAGCGCCTCGTCGATCTGGGTCTCGCCCAGAACATCAAGGCGGCGAAGCGGATGGTCGAACGTCAGCGCCCTCAGGTGTGGGATGTGCTTTCCGAAGTCATCCAGGAGCACCCGGTGCTGCTTAACCGGGCCCCGACCCTTCACCGTCTTGGCATCCAGGCTTTCGAGCCGGTGCTGGTAGAGGGCAAGGCGATCCAGATCCACCCGATGGTCTGTGAGGCTTTCAACGCCGACTTCGATGGTGACCAGATGGCTGTTCACCTCCCGCTGTCGTCCGAGGCCCAGGCGGAGGCCAGGATCCTGATGCTCTCGTCGAACAATGTGTTGTCGCCCGCCTCGGGACGTCCCATCGTCACGCCGGGCCAGGACATGGTGATCGGTGTCTTCTACCTCTCGGAGTTCGTCGAAGATGCGGTCGGCGCCGGACGGCGCTTCGCCGATATCGACGAAGCAATGATGGCTTACGAGCTGGGGGAGGTGGCGTTGCACTCCCCGATCAAGTTGCGCCTCGGAGAGCTCGGCGGTACCCCGGAAATGCATGCGGAGCTCAAACCCACTCTCGGCGATCTCATCACCGAGGAGCCGGTCGACCCCGCAGCGCTCACCGAAACCACGCTGGGACGGGCAATCCTCAACCAGGCATTCCCTACCGACTTCCCGTTTATCGATGCCAGGATCATCAAAGCGGACATCCGCAAGCTGATCGAGACCGTCATCGAGCTCTACCCGCGCTCTGCTGTCGCGGAGACACTCGACGGGATCAAGGATCTCGGGTTCTTGTACTCGACGAAGGCCGGTCTCTCGATCGGTCTCGACGACGTGAGGACCCCGGAGAACAAGGCTGAGATCCTCGTCGAGTATGAAGCCCGCGCCGATAAAGTCCAGGGCCTCTTCCAGAAAGGTGTTGTCACCGACGACGAGCGGCGCCAAGAACTCATCGAGATCTGGACCGAAGCCACCGAGAAGGTCACCGACTCGATGAAGGCGAGTTTGAAGACCGAGAAGTTCAACGCGCTCGACATGATGGTCGGTTCCGGTGCTCGTGGAAACATGATGCAGGTGCGCCAGATCGCCGGTATGCGCGGTCTGGTGGCAAACCCCAAGGGTGACATCATCCCGCGGCCGATCATCTCCAACTTCCGTGAGGGTTTGTCGGTACTCGAGTACTTCATCTCGACTCACGGTGCGAGGAAGGGTCTCGCCGACACTGCCCTGCGTACCGCTGACTCGGGCTATCTGACCCGTCGCCTCGTCGACGTCTCCCAGGAGATGATCGTCCTCGAAGAGGACTGCAATACCGACAAGGGGATCACGGTCAAGGTCCTGGACGAACGCGGCGCCAAGATCCGCAACCTCCGTTCGCGTCTCTACGGACGGGTGCTGGCCGATGATCTCAAGGAGGGGCGCACGTTGGTGGCCACCCGCGACGACGAGAAGCTGCGCGCCGGGACCCTCATCGGGACCAAGGAGCTGCATGCAATCGAGCTGGCCGATATCGAGTCGGCACGGGTCCGTTCCCCACTGACCTGTGACACCCGCAACGGTGTGTGCCAGACCTGTTACGGCCTCTCCCTCGCCACCGGCAAGGTGGTCGAGCTCGGGGAAGCTGTCGGGATCATGGCTGCACAGTCGATTGGTGAGCCCGGGACCCAGCTGACGATGCGTACTTTCCACACCGGTGGTGTGGCCGGCGATGACATCACTCATGGTCTGCCCCGTGTGGTCGAGCTCTTCGAGGCCCGGACACCAAAGGGTAAGGCTGTCATGTCGGAGATGAAGGGGACTGTCCGCCTTGTCGACGACGAGGACGGTCGTCGCCTGATCGTCAGTGACGGCAAGGACGAGGAAACCGTCTACAAGATCTCCCGGAAGACCAAGCTCCGCAACGCGGTGCCCGACGGATCCGAAGTCGATGCCGGCACCCAGCTGACCGACGGGAACCTCGACCCCAAAGAGGTCCTGGAGATCCGCGGTGTGCGCGCTGCCCAGCAGTACCTGGTCGACCAGGTTCAGGAGGTCTACAAGTCCCAGGGTGTGGAGATCCACGACAAGCACATCGAACTGGTTGTTCGCCAGATGCTGCGCCGCGTGTTCGTGATCGCCCCGAACGACTCCGACTTCCTGCCGGCGGCGCTGATCGACGATCAGCTCTTCCGTGACACCAACAGGGAGCTGGTCACCGCAGGGAAGGCTCCGGCCCAGGGTCGCCCCCAGCTGATGGGAATCACCAAGGCTTCGTTGGCTACGGACTCATGGCTGTCGGCGGCATCCTTCCAGGAGACCACCAAGGTGCTGACCAACGCCGCAATCGAGAGTCGTTCCGACTTCATGCGGGGTCTCAAGGAGAATGTCATCATCGGGAAGCTGATCCCTGCCGGTACCGGTGCCCACCAGTATCAGTCACTGCATCCGACGCTGCCCGGCGCTACCACCGTGGAAAGCCTCGGCTTCCTCGGCGAGGGCCGTGGCCGGTCCAGCGACGGTGACGAGGGCCTGCCGGAGAACCCGGCCGAATGGCTCGCCTCGATCGGTGGCTCCTTCTCGGCCGACAAGCCGGAAGAGCCCAAGGAAGAAGAAGCCGAAGAGGAATAGCCCGCGGCTCGGGAGTTCGAGGAGGGGGACCGCCGGCGACGGCGGGCCCCCTCTCGTTTGTTCAGCGCTGTGTTACCGTTCGGGGGAGTCGGGTCGGGACCTTTTCCGGTCGATTTGGTACGCGCGCAGATAGATTCCTAGAATTGATCTGGTTCGGGTCCTCCCTCCGGTGGTGGACCAACCCGGGACAGCCGGGCACTTACGTGTCCGGTACGCAAAGTTTCACAAAAGGATCGGCGCTTGGTGCGTCCACGCCGCTTCCTCGCGTTAGGAGAAATATGCCGACAATTGAGCAGCTTGTCCGTCAGGGCAGGAAGCCAAAGACGAAGAAGAGCAAGGCAATCGGCCTTGGCGGTGCGCCGCAACGTCGTGGTGTCTGCACCCGCGTCTACACCGTCACCCCGAAGAAGCCGAACTCGGCGCTGCGCAAGGTATGTCGTGTCCGTCTCAGCTCGGGGGTCGAAGTTACTGCGTATATCCCCGGCGAAGGCCACAATCTCCAGGAGCACAGCATGGTCCTTATCCGTGGTGGACGTGTCCGTGACCTCCCCGGCGTTCGCTACAAGGTCATCCGCGGCACACTCGACGCCTCCGGCGTCAACGACCGCAAGCAGGCCCGATCCCGCTATGGGTCCAAGAAGGATTCCTAATGCGTAGAGCACCAGCGCAGATCCGAAAGATCGCACCAGATCCGGTGTTCCGCAGCGTCCTCGTCAGCAAGGTGATCAACAAGGTCCTCCTGCAAGGCAAGAAGGGAACCGCCCGTACCATCGTTTATGAGTCGCT
The DNA here is from genome assembly GCA_050329555.1 of Acidimicrobiia bacterium. Lineage (GTDB taxonomy): Bacteria > Actinomycetota > Acidimicrobiia > Spongiisociales > ZC4RG35 > MA-ANB-1. Next base: position 2,908 of record JBHJOQ010000048.1, on the reverse strand, counting down.
GGAGACCGTCGAGAAGCGAACCGGCCAGGACCCCAGTGTCGTCCTGAAACGAGCGGTCGACAACATCCGGCCCCAGCTCGAGGTCCGCTCCCGAAGGGTCGGAGGTTCGAACTACCAGGTGCCCATCGAGGTTGCACCTCGCCGGCAGGAGACCCTGGCCATTCGCTGGCTCGTCTCCTTCGCCCGGAAACGGCGTGAGCCCACCATGGCGCTGCGTCTGGCCAACGAGATTTTGGACGCATCGAATAACACCGGTGCGGCCATCAAGAGAAAAGAAGACGTTCACAAGATGGCGGAGTCGAACAAAGCTTTCGCCCACTACCGGTGGTAGTGCGTCGCTGAAGCGACGCATTGGAGTTTGCTCCGCAAACTCCCCACTACCGGTGGCAGTGAGTCGCTGAAGCGACGCATTGGAGTTTGCTGGGCAAACTCCCCGCTGCCGTGTAGGAGATATGACAAGAGCCTGTTCACCAAGTGAGCAAGCGACAAGAAGAGATTTAAACGAACGATCCGGCAGGCGGGCTCCAACATCCGAAGGGAGACCCGAACCGCCGGAAAGGGCGGCAGTTTCACCAGAGACTGCAACCGCTCCACGAATGTGGAGCGGCGTTTTCAAATACATAACGAGTCGGAGTAGTTGAAGAGAGAATGAGCAACGCAAACGCGCTGTCGCACCTGCGAGAGGTACCGCTGAGCCGAACCCGGAATATCGGGATCATGGCGCATATCGACGCGGGTAAAACGACACTGACCGAGCGGATCCTCTACTACACCGGCCGTAGCTACAAGATCGGTGAGGTCCACGAAGGCTCTGCCACCATGGACTGGATGGAGCAGGAGCAGGAGCGGGGCATCACCATCACCTCCGCAGCCACTACCTGTGTCTGGCACGACCACTGGATCAACATCATCGACACGCCGGGCCATGTCGACTTCACCGTCGAAGTGGAACGATCTCTTCGCGTCCTCGATGGCGCGGTCGCGGTGTTCGACGGCGTCGCCGGAGTCGAACCGCAGTCGGAGACCGTCTGGCGCCAGGCCGACCGCTATGGCGTTCCTCGCATCTGTTTCATCAATAAACTCGACCGCACCGGTGCCGACTTCTACTTCGACGTGCAGTCGATCATCGACCGGCTTGGCGCGCGGCCCCTGGTCATGCAGATCCCGATCGGGACCGAGGCCGACTTCCTCGGGGTCGTCGACCTCGTCGAGATGGAAGCCCATATCTGGAAAGGCGACGACGGCAAGCTCTGGGACACCGCCGACATCCCGGCCGATCTCGCCGACAAGGCCGCCGAATATCACGAGAAACTCGTCGAGGCCGTAGCCGAGACCTCCGAAGACTTGCTCGAGGCCTACCTCGAGAACGGCACGCTCACGGTCGAGGAAATCAAGAGGGGAGTCCGCGCCGGGACCCTGGCCCGCGACTTCACCCCGGTCTTCTGTGGCTCCGCGTTCAAGAACAAGGGGGTCCAACTCCTCCTCGATGCCATCGTTGCCTACCTTCCCAGCCCGCTCGACCTTCCTCCGGTGGACGGTTTCAAGCCAGGCGACCAGGAAGTGGTGGTGCAGCGCAGCGCTGACGACAGTGAGCCTTTCGCAGCGCTGGCCTTCAAGATCATGACCGACCCCCACGTCGGCAAGCTCACATACTTCCGCGTCTACTCGGGGCATGCCTCCAAAGGTGACACCGTCCTCAACTCCACCACCGGGAAGAAGGAGCGGATTGGCCGTCTCTTGAGGATGCACGCCAACACCCGCGAGGACATCGACGACATCTTTTCCGGCGACATAATCGCCGGGATCGGTTTCAAGAACACGACCACCGGCGACACCCTCTCCGACGTCAACAAACCCATCCAGCTCGAGTCGATGGAGTTCCCCGCCCCGGTCATCTCGGTGGCGATCGAACCCAAAACCAAGTCGGACGAGGAGAAGCTGTCCGAGTCGCTGCACAGACTCTCCGAAGAAGACCCGACTTTCCTGGTCCGCACCGATGAGGAGACGGGTCAGACGATCATTTCCGGAATGGGCGAGCTCCACCTCGAGATCCTCGTCGACCGTCTGCTCCGCGAGTTCAAGGTCGACGCCACGGTGGGAACCCCACAGGTCGCCTATCGCGAGACCATTCGCCGCGCCGTGGAGAAGGTCAGCTATAAGCACGTCAAGCAGACGGGTGGAAAGGGCCAGTACGGTCATGTCGTCATCGACCTCGAGCCGACAGGCCCAGGCGGTGGCTACGAATTCGTCGACAAGATCACCGGTGGACGCATTCCGAAGGAGTACATCCCCTCGGTCGATGCCGGAATCGAGGAAGCTCTCGATCAGGGAATCCTCGCTGGCTATCCGCTTGTCGACGTGCGCGCCGTCCTTCAGGACGGCTCCTACCACGACGTCGACTCCTCGGAGATGGCTTTCAAGATCGCTGGTTCAATCGCTTTCCAGGAGGCCGCCAAGAAGGCCGGGGTGAAGCTCCTCGAGCCGGTCATGGATGTGGAAGTGACCACACCCGAGGACTACATGGGCGACGTCATCGGCGACCTCAACGGCCGCCGTGGCAAGGTCGAAGGCATGACCCAGCGGGGTAACAGCCAGGTGATCAAGGCGCAGGTCCCCATGTCGGAGATGTTCGGCTACGCCACCGACCTGAGGTCGAAGACCCAGGGGCGGGCCACCTATTCGATGCAATTCAATTCATATCAGGACGTTCCCGAGTCGATCGCCGCCGAAATCGTGGCGGCCCGGCGCGGAGAGTCTTGATCAAGTAAGACAAGACCGAGATAGAAGAAGGAGCCAGAGCAATGGCTAAGGCGAAGTTTGAGCGGAATAAGCCGCATGTGAATGTTGGGACTATGGGTCATATTGATCATGGGAAGACGACGTTGACTGCTGCGATTACGAGGGTTTT
>JBHJOQ010000079.1:0-5148 GCA_050329555.1 Acidimicrobiia bacterium | reverse complement strand
TCGTTGATCGTGGTGTCGAACTGGAGGCCTGGGTCGGCACACGCCCATGCCGCTTCGGCGATCCGGGACCACAGGTCGCGGGCTTTGATGGTGCGGCGGACCGAGCCGTCGGTGCGGTTGAACAGTTGCCAGTCGCCATCCTCCTCGACTGCTTTCACGAAATCGTTGGTGATCCGCACCGAGTTGTTCGAGTTCTGCCCGGAGACGGTTGCGTAGGCATCACCGTTGAAGTCGGCGGGGAGGCCACCGGCCGTGATCAGGATACGGGCCTTCTCCTCTTCGACTTTCTTCCAGTCGACGAAGGTCTCGATGTCGGGATGGTCGACGTCGAGGATGACCATCTTGGCGGCGCGGCGGGTGGTGCCGCCCGACTTGATCGCCCCGGCGGCGCGGTCGCCGATCTTGAGGAACGACATCACACCGGACGACTTGCCGCCACCGGAGAGACGCTCGTCGGCGGCGCGGATCGACGAGAAGTTGGAACCGGCGCCGGAGCCGAACTTGAAGATGCGTGCCTCCCTGACCCAGAGGTCCATGATCCCGCCGGGGTTCACCAGGTCGTCGCCGACCGAGAGGATGAAGCAGGCGTGGGGGGAGGGGCGGCTGTAGGAGTCGGGGGATGCCTTGAGGTCGCCGTCCTCGCCGTCGACAAACCAGAAGCCCTGGGCGGGACCGGTCAGTCCGTAGGCGTGGTTGAGGCCGGTGTTGAACCACTGCGGTGAGTTGGGTGCTGCCATCTGGGTGGCAAGCATGTACTTGAGCTCGTCCTCGAAGGCTTCGGCGTCTTCGGTGGAGGCGAAGTAGCCCTCCTTCTCACCCCAGTGGCGCCATGTGCCGGCAAGACGGTTGAAGACCTGGCGGGCGGAGCGCTCCGGGCCGGTGGCGGGCTGGCCGCTCTCGTCGAAGATCTGCTCTCCGTTGTCGTCGAACTGGGGGACGCCGGCTTTGCGGAAATACTTGGAAACCATGATGTCGGCTGCGACCTGAGACCATGCTGCAGGAATCTCGGCGCCGGCCATCTCGAACACTGTCGAGCCGTCGGGGTTGGTGATGCGGGAGTCGCGACGCGACCAATCGATCTGGTCGTAGGGGTCTTCACCGTCCCTGGTGAAGCGTCGGTCGATTCGCAAGCCTTTGGTCATTTATGTGCCTCCTGATGCACCGTGATCGCCGGCCCCGAGCTCGATTTCGAGGTCCGCCAATCAATTGTCTCCATTGCCCCAACCACAACATGTTGTGGTGTGCGTTTCTGAAACCACGATATGTTGTATGGGCTTCACCACTGTAATTACAAACACGTGATTGGTCAAGGACCACTTATCCACAGGTCTGATCAGGTCCGGGAACGACCAATTCGGTCGGTCTCGTGGGGAAGAAACGTCAGATCCGGGGGCGTCGGGGAAGTGCAGCCGACACTAAATGTCGTCGCGTCTTTCAGCGAGTCTTTCAGCCAAAGAAATTTCGCGAGCGGGCTCAGGGCCCCTCCTGTGAGGGTCGGTTACCACTCGAGAGTGTAAACACTCACGGATGGGTGATCAGCGAGCCTTGGTGGTCGTTGCCGCGTCTTCGGCGAGCAGTTCGAGGGGCCAGATCCGGAAGGAGAACTGGACGATGGGTCCGATGAACAAGGCGAAGGCGACAGTGCCGATTCCGAAGGTCCCGCCGAGCATCCAGCCCAGGGCAAGGACGACGACTTCGATCACAGTCCGGGTCAGTCGTACCGACGGCCCGAGTTTGGCGATGCCGGTCATGAGCCCGTCGCGGGGGCCAGGGCCGAGCCGGGCACCGATGTACAACCCCGAAGCGAGGCCGATGATCAAGATCCCGATCACGAGGAGGGTGATGCGCCATGCCATCGCATCCGGTTCGGGGATTACCAGGGCGAAGCCGTCGATGGCGACCCCGATGATGATTGCGTTGAGCAATGTGCCGAGACCGTACGGCTCGCGCAGTGGGAGCCAGAGGAGCAGCACCACGGCCGAGATGATGACCGACCAGATGCCGACGGTGAGCCCGAACCGCTCGGCTAGACCCTGGTGGAGAACGTCCCAGGGGGGCACGCCGAGGCGGGACTGGAGCATGAGTGCGATCCCGAAACCGAAAGCGATGAGGCCGATGACCAGCTGGACCACCCGGCGGGTGAGGCGGGGGCCTTTGGTCGGGATGTAGAGGGATTCAACGGAGCGCACGGTGCCTTCAGTTGGTAAGGGGTAAAGCGGCAAACACCACTTTCACAGAGAAGCCCCGAAAAGGCAAACCGGGGGCCAAGCGGCAAACCTAGCTATCCCCGCGTCTCACGCCCCCCTGCCCCGAGAATCGCTAGGCCGACTAGGACCATGATGCCAGCGATGCCCACAAATACTGCGGCGTTCGCCCCAGTTAGTGGAAGGGTGTCGAAGGTGACTTCGCTTGTCGTGGTGACATCTGTCCCGCTGACCCCGGTAGAAGTCGTCGTCGTCGGTTGCTGGGTCGTAGTCGTTACCTGCGCGATACAAGGTGGCCGAGGAACCTGGCTTCCTGGAGCGTCCGTCAAGCAGGCCTCGAGCCCCGCCGCGGAGGAGGTGAAAACCGTCGCACCGGCAGCAACCGCAAAGTCGTAGGGGTCACCAAGACCACCGGTCAGGAGGGGGTCGGAGAGGTCGATCCAGACATCGCCCACAAAGACCGGTTGCAATTCACCATCCGCAGGGACCGGGGGAGGCCCACTATCAGCGCACGGCCCGAATGCGCCGTTGAACGGGGGCACGACCGCAACCGCGAACGAGTAGGTGTCGGGCAGACCGCTGACATTCCAAGCTCCGGTCGCATCGGTTATTCCCGGGAACACGAACGAAGGCGAGGATAGGATGAATATGCAGGCTTGGTTCACTGGGACTCCGTCGTCGGTCACAACCATGCCCGCAAGCGAGGTCGTGCCGACCGGAGGCGCGCTGTACATGAAGGTGCTGGAGTAGGTCTCAGGGGTGGCTGTGGGCGACTCGGCAATCGCTAGCAACTGGGCTCCGCTGTAGGGGAGGACGGACGAATCGACATCGACAAAGACTGCGAGGGTCTGCGGGCTATTGATGCTGTCTCCATCCCAGTTGCATATGACCGAAGTTGCGAACTCCGTGCAGTCGAGCTCAGAGCTGGTGGCTGCCGCGTCCAGCCGAAGCTGGCCGAAGCCAGAGGCTGCCTGTAGTTGAATCTGGACACGGATCGGGCCGGTGTCACCCGAGAGATTGAACTGAGCGCTGGTCGATGCTGTCGAGCCGGCGGGTGTCGGGTTCGGGGAAGGTTCGTCGATTGTCGCCGACACCTCGGGGATGAAATCTGCTCTTGCCGGTTTATCCCACCCCATTAAAGAGACCGAGAGTACGAGGCCAATCAAAAGTCGAGCCCTTGGGGGAGCCGGTATGCGTCGTTGTTGCATACGGCGGAATATCGGAACCAACCACATCGGCTTGAGAGAAGTGTTCGGTCGCCAGCTATTACCCGATCAGATGGGAAGGCGTCGTTTCGAGGAGATGACCCCGGTGTCGAATCCGCCGAGATGGAGTTTGCCCGAGAACCGGGCGTGCTCGATCTTGAGGCAGCGGTCCTGGACCACCAGGAGGCCTGCCTCCTCCGCCATCCGGGCCGCCTCGTCGTGACGCAGCCCGAGTTGGAACCAGACCACCTTCGCCCCCACTTCAATCGCCTGTTCGACGACGCCGGGGATCTCCGAATGCCGGCGGAAAATGTCGACGATGTCGGGGACCTCGGGGAGCTCGCTGAGCGACGGGTAGCACTTCATCCCCAGCACCTCTTCGTACATCGGGTTCACGGGGTAGGTGCGCAGCGGGGTCCGGACCAGGTAGGAGGCGACGAAGTTCGACGACCGGATCGGGTTTGCCGAAACCCCGACCAGGGCAGCGCTGGTCGAGGTCTGGATGATCTTGAGACGTTCCGATGCTGTCGCCTCGTGGAGCGCTGTCGTCATTTCGTACCTCCCAGGGCCTGGTCGATGTCCCAGAGTATGTCGGCCACGTCCTCGATCCCCACCGAGATCCGGATCATGTCGTCGGTGACTCCCGCCGCGGCCCGCTCTTCGGCCGGAACCTGCTGGTGGGTCGTCGACGCTGGGTGGATCACCAACGTCTTGGCGTCGCCGACGTTGGCAAGATGGGAGGCAAGCTCCACACCCTCGATGAATCGGACGCCGGCTTCGTAGCCGCTTTTCAGGCCGAAGGTGAAGACTGCACCGGGCCCTTCCGGCAGGTACTTGCGGGCAACCGACGTATACGGGTTGTCGTCGAAAATCGGGAAACTGACCCAAGCGACTGCGGGGTGGTCGCGGAGGTGGCTGGCCACGATCCGGGCGTTTTCTGCATGCTGGCGCATCCGCAGCGAGAGTGTCTCCAGGCCGAGGAGAAGGATGAAGCTGTTGAAGGGTGAGGGGGCGGCACCGATGTCGCGGACCAATTCGACCCGGGCCCGGGTCAGGTAGGCGTATTCACGGAAGTTCTCCCAGAACTGGAGGTCGTGGTACGCGGGGGAAGGCTCGACCAGGATCGGAAACTTGCCGTTGTCGTAGGGGAAGTTGCCGCTCTCGACGATCACCCCTCCGATGGCGACGCCGTGACCGCCGATGAACTTGGTTGCCGAATGGACGACGATGTCGGCGCCGTGCTCGATGGGCCGACAGAGGTATGGCGTGGCGAAGGTGTTGTCGACCACCAACGGCAGCCCGTGTCGGTGGGCGACGTCGGCGACTGTTGAGATGTCGAGGACGTCGGCCCGAGGATTTCCGATTGTCTCCCCGTAGACCAGTTTGGTGTTGTCGGTGATGGCAGCCTCGATCGCATCGGAGTCGTGGATATCGACAAACGTCACGTCGACTCCCATCCGGCGCAGGGTGACATCGAATTGGGTGAACGTGCCCCCGTAGAGCGATCGGGAGGCGACGATCTCGTCACCTTTCTGACAGAGGGTGAGGGCTGCGATGAGTTGGGCCGCCTGGCCCGACGAGGTGGCGACCGCTCCCAGTCCGCCTTCGAGTGAGGCCATTCGCTCCTCGAAAGCTGCGGTGGTCGGGTTGCCGATACGGGAGTAGATGTTGCCGTACGTCTGCAAGGCGAACAGGTCGGCGGCGTGCTGGGCGTCTTCGAACACGAACGAAGTGGTGGC
>JBHJOQ010000091.1:0-10936 GCA_050329555.1 Acidimicrobiia bacterium | reverse complement strand
AGGGCAATCGGGTCTTGGAGACGAGAGTCGCGTTCGGCGCCAGCCGCCCGGAAGTAGTCGAGGCCCCGCAGGATGTCGTGGTGCCAGCGCGGGGGAAATTGGAGACGAGTCATCCGCTCGTCGGGGATTCTCCCCGTCCGATGAGATCGGTACAGGCGGTGCTCGCAGAAGAACTCCCGGGCACGGGCTTCGGCGGTCTCGACGGCGAGGCGCTGGGTTCCGCCGGAGAGACAATACTCCCGCAGACCCTCCAGAACGTTGATCGTGGTATGGAATGAGCTGTGAGTCGATGGGGCTTGTGCCCTGCAGTTCCACCCTCCGTCATCGAGTTGCCGCCCGAGAATTTCCTTCACCAGGTTTTCTCGCTGCTCGTCAACGATGGTGAACCAGCTGGACAACGTGAGCCCGAACCCGGCAACACACCCCTCGAATTGGGCTTTGCCGCCCTGGCCGAAGATCCAAACCGGCTTATCCATGAGAAGTCGGGTCGAGGCCACTGCCCCCGGATTCTCACGGGACAGTCCCATCCGCCACAGGTCGAGCAGGGTGTACGTGGTCGAGGTCCACTTCGGGGAATAGAGGCCTTTGGCCCACCGCGCGTCGCTGCCGCGCTCGGCGAGGAGGCGTTGGCCCCAACCCTCGGTTGCCACCAACTCCTGATCGGCCTTCCACACTCCTTCCGGAGCGTCGAGAAGGTCGCGTCGCACCTGCCAGCGGATCGACGGATCACCCGCCAGCAGCCAGTCGGTGATTACCGCGTCCATGATCCAAGATGATACGACCGGCACACGAACCCCGGCCGGGGTTGTAGCGTCGTGGTGGTGACCGACTCGACCACACGGGACGCCCAGGAGCTGTTCGCCCCTCTCGCTCCCGGCTACGAGCGCTGGGGGAACCTACTCAGCATGGGCCAGGACCCCCGCTGGCGGCGGCGGATGGTCGACGGCCTCGACGTAATTCAGGGGCTGGAGGTCCTGGACATTGCGGCCGGCACCGGGCTGATCACCAGGCTGCTCCGATCAAATGGCGCCGGGGTGATTTCCCTCGATCAGAGCTCGCGAATGTTGCGGCCCGCACTGGATCGAGGCGCGCTGGGCGTTGTCGCCACAGCCGAAGCCCTCCCCTTCCCCGACGGCTCGTTCGACGCGGTCACCTTCGGCTACCTGCTCCGGTATGTCGACGACGTCACCGGCTGCATGACCGAGATCTCCCGTGTCCTCCGACCCGAGGGGCGGGTGGGAATGGTCGAGTTCGGGCGACCGCGAGGTCTTTGGAGACCGCTGTGGTGGGGATACACCCGTCTTGTCCTCCCGGCCGCGGGGCTGGTGGCAGGCCGCGGCTGGTACCGGGTTGGCCGCTTCCTCGGCCCGAGCATCGACGCCTTCGCCGACGACCATCCACCCGATCGCCTAACCAAGGCGTGGGAAACGGCCGGATTCACCGACGTGGAGGTCGAGCCGATGTCGCTGGGTGGTGGGCTGGTCATGTGGGCCCGGAAAGCGTGAGTGAACGCCCGGCGTTCTACGCGCCCACCGGGTCGCGCTGGGGCGATTTCGTCTCGCTGCTCCACATCCCCTACACACTCTGGCACCTGGCTTATGCGGCCATCGGCGCCGCCCTCGCTCCCGAACTCGACTGGCGGATCCTCGCCGGCACCCTCACCGCTTTTGGTTTCGGGCTCGGCATCGGTGCCCATGCCCTCGATGAGGTGAAGACCCGCCCACTACGGACCGGCTTCTCTGATCTTGCCCTCTGGGTGTTGGGCCTCGGTGCGATGGCGGCCACCCTCGGGATCGCCGCACTCGGGGCGCTCGAAGTATCTCCCTGGGTCTATGCCTGGGCGGCGGCCGGTGTCCTGCTTGCGGTTGGGTATGCCCTGGAGTGGCCGGTGGTGCACACCGACTTCGGATTCGCCGTCAGCTGGGGAGCGTTCCCGGTGATAGTCGGCTATTGGGCGCAGGCCCGCACAGTTTCTGTTGCTGTCGTCGTCGTGGCGTTGAGTGCGATCCTTCTCAGCCTGGCGCAGCGGGCGCTGAGCACCCCGGCAAGATTCGTCAGGCGGAGGACAACCGAATCGTTGGTTAGCTTTGACGGCGACCGGAACTGGCGACGCGAGGATCTCCTCGCCACCTGGGAGCGGCCCCTTCGCCTCCTCACCTGGACCACAGTCGTGATTGCCATCGGCCTGCTCGCCACACACTTGTAGCGACTTGCGCGTATCTAGGGGGGCTCGTCCGTCTCCTTCGGATGTCACCCAACAGGGCGACGGGAAGGGACACAAAGGGAGAGAAAATGACCGTCCTACAGAAAAACGCAGCAACCGGAATCGACCTCGGTCAACTGGCGCGAACCGTCGGCAAAGCTCTGGCCATCGGGGCAATCGCAGTCGGCGTGGTATTCGCGGTGAACTCGAACACTGAACCGCAGGGTTTGAGCTCGGCACAACTCGAAGCAGGGAATGCTCTGAATATTGCCGACATCGGAAGGCCGCAAGCAACCAACGCACCGTTCCTGGCCGGGACTGCCAACCCGACGCACACAGGACGTGTTGTGACCGGCGGAAGCGCGGCAGCCATCGAGGTAGACAAGGCCGATCTGCTCTTCAAGCAGAAGGGCGCTGCGCTCGCCGACCCATCCGACCGGATCCACAAGCAGAAGGCAGCCGAGCTCGCCAAATAGGCAGACCTTGGGGCGAGAGGGGGACCGCTCGGTCCCCCTCTCTCTTGTCCGTTTGACTTCAACCGTGGTTGAGGTTCTAACTTGTCCGGTATGGCAATAGCACCGGCGGACCGGGAGCACTTGGCGTCGATCCGTACCATCGAACTCACCACCTACGGCCGGAAGTCGGGCAAGCCGCGCCGAATCGAGATCTGGTGGTTCCACGTCAACGGCCGCTTCATCATCACCGGGACACCCGGACGACGCGACTGGCTCGCCAACGTACGAGCGAAACCCTCGGTGGTGATCCACGTCGACGGCCACGACATCGAGACCACTGCGAGGGTGATCGAGGACAGGCAGCACCGCCTCGAGGTGTTCAACCAGCCCGACACCAGGTGGTATACGACCCAAGCCCAACTCGACCGCCTTGTCGACGAAGCCCCAATGATCGAGGTACACCTACAGGTTGGAGATTGAGATTCTCCAGGTTGATAGACCGCGCATCTCCAGCAGGAGATCACCTCATCTACCGGCAGGGGAAGGACCTTCCTGCTTCGTAGCGGACATCGGTTCGGCGGCCCCGGCGGGCCCGACGCTGATCACGGTCCATCCCGCCTCCCGGAGAGATCGGTGCTTCTCTGCTTTGGATACATCGTCGTACCTCGTGGCGGTGTCGTATCCCATCTCCTCGAGCTCTTCGAAGACATGATCAGTCGCATCGTCGAGGGGCATTGGCTCATAACCCGTCCCCGTCCATCGATACGCAGTGCCGTCACCGTCGAGGTTCAGGTAGCGCCGGGTGATCCCGTGTTTGTACAGCTCGACGACGACCCCGCCGCTCACCACCCGGTTCATCCACATGAATCCGCCGCACCATTCCAAAGGCAACGCGGCTTGGAGCGGCTTCCAGTCTGGCCTGTCATCGAGGTTCTCCTCCGCCCACTGATCGAGCATCTGGCTCAAGGCCAGGATCTTCTCGTGTTTGTCTAACGAATACATAGTCTCCCTTCCCTCCCGATCGTGCCGAAACAAAAACGCGATTGGAAGGGGTCTGGACCGCTTCGGCGCACACCGCCAAACACATGCCGAGGCGTGGGTAGTGTCGCTCCATGCCAGGTAGTGAACCGAATATCAGGCGAACTGCTTTCACTCTATTGCTCGGTGCGGCGATGGCTGTGGCCACCTTCGCCGGGCCCGCCTTCGCCGTGCTGGCCCGGTTCCTCATCGACAAGTTCGGGCTCACTCGTGCCGGGTTCGGCTGGGTGGTAGCCGCATTCTCGACAGTCGGGGCGCTGGCTTCGCCCGCAGTGGGCAGGCTCACCGACTCGATGGGAGGACGGAAGGCGCTGGCCGCCATCTTCTTTCTCGGGGGACTCGGCATGTTGGCGATCGCTTCCGCCCCGACCTACCTGTGGCTGATCACCGCCGCCGGTCTCACCGGTCTCGGCCAGGCCTTCGGCAATCCCGGCACGAACAAGCTGATCTCGGTGCACATCCCCGTGGGCAGGCGGGGTGCAATCACGGGGTGGAAGCAGTCCGGAGTGCAAGCGGAGAGGAGTTCCTTGTGGATGGCGCGGATGAGACGCCCCGACAGGGGAATGGCTGGTAACAACCGGAGGCCGGTGTTCATGGCTTTTACGTAGTTGATCGTCTCTGCGACGTCGACCGGTTGGACCATGCCGGGTGCGTCGATCTCGAACGCCAGCAGGTCGTCGAGACTCGACTGGGTTCCTTCGATCTGTGAGTTGAGCACCGCCTCGCGTCGCACATACATCGCCACGAAAAGGTCCGGGTTCGGGAGGCTCCGGGCGAGCCCGTCCAGTCGACCGACCGCCAGATCAGCCTCAGACAACAGCCGAACGAGGTCGGCGTCTCACCGCAGCGGAGGGTCAGGGGGAAGCGGCTGAGGCACGAACGATCGATAGCCCGCCAGTTGGGTGACATAGCGGCCCGCTCGGGTACTCATCTATTCCAGCCCTCTGGAAGAACGACCATGATCCACCCATCATATTCCAGATTGGCGAATCCTGCTGGAATAAGAGCGTGCCGTATTCCAGTGCCGCAGAGCGAGAACGCGTGGCTGGCGGCAGTTTCGCACCCCTTCCAGAGGCAGTTTCGCAGCAGGGAGCGTTCATGACGGCCAGTCTGCGGTCCCGCTCCAAACCGCGGACGTCCCACCCCCAACCGCGTTCCCGTCCCGGTTTGAAGTCGATGACCGCGTTTCGGTTGCGCCGCCTACACCCAACCCTCGAGGGGCCGGGGCGAACGCATGTCCTCGGTCGACTCCTCGACGTCGAAGAAGGCAGGGTCGAAGTCGAGTGGCGCCCACTCGCGCAGCTCCTCGTGCTCAGCATGGTCGGGGTTGGCCAGCCCCTCCAGCAAATCTGCATATCCCCACGGACCACCACAGTCCTCGGGTGGGCATGCTCGCCGACCGGCCAGACACACGGGGTATTCGACTCCGCGCTCGGGTATGGTGATCGCTTCGACCAGCACGTCGTGCTCCCAACCATCCCCGAAGTCGTAATCCCACCGCATCTTCATCCCCACTTTGGGCAGCACGTCGTCGAGCCGGAACCGGTTCTCGTCGAGATCGTCCATCCCCCAATCCGGGTCCGGCGTCCCGTACCGGGTGCCGCCGACGTCGAACACATGAAGGTGGCCGCCCAGCCACCCCATCGCCGCCTCCAGCACTGGCGCCAACTCCCCCAAGGTGAGATCGGACCCCACCAGGATCCGCCGCCACACCGGTGGCTTCACCTGCCGAAGAGTCACTTTCAACTGATGAACGGTCCTCGTCACGACGCGACCTCCGCTGGCTGTTGGTAGGCCGGTATCCACGTCGGGATACATCTCCTCAGGACCCGGCTCTCTTCTGTTCTCCGATCCCATGCTAGAAGATTGACCTCCGACGCGACAAGGCCCCCGGGCAGAAAACGCTCTGATCTGAGCAGGGCTTCGTTCGTAGCGGGGCAGGATTTAGAACCTGCGACCTTCGAGTTATGAGCCCCATGAGAGGGCCTCCAGGGAGGTTGAGAGGTGTCGATCAGCGATAGTCAACATCAGTTGACTCGGAACGGCTGTCAACTGATGGTAGATGGTGCCGGTTGGTGCCAGGCGATTGGGCACCAGATCGGTACCAGTGCTGTTCCCTTACCGCGGCCTCAAAGCAGTTCCCGGAACTCCTCGGCGGACAGCCCAGCTTGGCGGAGGATCGACGCCAATGTCCCGCGGGCCAGCTCACGATGAAGCGGGATGATCACCGTTCGGCCGGCATCGTTGCGCAACTTGACGTGGCTCCCCTTTTGGCTGACCTGAGTGAATCCGGCTTTCTCAAGGGCGCGCATCGCCTCCCTGCCAGAGACGACCGGCAACGCCGGGCTCACGCCGGTAAGTTGACAGGAGCGATTATGGGCGGTTCGATCCCCTCGGGGAAGGGCTGATCCTCGAAATAGAGCTCGAGGGCTTCGCGCAGATTGGCGAGCGCCTCATCGAAGCTTTCCCCCTGGCTGGTCACCTCCACCTCGAGACAGCGGGCCACATACCAGGGCGGCTCATGAGATACGGCTGCGGTGAAACGCATTGGTAGTCAGGGGCGCGCTTCCCGCGGTGCGGGCACGTTTCCCCGTTCTCCTTTCAATCCGTGCGTGCGGTTTTCCCGCACACGGCTTACCGATGGTCTTCTCAGCATGGTTACGCAGCTCCTGGATAGCGGACGGTGCCTCGGAGGCGATACAGGCCATGGGCTTCGAACCAGTCCCGTGTCCAAGCGTCGGCTCATCCGGCGTGGAGGTTGCGGCCGTATCGTTTCACTAGCAGACGATGGAGCCGACGCACCACATACCAATCGAGCTGGTTGAACTACTCCACCATGGGGGGTTCCCGTGACCGTCTCAGAGAACACTCCCTCGTCCAACACTCCCGCTTTGAGCCATTGACGGACCAGTTTGAGCACCCGCCGGTCCGAGATCCGCTTCTCGACAAGATCTATCACCACATCGTGGTCGATGGAACCGAAGAAATCGGTTATGTCGAACTCGGCGGGCCACACAAACCCTTTCGGGAAACTGGTGCGGATCACTTCCAGGGCGTCGGTGGCCGACCGGCCACGCCGATACCCATAAGAACACGGCTGGAAGTCGGCTTCGAATATCGGTTCTAACCCGATCTTGGCTGCTGTCTGCACTATCCGGTCCCGCACCGTGGGAATACCCAACGGTCGTCTGCCACCATCCGGTTTCGGAATCGTCTGACGCCGCGAAGGCGCCGGTCGATACCGGCCTGTGCGGAGAACCTCTCCGAGTTCACCGAGCATCCGCTCGACTCCATAGGTCTCCACTTCCGCCACGGTGAGACCATCCACCCCAGCAGCACCTCTGTTGGCCCCCACCCGTCTCCACGCCTCCCCCAGGATGTCAACCCGGAAGATCCGGTCATAAAGAGCATGGAAACGACGCTCCGGAGACTGCTTGGCCGCAGCCCATAGCCGACGTTGGAGTTTTCCCACGTTGTCACAGCGCATACACACCACCGGGGTAGTTAGACCGGATTGTTTCACCGGCTATGCCCTTGCGGTTACCCTCACCATCGGCGTGACCAAAGTCGGGGTCCTTCCCTCCCACCGGATTCCTCCCAGCGATCAGCAGTACTATGACCCCGTCGGACTCCCGCTGTGCTCCGCCCGATTTCACCATCGGCTTATACGAACAGTCTTTGCCTGACAAAGCTGCACAGACGGGTCTCTCCTGTTCCGAACCAAACCTTTCGCACGTGCCGTTTCCCCTACTCCGGGAGAACCCGACGGCGGACATATCCGGAACGCCAATCCGTCGAACATGGCCTTCACCGCGACATGAGCGGCTCGGCTCCTCCATTGTCTCTATATCGGAGCTGCAGAACTCGCACCAGAAGGCACTACGGCCCACGTGATCGCTCCCACCAAAGTGGCTTTTGACACCCCGCTCAGCCCGCAAGGTCTCCCCAACGGACCAGGGTCTGCTACCGGGCACTCCGGCGACTACCCGGACGGGACTCACACCCGCAGGCTTGGTCCAGCTTTCAGGACGCAACATGACGTCAGTCTACGGACCTTCGCCGACACAGACCACATGCATGCCCCGGACCTATCTGTCGAACGACCGGGGAAACCCTTCCCTGTGTCCACCTGTCCTGCCCAGCCGGGCTGGCCTGTCACCCAGCGTCATATGGGAGAACACGGGCCAAGGACATCTTTCTCGAACCACGGGCTCGGGGTCGAGCGTTTCGTCGACGGCGACGAGCTTCAAATGGGCACCGTCATCTCCTGCGATCCTCCCCGCCTGAAGCGGCAGGCGAACTTCGCAAATGGCTGTTGAACCGCTGAACAAGATCTCGCTGCGAGCCACGTCGCTGGCTGACGACCTCGGATTCGTTGCTCTCGCTGACCTCGCCACAGCTCTTGAGTCAGACGACGAGGTCCCGTACCGGGTCATTGGCGGGCAGATGGTGATGGTGCTGGCGGCGAGATGGGGCCTGGGACCCGGCCGTGATACACGATCACGGCCGCTCCGGTGCGGCAGGGTCGTAGTTGCTTCCGTACACTGAGCGCTCCAAGGAGGTAGAAGGTGATCCTGTCAATAGCCAAGGCGTCCAAGGACGATGCCAGGAGCAAACAATTTTTCGGCATCTGGTCGGACATGGTTGTCGGTCAGGAGCGGCCCGAGGGCATGGTCGACTGCTATCTCCTCGAGAGCGAGGGAGTGATTCAGGTGGCCGCAGTCTGGAAGAGTGCGGAACATCACGACACAGCGGTGGACGACGTGAGCCATCCCGCGTTCGGCTTCTTCAAAGCGTGCGGGCTCGACCCGACCCACACCGTTTTCCGAGTCATCGGGCACATACACCAAGCCTGACTTCACAACGGTGCGCCGAGTTTCTCTGTAGAAGAAGTCGCCAGAAGCCTGAAGCGCTATTTCGCAGAGAGTTTCCTGGCTTCCAGATGCGCAGCATGGCCGGCCGCCACCGGCTCTCTTGTCGCAAGCGTCAGATGAACGTGACAACCGCCCGATTCAACTCGTCGATCACCATTCTGTACGCGTGGAGGCTCGCTGTTCGGCTCTTGGTCGCTAACGACTCCCGGCTCCTCGACGAATTGGAGGATCTGCTCATCGCGCACGGCCGGATCAATGAAGAATCTCACTCGCTTACGCGACCCTTCGTCGGAGTCGGCTTGTCCACTCCCCGAACCTAGTGGCGAAGACGGCGAGTTGTGAATCGGGGTGGCGGGCTACCCGTTATCGTCGCGGCGATGAATCCATTCGAGCTTCTGCGAGCGCTTCAGCCGGCGCCGCCTCCGGAGTCCCTCTCAGGGTCGAGCTGGGATGTGGTTGTCGTCGGTGGCGGGCACAACGGGCTGGCCGCAGCTGCCTATCTTGCCCGTGCCGGGAAGAAGGTGGTGGTGCTGGAGAGGCGCGACAGGTTGGGTGGGGCGGCGACGCTCGAGGAGCTGTGGCCCGGTTATGTCATCTCTCCGTGTGCCTACCTCGCCGGGTTGTTCCACCAGAAAGTGATTGACGACCTCGACCTGCGTTCCCACGGGCTGGAGATCGTGATCGGCGACCCGACATACTTCGCTCCGTTCGAGGACGGAAACTCTTTCACTGCCTGGGCCGACGATGCCAGAACGGCGAAGTCGATCAGCGCCTTCGCCCCCGACGACGTCGAGGGCCACTTCGCCCGCCAGCGTCTCTTCAACCGGATCCGCAATGCCCTCCGCCCTGACGGAGACCGCGACATCTGGCTTCACCGCCCGCCGGGTCGGGATGAGATCGAAGAGCGTCTCGGCGGCGACCCGGAAATGATCGCGACGATCTTCGAGGAAAGCCAGGTCGAACATCTCCGTCGCTTCTACACCGACGAGCGGATGGTCACGGCCTACGCCGGCCAGGGGATCATCGGGACCAACGCCTCACCGTTTGACCGGGGTACTGCATCCATCGACTTCCACCATTCTTCAGGGCGCCAGGAAGGCCAACCCGGTGAGTGGGGCTTCGTCATGGGAGGGATCGGGGCGGTGTCCCACGCTCTTCACCAGGCAGCAATCGCCGCCGGTGCGGTGGTCGTAGTCGACCATCCGGTGGCGAAGATCATCCCCAGCGAAGGTGTCGAACTGTTGGCTGGCGGCATGGTCCATGCCCCGGTCGTGCTTGCCAACGCCGACCCGGCGGTCACCGCCGGTCTGCTGGGAGGCGACGCACCGGCCGGGTTCACCCGCGCGGTGCAAGCTGTTCCCCGGGAGAGTGCAACGGTCAAAGTGACCTTCGCCCTCAGCGGTCTGCCCGACTTCGGCGCTCCTCACGCCATCCGGGCCCAGGTGGAGATCGCCAGGTCGGCGGAGGAGCTGCACGAGTCGTACCTTGCAGCGAGACGGGGTGAGTTATCCGATGAATTGTGGTGTGAGCTCTACTTCCAGACCCCCTACGACCCCTCGATCGCCCCGCCGGGCAAGCACGTTCTTTCCGCTTTCTGTCAGTACGTCCCGCACACGTGGGCCGACGGTCGGACCTGGGACGAGCACCGCGAACGTGTCGGCAACCGGGTGATCGCTTCGATCGAACGGTTCGCACCGGGTTTCGCCGAGCTGGTCGAGCACATCCACGTCGACGGTCCACCCGACCTCGAGTCCCGGGTCGGGCTCACCGGTGGCCACATCTTCCACGGTTCCTGCCTGCCTGAGCACATGTGGGACCGTCGTCTCCCCTACCGCACCGGCGCTCCGGGTGTCTACCTCTGCGGCGCCGGCACCTACCCGGGCGGTTCGGTGATCGGAGTCAACGGGCGCAACGCAGCGCTGGCGGTTCTGGAGGACGTGCCTCGGTAAGTGCATTGACGAACAGATCTCTCGTCTTGCAAGACGAGAGGGCAGTCCGACTCTTCTGAGCTACTGATCACTAGATGATCCGGCCGGCGTGTTCCTTCAGGGGTCACCGGCGATGACCCGCTTCGGGCCGAGCCGGCTCAGGTCGAGTATCGGGGTCCGTTCACAGATCAGTTCCGCGAGGTACCTGCCCACCGCACGGCACTGTTGGAACCCGTGCCCGCTGAACCCTGTCGCCTGACACAGGCCGTCGATGCCGGGCCACTCTCCGAGGATTGCGTTGGCGTCGGCTCGGTTCTGTGCGTAAAGCCCGGCCCTTGACCGGACCACCTCGAGGACAGTCACGTCGAGGTCGGAGTCCAACTGCAGCAGGTGATGGGCAGTGGCCCAACCCATCGAGGCACCCCCGACGACGATGAC
>JBHJOQ010000130.1:0-13827 GCA_050329555.1 Acidimicrobiia bacterium | reverse complement strand
TCTGAGCTACTGATCACTAGATGATCCGGCCGGCGTGTTCCTTCAGGGGTCACCGGCGATGACCCGCTTCGGGCCGAGCCGGCTCAGATCGAGTGTCGGGGTCTGCTCACAGATCAGTTCGGCCAGGTACCTGCCCACCGCGTGGCACTGCTGGAACCCGTGGCCGCTGAAGCCCGTCGCCTGATACAGCCCGCCGATGCCGGGCCACTCTCCGAGAATTGCGTTGGCGTCGAGTCGGTTCTGTGCGTAAAGGCCGGCCCAGGATCGGACCACTTCGAGGACAGTCACGTCGAGGTCGGAGTCCAACTGCAGCAGGTGATGGGCAGTGGCCCAACCCATCGAGGCACCCCCGACGACGATGACCCAGGTCATTCCGAGCGGGTGATACCCCTGTCGACCCGGATGTTCTGTCCGGTGATATAACCGGCGCTGTCGGAAAGCAGGAACGCCACGGTGTCGGCGATTTCGGCGACTCTGCCGACCCGGCCCATCGGGATGCGCGCCACCGACGCCTCTGTGGCGTCGTAGCTGTCGATGAAACCGGGCAGAACGTTGTTCATCCGGATTCCATCCGCGGCGTAGCTGTCTGCGTAGAGCTTGGTGAAAGGACCGAGAGCCGCCCGCAACGACGCCAAGATCGGGAATGCAGGGTCGGGCTCGAAGGCGGTAAAGGTGAGATGTTGACGATCGAGCTGCCGTCCTTGAGGTGTGGGGTCACCAGCCGGGCCATGTTGACCACGTTGAGCAGCATCAGATCGAGGCCGAGGTGCCAGTCTTCATCGGAGATCTCCAACAACTCGCCCTTCGGGGCGTGGCCGGTGTTGTTGACGACACCGTCGAGACGTCCGTATGCCTTGAAAGTTGCCTCCACCAGAGCTCGAGATCTTCGGGTTCGGTGACCGAACCGGTGCGGGCGACCGACCCGAGTTCCTCGCCGAGTTGCTCGGCACCACCCGAATTCGACATCAACCCGAGGCCATGTCCCTCGGCGCGGAGACGACGGGCGATCGCCTCTCCCATTCCCTACCCGGCCGCGGTCACGACCCGGGATTCACCTGTCGTCATGCGGCCACAACAGTGGAGCCCTTTGTTGTCACATCATCGACCATCACGCCCGCCAGCGGTCCAGTCGCTCATCAATTCGACCAGCTCAGTCGCAGCGAACGCCCGACGCGGACGACCTTTTCGGCGACGGGCGAACGGTCGTTCGCTGAGGATCCCGGCAGCCTCCAGTCTGAGCAACGAAGTGTGAGCACTCTGGGATGACACACCGTATCTCTCAGCGACGGATTGGCTATCGAGAATCGGGTGATCGGGAAGGTCGTCCATCACGCGAGCCGTCACTTGATAAATACGGTTATTGGCTCTCCGACAGCTTGCGATGAATCTCCCGTCGGTTGAAGCATCTATCGTGGTGACGATGGCCGAAACCAAATCAACGACGCTGCACCAGCCGGAGACCCGAACCGGCCAGGGCGATTCCGACGCGGTCGCCCACATCGTGATGCGGGACGATCAGATGCGCGGCTACGTCGCTGGTGACCAGATCAAGGCGCTCTGTGGCAAGGTCTGGGTGCCGAGTCGCGACTATCAAGGCCTCCCGGTATGTGAGCGATGCACGGCCGAACGCGACCGCATCCTCTCCGGGATGAAGCGGCTCAACTGAGCTGAAGAGCTGCAGCAATCTGGCGGTGCGCCTCATCGGGATCACCGCCGATCACCTGGAGCGAGACGTGGTCGGCACCGGCGGCGATATGTGCTCGGAGGCCATCGGCGATTCTCTCCGGGGAACCCTGCAGCACAAGAGCCTCGATCAGCCGGTCGCTTCCGCCGTCGTCCAAGTCTGTTTCGTCCCAACCTTCGCGGGCCAGATTCCGCCGGTAGTTGTCGAGTCGAAGATAACGGCCCACGGTCTGCCTTCCTGCGTCATGCGCCTGGTCTCCGTCAGCAACGACCACAAAATGCTCTGGGGCGAGGATCGGGCCGTCGCCGAGGACTTCACGGGCGAATCTGGTGTGGATTGGCGTGGTCAGGTAAGGGTGAGCACCGGCGGTCCGCTCGGCTGCGATCCGAAGGACCCGGGGGCCGAGGGCGGCGAGGATGATCTCAACCTTGGGAACACCAGCTGCCTCGAGTTCGTCGAGGTAGCTCTCGATCTTGGCGACGGGGTCGCTGTATTCGGAGGTCGCTTCGGGGTGCCCGATGCCGACGCCGAGCAGGAACCTACCCGGGTGCCTTTCACGGAGCCGATGATGGGCAGCCGCAACGGTCGCCGCATCCTCCCGCCACATGTTGACAATACCGGTCACCACCGGAATCCGCTCGGTGGCATCGAGGATCTCCTCCACCGCAATCAGATCGCCGGGTGGCGACCCGCCAATCCAGATCGCTCCAAATCCGAGACGTTCCGCCTCCCGGGCCATGTCTTCGTCGATCTCGGCGACCCGTCGCCAGATCCCGAACCTTCCGATGTCGATTCCGGTCATCCCCCAACCTTAGGTCAGCGCCGGAACTCGATATCCGCGTCGGTAGAGTCGCCCGATGTCTGACGCACTATTTCGCAGGGATGGTGAGCTCTACCACCCGACCCCTCTCACAGAAGGGCCGTGGTCTCCCGACGCGCAGCACGGCGGGCCGCCGGCGGCGCTGCTGGCGGGCGCAGTAGAGAAGTGCCCGACTGAAGCTGAGATGGTGGTTGCCCGGATCACCATCGAGCTGCTTCGTCCGGTTCCCATCGAAACCCTTCGTCTCGCCAGCGAGGTGGTCCGGCCCGGTCGCAGGGTGCAACTGGTCTCGTCCACCCTTTGGCACGAGGACACCGAGGTGGCGAGGGCATTGGGGCTGAAGATTCGACGGACCGACCTCGACCTTCCGTTCGACCAGGCCGAGGTTGACCCGATTCCGGGCCCGGAGGAGGGCAGGGGCGCCACCTTCTTCGCCAAACCCGGCGGGTTTGCCACCGAGGCGGTGGAGATCAAGATGATTCGAGGCGACTTTGACGAGGCCGGACCGGGCCAGGCGTGGATCCGTCTCCGGGTGCCTGTGATCGAAGGTGAGGAGACCACAGGGGTCGAGCGAGTCGCCGCCGCGGCCGACTTCGGCAACGGGGTCAGCAACCTCGCCGGCATGGAACGGACCTGGTTGTTCATCAACCCCGACCTGGAGATCCGGATGAACCGCCCACCGGAAGGCGAATGGATCTACCTCGACTCGGAGACCCGGATCAGTCCCGGAGGCGCAGGGATCGCCTCCAGCACCATCGCCGACCAACACGGCTGGCTGGGCCTCGCCGCCCAATCGCTATTCGTAGATACGATGCAGGGCTAGACATCGGTCCGCTGATGGGTTCGAAGGTCCTCCGGCACGGGCGGTACCGTTACCGACATGACAACAACCTCCCCCGAAGGAGCCAGGGCCACTTCGTCAGAGTGGAAGCGGCTGGAGCGTCTCGCCGAAGAGAGGTCCCAGTTCGACCTCCGTGCCGCGTTCGAGGACGACCCCGGGCGGGCAGAGCGATTCACATTCGAAGCCGGTGACCTCGTCGTCGACCTGTCGAAGCACCTGATCGATGACGAGGTCGTCGACGCTCTGGTTTCCCTCGCTCATGTCGTCGGGCTCGGTGACCGGATCGAGGCCATGTTCGCCGGGGAGCACATCAATACCACCGAGGACCGCCCTGTCCTCCACACCGCCCTCCGCGCCGCCCCCGGGACCCGCCTCGAAGTCGATGGGGCCGACGTGGTCGCTAATGTCCACGAAGTCCTCGATGCGATGTCGGGGTTCGCCAAACGGGTCCGGTCCGGGTCATGGCTGGGGCACACCGGGGAACGGATCCGCTCGATCATCAACATCGGGATCGGCGGGTCGGACCTGGGCCCGGCAATGGCATACCGGGCGTTGCGGCCCTATGGCGAGACCGATCTGAAAGCCCGCTTCGTCTCCAACGTCGACCCCGCCCACCTGAGTGCCGCTCTCTCAGAGGTCGATCCGGCTTCGACCCTGTTCATCATCTCGTCGAAGTCGTTCTCCACCACCGAGACCTTGACCAACGCTCACAGCGCCCGCGCCCACCTGGTCGATGCCCTCGGCAGCGAGGATGCAGTCGCCAAACACTTCGTCGCCGTCTCCACCAACACCGAGGAGGTGACGGCCTTCGGCATCGATCCGGCGAACATGTTCGGGTTCTGGGACTGGGTGGGCGGCCGCTACTCACTCGACTCCGCGATCGGCCTCAGCTTGATGATCGCGGTGGGACCGGATCGTTTCCGTGAGCTGCTCGACGGCTTCCGCGCTGTCGACACCCACTTCCGCCAGATCTCATTCGGCGCCAATGTGCCGGTGTTGCTTGGCCTGATCGGAATCTGGTACCGGAACTTCCTCCGTCTCCCCACCTACGCGGTGCTTCCTTACAGCCAGGACCTGGACCGATTCCCGGCGTATCTCCAACAGCTCGACATGGAGTCCAACGGGAAACGGGTGCGCCACGACGGCGCCCCGGTGGAATTCGACACCGGCCCGATCGTCTGGGGGGAGCCGGGCACCAACGGGCAGCATGCGTTCTATCAGCTGCTCCATCAGGGGACCACGGTCGTCCCTGCCGACTTGATCGGCTTCGTCGAGCCCCATGACGACCCTGTCGAAGATGGCCCTGGTGGCCACGACATCCTCATGGCAAACATGTTCGCCCAGGCCGAAGCCCTGGCGTTCGGCAAGACCCCCCAAGAAGTGAGGTCCGCCGGTGTGGCCGAAGATCTGGTGGAGCACCGGACGTTCCCGGGCAACCGCCCCACATCGATCATCCTGGCCCCCAAGCTGACACCCTCGGTTCTCGGACAACTGATCGCAATGTACGAGCACAAAGTGTTCACCCAGGGCACAGTCTGGGGTATCAACTCCTTCGACCAGTGGGGGGTCGAGTTGGGCAAGGAGCTGGCCGAGGAGATCGTCGGCGAGATCACCACAGCGGAGGCGCCGGACCTCGGCCACGACACCTCCACCAACGCGTTGATCCGCCGCTACCGCCAGGGTCGGGGCCGGACGACTTAGCCGGCGGTCGCTTGCCGACCTACGGGGCGGCCGCGATCCGGCGGCGTTGCTCCAGGCCCGCCACGGTGGCCCAGGCGATCAGGCAGACGAGGATCACGATCCACACCCATCCGGATTCGATCACCTCGGCGACAATCCGGAAGTTGGCGTTGTGGTCGACGCTGGCGAAGTCCGGGGAAACGACTCGAACCTCGCCGAACAGGTCGTTCTCGAACGCAACCTGGAGCCCCAGCGCAGTCTCCCGGATCCCGCTCCCCGGCGGCGGTCCGCTGAATCGGGACGGCGGTTCTTGGGGCAGGGCGATCACGACGGCCTCGGTAGTCTCGGTCGTCTCCGGGATGGTGGTGGTCGTGGTCGGGTCGGTGGTCGAAGTCGTCGTGGTGGCCTTGGTAGTGGTGGTGGTTGCCTTGGTCGTGGTTGTGGTCGCTTTGACCGTGGTCGTCGTCGACGGTGAAGTCGTCGTGGTGGTCGAGCCGGCCAGTGTTCCCTTCAGTTCCACGTCATCGATGAAGACCTCGCCGGCCACGTCTCCGGTCACCGTGAACCGGATGATCGTCGACTGGTAGGGGCCCCCGATTCCGATGATCGGGCTCTCCAGCAGACCTCCGTCGAGGTCGTGGGTCCTGAGCTCGTGCCACTTCTGACCGCCGTCCACAGACTTCTCGACGACCAGGTCCGCATCGGTGTCCCCGTAGTCGTCGAAGCGGACCTCGTAGCGCAGCTCGAACCAGGAGAAGACCGAGGTGTCTGCCAGGCGTCTGGCGCCGACACCGACCAACTCGCTTCCATCGGAGTGGATGTGCAGGCAATTCGAGGCGACACAGTTGCCGCCCGAGTCAACGTGGACCGCGCCGGTCGTCTTGTTCCCGTCGTCGTTCAGCTCGGTCCAGCCCGATGCTGTCCAGTCCAAGCTGCCGACGCTGCCGTGGTAGGACACGGTCTTGAACTCGTCCCGGTACGTCCCGTACTCACCGGCGAGGGCAGTCGTCGCCAGCATCACCATCGCGGCAACCACCGCAAGGAGACGGCTGAACAATCTCATCTCGTCAACGCCTTCACCGCGACGGCGAGCGGTACGAGCTCCTTGGTCGGCTCACGATCGGGTTTTGCCGTCTGCGACGGAAGCGTCACCACGAAGTACGACTTCCCGTTGAACCGCTGATAGGTCAGCTTCCCGCCCAGCATCCTGGCGAGTCGTGACGCCACCGCGAGCCCGAGTCCGACGCTTCCGGTCAGCAGCGGGCTGGAGCCGGCATGGGCGAACTTGTCGAAGAGCTTCTCGACGTGCGCCTCGGTGACCCCGGGGCCGTCGTCCCACACCTCGATTTCGACCACGTCCTCGCCGTAGGAGATGGAGACTCCGACGTTGGGGCCACCGTGCTTCGAAGCGTTCGAGAGCAGGTTCACCAGCACCTGGCGGAGACGGGCGGCATCGGTTTCGACCACGGCCTGCGACCCGCGGCGTTGGATGGTCATCCCGGAGCGCTCAAAGCTGAGCGCGGCGGACTCCACGACGTCGCCGACCCGGGTCGGCTTCAGTTCCACTTCGACCCCGGTGCTGTCGAGGCGTGCTGCGACGAGAAGGTCGTCGACCATCCGACCCATCTCCGCCGCCTCGTTGGCGATGATCTGGGAGAGCTCGCCGACCGATGCCGCGCCATGATCTCCGCCCTCGGTGAGGATCTCGGCAAACCCGTATATCGATGTCAGTGGGGTGCGCAACTCGTGGGAGAGGCCGGCGATGAACGCGTCCTTGGCCCTGTTGATCTTGCGCTCCGTCTCCACCTCGAGTTCGGCCTTCAGTTGATACTCCTTGACCTGGCGTTTGGCGACGGACCGGTAGACCAGAACGGCGCCGGCCGGTATCGCCAGGGTGAGGAAGAACCTGACGAAATCGCTGAACCTGGTCCCGGCCGCTTCGTGCGCTTCCATGCCGGCCTGTGCCCCGTCCAGTTCGGCCTGGAGCGATTCGACCAGCGGAATGTACGTTGCTTCCAGGTCGATGGTGAGCAGGGCCTTCGCCTGGGTGTAGTCTCCGGCGTCGAGAGCCGACATCACCGAATCGACCGGCGAGAGGAACTCGACGAGGTAGGGAGACGACCCGGTTTCGACACCCGCCTCGAACATTTCGTACAACCGCTGTCGCGCCGCTTCGGCGTCTGCAATCGCCGCATCTGAGTCGGTGGAACTGACCAGGCCGGCAGCTGCCAGCTCGACGAAGGTGGTCGCCTGGACCAGTGCCGACCGGGCGAGAGCGGCGGTGCCCAGTGAGGCGTTGGCCCAGTGGAGGGCCCGGGCATTCTCGGTTGCCCGACTGACGCTGATCGAGTTGGCAAAGGCGAGGCCCACGATCAGGAGCACGGCGAAGGACGTCGCGCCGACAGCTACGACGACGGCACGGCGTGACTTCATCGGCCGCTCACCCTTCGAGGGTCTCATGTGGATCCCTATCGGCAGATTTCGCGCTTTTACCCAATAGGCCGGAGGAGCCATTGCCATGGTCGCGTGGCCACTTCATGCGAGGTGAGTCAAACCCTGTCATGCCGCCCCGAGTTGGCAGCAGGTCACTGACCACGAACTCCCGGGTACCATTGAGCCACTGCGATAAAGCAAGCTCAATGGTTGATGTCACCGACGTCGAGATCCTCAAAGAACGAGTGGTAAGGCTCACCTTCTCCGACGGTTCGGAGTGATTCGTCGACCTCGCTCCCCTGCTCTGGGGTCGGGTATGTGAAGAAATCGCTGCTGATGACAACACTTTCGGAGAGTTGAGGGTCGACCCCGCCCTGGGGACGCTCTCATGGTCTAACGGGGCCGATCTAGACCCAGATGTCCTTCACGGGGATTTCGAACCCGCCGACCCCGCACGATCTGTTCCTTATTGAGCCAATCGCGCAGCCCTCGGCCTGCAACGCCCGAAATCGAATCGCGTTACGAACCAGGAGCGACGGGCGGGACGCCTGTGGTTGGGGATTTCTTCAACAAGCAACGAGGATCAAAGGCGCGACGACAAGCGGCCGCGGCCCGAAACCGGCCCCGGCTCGTCGGTACGATGGTTGAAGCTCACAAGACGATTGACTGGAGTACCACGCAATGAGCCTCGATGACTTTCGCCGGGAACCACTTCTCTTCGGGCCGTCGCCGGTTCACCCCCTCCCCCGACTGTCTGAAAGCCTCGGTGGCAAGGTGGAGATCTGGGCCAAACGCGAGGACTGCAATTCGGGCATTGCCTTCGGTGGCAACAAGGTCCGCAAGCTGGAGTATCTCGCCGCCGAGGCGCTGGACACGGGCTGTGACACCCTGGTGTCGATCGGTGGGATTCAGTCCAACCACACCCGCCAGGTGACCGGAGTCGCTAACAAACTCGGGTTGAAGGCAGTGACGGTCCAGGAAGGATGGGTCGACTACAACGACATGGTCTACGACAAGGTCGGCAACATCCAGTTGACCCGCATCATGGGGGGCGACATCCGAATCGATCCCGCAGGCTTCGACATCGGGATCCGGGACTCCTGGAAGCGGGCGTTGCACTCGGTAGAAGAGACTGGAGGCAAGCCATACCCGATCCCGGCAGGGGCTTCCGATCACCCTCTAGGCGGGCTCGGCTTCGCCAATTGGGCCGCAGAGGTGGCGGAGCAGGAGGCCGATTTCGACACCTTCTTCGACACGATCATCGTCTGCACCGTCACCGGCTCGACCCACGCCGGCATGGTCGCCGGTTTCGCCCTCGAAGATCGAGCCGACCGAAAGGTCATCGGTATCGACGCGTCAGCAACCCTGAACCAAACGATCGACCAGGTGCGACGGATCGCAGCCCAGACGGCAGAGAAGATCGGTGTCGATCGAGATCTACGTGACGACGAGGTCGTGGTCGTCCCCGGCTACGAGGGCCCGGCATACGGGATACCCGACAAATCCACCGTCGAGGCCATCCATCTCGTAGCTCGCACCGAAGGGGTGCTCACCGATCCTGTATACGAAGGGAAGTCGATGGCCGGTCTCATCGGGATGATCCGATCCGGAGAGATCCCACCAGGGTCACGTGTCCTCTACGCACATCTCGGCGGCCAGCCGGCACTCCCCGCCTACGCCGGATTTCCCGGTCTCGGCTCCCCCGAACGAGAACTCTCCCACTGATGCCGATTGCCGTTGGCCGGAGGCTCAGAACCCCTCCCGACGAACGGACGATCCACGTAGGTGCTCGGGTTCGTGTTCGTCGAACTGAACTTCCCCGACAAGTCCGAACCCATCGCGTTTAGCCAGTCGGAAGGTCCGGATCGCGCCACACGCCTACACAGAGTTCCATCGACTACGTCGGGGAGGTGGTGGCCCCGGGACCGCGGAAACGGCATCGGAGAGCAACGGTTGTCAGATCAGCAAACAAGCAGCGGGCTCATGCTCTTCACCGCCGAGGGCGGACAACTTCACCCCGGACCGCTTTCTCAGCCGGCGAGCGAACGTATCTGGCGGGCCGCGACGAGCAAGGGGTCGAGACTCGCGGTCTCCTCCTGTGCCACGGACTGCATCAGCTCATCGAGACGCGCATGTCGAGCCGCGCGGTCTCGCCGGTAGGCGTCGAGCGCTTCTTCGACACTTCGATCCTCCCCGGCCACCAGCACGCGCTCGGCCAACTCTCGCCTCAGCTCGATCAGGTCACTCTGGATCGATCGGACGGCCCATTTGTGCCACCTGGAGGAGGCCACGATCTCTCCGACCTGGTGCTCCAACCAGTCGAGGCGGTAGCTGCTCCCGATGAGCATGAAGAGTTGTGCCACCTCGTTGACGCCTCGTTGGCGGGCCCGAGCCAACTCGATGATGTCGGGGCCATGGACCAGGTCGTCGTGGTGGGTGTGCTGGTGAGCCAGCGCTACGTTGATGCCCGCCTCGGTGAGCGCAGTCACTTCCCCGGTGTCCTCGGTCCAGTCGTGCCATTGCGGCTCACGGAGGAAGGACTCCAACTCGGCGAAAGCAACCCGGTCGGCTTCGAGCTGCTCTGTGCTCGGTATCTGGCGGGGGCCGGCCAGGTACCACCTGGTAACCGACTCCACGAGCCAGTCGATCGCCTCGAGCATCTGTCTGCGAAGGGCGGGATCCAGGGTCGGGTCCAACTTCTCCACGGCGGCCCACCGCTCATCGGCTCCAATCAACCTGCGGGCGGTGCGATATGCTGCAACGACCTGCGGCCGGTTGGCACCGGTCTCCACGACGAGCCTGTTGACGAACGTGGAGCCCTGGTCGTTCAAGATCCGGCTGGCGAGCACCGTGGCCAGGATTTCGCGGCGGAGTGGATGACTCCAGATCAGGTGCTCGAAGCGCTCGGCGATACGATCGGGAAAGTAGGCGTCCAAC
The DNA here is from genome assembly GCA_050329555.1 of Acidimicrobiia bacterium. Lineage (GTDB taxonomy): Bacteria > Actinomycetota > Acidimicrobiia > Spongiisociales > ZC4RG35 > MA-ANB-1. The sequence goes on along the minus strand of JBHJOQ010000130.1, from coordinate 3,432 downwards.
TCGTCTTCGAGCTCGGGGCCCTCCAGGGCTTCGGAGTCGATCAGGGCATTCTTGAGATCCTGCTTGACATAAGCCAGGAGGACCGCCAGCTCGGGTCGGGTCAGACCCTGGCCGTCACGGCCTCGTTCGGCGATTGTCTCGGATCCGGGAAGTGCCTCGAGCGCTCGATCCAGCAGGCCGTGTCGCTCGAGACTGCGCATCAGATCTTCGTAGGCATCCAGGTTCGCGACCGACCACTCTTCCTCCTGGGACAGGATCAGCGCCTGGTCATGGTTGTCCTGGAGAACCCGTCTGGTCACGTCGTCGGTCGCGTCGAGTATGAGCTTGTGCCGCTCCGACGATTCGAGCTCACCCGCCTCCTCAGCCACTCCGAGCAGGATCTTCAGATTCACCTCGCGGTCCGAGGTGTCGACGCCCCCAGAGTTGTCGATGAAGTCCGTGTTTATGCGACCGCCGCTCATGGCGTATTCGATACGAGCGAGCTGTGTGAAGCCGAGGTTCCCCCCTTCGCCCACCACCGAACACCGAAGGTCAGCGGCATCGACGCGAACTCCGTCGTTGCTGCGATCGCGACAGTCGGTGTGGGATTCGGCGGTTGCCTTTGCGTAGGTCCCGATGCCGCCATTCCAGAGAAGATCGACCGGCGCCTTCAGGATGATGCTCACCAGCTGGTCGGGTGTCAGAGAACCGACGTCGGTTCCCAGCGCCATTTTCATCTCCTCGGTGATGTCGATGCGTTTCGCCCGCCGACTCCATACGCCTCCTCCGGTTGAGATCAGCGAACGATCGTAGGCCTGCCACGTCGACTGGGGCATGGCGAAGAGACGTTGTCGCTCGGCAAAGGCTGCGGCCGCCCCCGGGTTGGGGTCCACGAAGATGTCGCGGTGGTCGAAGGCGGCGATGACCCGGAGGTGAGGAGACTGCAGCATCCCGTTCCCGAATACATCACCGGACATATCTCCGATGCCGACTACCGAGATCGGATGGGTCTGCGCGTCGATGGACATGTCGGCGAAGTGCCGCTTGACGGATTCCCATGCTCCACGGGCGGTGATGCCCAGCGCCTTGTGGTCATAGCCCTCGGAGCCACCGGAGGCGAACGCGTCCCGCAACCAGAACCCGTAGGAGGCTGCTATCTCGTTGGCCGTATCGGATAGGGCGGCGGTGCCGCGATCGGCCGCCACCACGAGGTAGGGGTCGGCTTTGTCGTGTCGGCGGACATGAGCCGGAGCTACTACCTCTCCGGCAACAATGTTATCGGTTACGTCGAGCAGGCCTCTGATGAACGTTCGGTAGCCGGCTCGCATCGCGGTTGGGAGATCGGCGTCCTCGGCGACGTTACGAAGGACGAATCCTGCCTTGGCCCCGGTCGGGACGATCAACGCGTTCTTCGTCATCTGCGCCTTCATCAGCCCGAGCACCTCGGCCCGGTAGTCCTCGCGACGGTCCGACCAGCGAATCCCGCCACGGGCGACCGGGCCTCCTCGCAGGTGGATGCCTTCGACGTGGGGGGCGAACACGAAGATCTCGAACAGAGGCTTCGGGTCGGGCATGTCCGGGACGGCCGGTGACCAGAGCTTGAGGCTGAGACAGTCGCGGTCGGGTTTGTAGGCGTTGGTGCGCACCGTCGCCAGGATCATCTCGTAGAACCCGCGCAGGATCCGGTCTTCCTCGAGAGACCCGACGCCGTCCAGCAGCGCCAGGATCTCGGAGTCGATCGTCTCCCAGTCCCGGTCCTGTGACGATGGGTCGAACCTCCTCTCGAACATCTCGACGAGCAGCTCGGAGATGCGCGTGTGGTTGACGAGGGTGTCGTTGATGTATCGGTCTGTGAACCCGGAGCCGACACGGCGGCGGTAGGTCCGGTAGACGCGGAGGATCCCTACCTGTTCGTAGTCCAGGTTGGTGCGCACGATCAGACGGTCCAGGGAATCGGGCTCAGTTTCACCGAGGAGCCCGGCTTCGATGGAGTCGACGAGACGCCACCCGCACCGTTCTACGTCGAGCGTCTCGCCGGCAGGGCCGAGAACCCCCACATCGTGAATGAACATCCCGGCGCCGTTGGACCCAACCCGTGTGGGCACCTCCTCCACAATACGGAGGCCGGACGCCTCGAGCACCGGCAGGATCCCGGAGAGCTCCAGCTTGCCGTCCCTGGTGTAGATGGCGATCCGGGTGAGGCCTGCTCCAACTGTGAGGTCGTTTTGGATTCCAACACGCAGCTGACCTTCCGACCCGACCAGCGCATCCAGATGGCTGATGTCACCGGCGGCGACTGGCAGGCTGGTCGATGCCTTGTAGGAGTCGGGCAGTTGCGGCGTCCAGCGTCGCAGCAGCTCGACAGGATCATCGACCCTCGTCTTGAGGTGATCGGAAACCCGGTCCGCCCAGGTGCGCGACATCTCCACGACTCTCCGCTCCAGCTCGTCGAAGGGCACGTCCGGCACCGGGCCCTCAACCCAAACGGTGAAGTGGATACGAGCAATCCCGTCGTCGCCGAGGGTCAGCTGATAGTCGACCGAGCTCCCGCCCAACCTCTCGAGGAAATACTCCTGGAGCCCGGCGCGAAGGGTCGGATTAAAGCGGTCCCGGGGGAGGGCGACCATCAGAGAGACGCTGCGGCTGAGGAGGTCGGGCGAAACGAAGAGACGTACCTGCTCGCGGCTCTCCATGATAAGCAGACCTTCGATCGCGGCCTTGATGGCTTCGACGGGCATTGACCACAGATCGGATTGGGGGAAACTGTTGAAGAGCCGCACCACGGACCGGTAATCATGCGATCCCTCGATGAGGTCTTCTGCCTCGAGAACCCGTGCGAGCTTGCCGCTGAGAATCGGGATCGAGGCCGGCTCGGTCATCAGAGCGTGGGAGGTGAAGAGCCCAAGCAGGCGTGCTTCCCCAACCACCGACCCGTCGGGTCCGATCGTTCGTACGCCGACATAGTCCATTCGGGCCGGTCTGTGGACGGTGGAGCGCCTGTTGGTCTTGGCGACGACCACCAAGAACCCTTCCCGGTATCGCTGCTGAAGGTCATCGGACAGGCTTGCTATCGGGACCGGCGAGGAGAGCTTCGACTCACTGACATCGGAGAGGATGCCCAGACCTGACTCAGGGTCGGCAACCAGCGAGGGCTCTCCGTTGACATCGACCACTTCGTACTCCCGGTATCCAAGGAAGACGAAGTTGAGCTCCCGGAGCCACCTGAGGAACTCGACGGCCTCAACGACCGTCTCCTCCGCGTAGCGGACCGCTCCCTGACGGGCCAGCTCGATCATCCTAGAGATCGCATCGTCGAGCATGGGGTGGAAATCGCGCACCGCGAGGCGAACATCTTCGAGGACGGCCTGTAGCTCGTCCTGGACCCGAGCCGACTCCTCGTCGGTGAGGGCGTGCTCGAGCACATAGTGCTGCACCGATTCGCGACTCTCTCCA
>JBHJOQ010000081.1:0-9269 GCA_050329555.1 Acidimicrobiia bacterium | reverse complement strand
AGGACGACGTCCGGAGTCGATGCCGCCTCGTGCAAAGGCCCGTAGCGGACGCCCGTGGGCCTGCGGTCGAGCGACTCAACGCCGCCAAAGGCTTCCATCGTCACCCAGCCGACGTCGAGCAGGGCGCCCACATCGTGTCTGTCGATGATGTCTTCCGCTCCGGCGAAGCCATGGGTGAAGAGCCCAACAGAGCAGTTGCCGTGGTCTTCGAACATGGTGTCAAAAGTGCTCTCATGGCCGTGCATCCAGAAGACACAGGGGGCTGCGGCACGACCGGAACGGCCGTCTTCGGTTGGCTCCGACATCGGAGCGTCGAATCGTGGAACCCCATTCGATGACCCTTCGCTGAGGAACGTGATCGCAACCGGCTCATGCTCGAGACCGAGCAGCTGGTTGAGGGTGGTGGCCGTTGTCATGATTCTCCATTCGATTTGACGTTTCTGACGGTAGCAAGGCAATCCGCAGGCACAATCACTTAGACTGCCCCCCATGACCTCCATAGATATGACCTGGATAATCGTCGGGGCCGTAGTGCTCGTACTACTGCTGATAGTCGTTGTGATCTACAACTCGTTGGTCCGGTCCCGTAACCGGGTCGACAACTCCTGGGGCCAGGTGGAGGTGCAGCTGAAGCGCCGCTACGACCTGATCCCCAACCTCGTGGAGACCGTCAAGGGATATGCCAGCCATGAACAGGACACCTTCGAGCAGGTGACCCAGGCACGAGCCGGGGCCCAGGCAGCCTCCGGGCCCGCAGAGCAGGCTGGAGCGGAGAACTTCCTCACTGCGGCGCTCCGCCAGCTCTTCGCCGTTGCTGAGGACTATCCGGAACTGCGGGCTTCGGAGAACTTCGCATCACTGCAGGCAGACCTTGCCGACACCGAGAACAAGATCGCGATCAGCCGCCAGATCTACAACGACACGGTCCTTACCTACAACAACCGGGTCCAGCAGATCCCGGTCAATATCGTCGCCGCACTCACCGGATTCGACACGCGTGAGTTCTTCGAGGGCGGGCCGGAGGCCGAGGAAGCCCCCGACGTCAACTTCTAGAACCACTCAGGTGAAGAGACTCCTGCTGGTTCTGGTTGTCGGGCTGGTCTTTGTCCCGGCACTACCCGCTGACGCCAAGTCATTCTGGCTGACGCACGCCGATGTCGAGATCACGCTCAACGACGATGGGTCGCTCGATGTCGTAGAGAGCATCACCTTCGATTTCGATGGGAGCTTCAGCGGGGCATATCGTGACATCCCTCTCGCCAGCGGTGCCACGGTGAGCGACATTCGCGTGGCTGACGAGACGATCGAGTTCGCCCCGGGCGGCTGCACCACTCTGGGCTGCAGCTCGCCCCCCGGGACCTACGGCGTCGAGCTGTACCCGTCATATGTCAGGATCGTCTGGCATCACGCCTCCTTCGACCAGTTGCGCACCTTTCGCATTTCCTACGAGCTCACCGGGATTGCCGTTGCATGGGACGATGTCGTCGATATCAATCTGAAGGTCTGGGGAGACCAGTGGGCGGTTGGGCTCGACACCCTGGAATCGACGATGAATCTCCCCTCCGGCCTGTCGGAGGGCGAGGTCCGGGTTTGGGGCCACCCCTTCGGGGTCAACGGTGAGACATCTCTCGGCGACGACGGGGTCTCTCCTTCCCTCCGGGCTTCCGGTATACCTTCTGAGCAGTGGGTGGAGATGCGCGTAGTAATCCCCACCTCATCCCTTGCATCGACGGACGGGGCGATCCTGGTGAGTGGCGAGGGTCTTCCCCAGATCCTTGCCGAAGAGGAGGAGTTCGCCAACGACGCGGAGGAAGCAGCTCAGGCCGGCCGCACCGGTCTCATTGTCGGGGCCCTCGGTGTCCTGGTCCCCCTTCTCGGCCTCGGCGGTTTCGTCTATTTCGGCTATGGACGTGAGCATCGCGTCGACTACGACCGCGACTACGAGCAGGAACCTCCCTCCGACCTGAAGCCCGCCGAAGTTGGTGCATTGTTGAGCCAGGGGGGAGTCGACGAACGAGACTTCACCGCGACGCTATTCGACCTGATCCGCCAGGGCGCGATCAACGCCGAGCCGACTCAGATCGAAAGGGTCACCTGGGCGGGGCTCCGGAAGGAAATGATCTCTGACTTGAGTCTTTCTCTCGGCGAGAAGCAGACCGGATTGCGAGATTTCGAACAGTCGGTGATGACTGTGGTCAAGAGAGTTTTGGACGACGGTCCAACCCCCCTCCACGAGTTCCGCACTGCGATCCGGGAGGACGCAGCGGCCAACGCAGAGACATACCAGTCCTTCAGCCAGAAGGTTCGCGAAGCCGTGCGTCGGTCGGGGCTGATCGATGATCGGGGCTCTGCAATCGCCTCACTGATCGGAGTGGGGCTTGCCCTTGCCACATTTGGCGCGTTCTTCTTGCTCCCGAATGTTCTTCGCGATCGCCCGGGGGGAGCGACAATTGCGGTCCTCAGCCTGGTCGGCCTGGTTGTCGGAACGGTGTTGACCATCTTTGTCATCAGCTTCAGGAGAGTCCGGGTGCGAAGAAGTAAGGAGGGAGCCCTGGAAGCCGCCAGGTGGGACGCCTTCCGGAAGTACCTCTCCGACTTCTCGCGACTCCACGAAGCCCCCTCGATATCGCTGGACCTCTGGGATCGGTACCTGGTCTACGCAATCGGCTTTGGGGTTGCCACCGAGGTTCTGGAGCACGCCAGGCTGCACGCTCCGGAGGTCCTGGAGTCGACCTCGTCGCTCTATTGGTACGGTAGCCACGGCTATTCCGGTGGCAGCACCGAGAATGCTTTCTCCGGACTCGAATCGGCCCTCTCCGGCGCTTTCGCTACTCCATCCTCATCATCAGGAGGTGGCGGCGGATTCTCTGGGGGCGGTGGCGGCGGTGGCGGTGGCGGCGGTGGCGGCGCCTGGTGAGGCGCCGATCCTCTGAATCAGGTCACCGACCAGCAGTGCCTTTTGGTTCAGTTTCCCAATATCAGCTCGCCGGCCGTTGCAGTTGGTCGGACAAAAGTTGAGTCTCCAATTGACCGGTCAGGACACTCAGCGAAAGGCGTTGTTGCCGTGACGGAAGGAAGGCGCCTCGCTCTCGTGACTGGTGCGAGTCGAGGCATCGGGAGAGCCTGTGCTTTGACCCTGGCGGCATCACACAACCTCCTCCTAACGGGCAGAGATAAACAGCCCTGGGACGTGTGGTTGCGGAGAGCGAGCGTATGGGGGCTCGCTGTGAGGCGTATATCGCAGATCTGAGTCGAGGACCCGAGTTGGACGGACTAACCGAAGCAATTCGTCGTCGGTCCGAGCAGATCGGCGTGCTGGTGAATAACGCCGGGATTGGTAGCAGTGGTGATCCGCGTTCGTTTATTGATTTCGACGATGAATTCTGGGCCTACACATTGCTATTGAATCTCACGGTACCGTACCGGCTGATGAAGGCTGCACTACCCGGGATGATCGAGCAAGGAACGGGCCGCATAGTCAATGTGGCCTCATTGGCCGGCAAAGTGGGCCTGCCGTACGGCGTTGCATACGCGGCGAGCAAGCATGGGCTCCTTGGATTGACCCGCACCGTTGCAAGCGAAGTTGGTGGTACCGGTGTGACTGTCAACGCGGTTTGCCCGGGGCCGACGGCAACAGATTCGAACGACCGTCGAATGACATTCGATGCGTCCCTGACGGGAAGAACGATGGATGAGCTATCGGAGGGCGCAACTCCATTAGGCCGGCGCCTGCTCCCCGAGGAAGTTGCTGGAATGGTGGCTTTCCTCTGTAGCGACGAAGCCTCCTCGATCCATGGTCAAGCCATCAATGTCGACGGTGGGTTGTTGGCGTGCTGAGGAGGTTCAAGTGGACGTTGGCTTGATTGCGAGTGCATATACGCTATCCGGATCTATCGTCGGGGCCGGTGTCGGTGGACCGGCGCGCTGGTCGTTTGCAGAGCGAATCAAGGCCGCGCAGGAGGCCGGGTACACAGGGGTGGGCGTCTTCGAAGCAGACTACGCCGCGATGCGAAAAGGTGGTCTCAGCGATCGGGACCTGCTGCAGATACTGGCCGATCACAATATGACGGTCCAGGAGATCGAATTCCTCTTCGATTGGTGTTACGACGATGACCGGGCGGACTCGTCGAAACCAATTCGTGAGAATCTGTTCCACATGGCGGAAGTCTTCAGGCCACACCATTTGAGTTGTGGCGACGTCAACAGACCGTCGGCACTCCCGCCGCTTCCCATCGTTGCCGACAGGTTCGGTGAAATCTGCGATCGAGTAGCCCAACTCGATGTGAGTGTCGTACTCGAATTCCTGCCATGGACCGGCATTCCTGATCTTTCCACAGCCCACGAGATTGTGCGCATGGCCGAAAGGCCAAACGGCGGAATCATGCTCGACGCCTGGCATTACTTCAGAGGGCCCTCCCACCTCGGTCAACTCCAGAGCATCGATTCTTCTGAGATCCTGGCAATCGCCCTCTGTGACGCCGACCCTCCAACTGGTGACCCTGTCGAAGACACCACAAGAAGGCGCTTGCTGCCAGGGCACGGGGAGTTTGATCTCGTTGGCCTGTTGAACACTCTTCGACGGCTTGAAGTGGATGTACCAATCAGTGTCGAGATCCTCTCAGAGGAACAAGCGTCGTTATCAGCCGACGAAGCCGCCCGTCGCTCGTACTCGGCCGCGATGGAAGTTCTTGGCCAGGCTGGCTACCGCACCGGTAGTTCGGCGTAGTGGCGTGTCCAGCCAAACGCACTCAATCTGATCGGGAACGCAGGCGAACACGGGAGTGGTCGAGGTCGGACGTGGAGGGTACCCCGAGGAGTTGTAGGGTTCGAACGTACTCGGTTCTCAAGATCTCCAACGCTCGATCGACGCCGGCTCGTCCACCTGCCATCAGCCCATAGAGGTAGGCTCGTCCAATCATCGCGGCTCTCGCCCCGCTGGCCACGGCGGCCGCGATATCGGCCCCACTCATGATGCCACCGTCAACGTACACCTCGCATCGGTCGCCCACTGCGTTCGCGATCTTGGGAAGAAGCTCGAGCGTTGTGGGGGCGCGGTCTAGTTGCCGCCCTCCATGGTTGGACACCACCAGGGCATCAGCGCCGCGTTCTACAGCGGAAATGGCATCTTGGACATTCTGAATCCCCTTGACAACGATGGGGCCGTTCCAGGTTTCCTTGAGCCAGGCCACGTCGTCGAAGGTGACGCTTGGATCGAAGACGCGGTCGATCAGCTCTGCCACGGTCCCGGAGGACGATTTCAAGGAGGCGAAGCTCAAGGGCTCGGTTGTGAAGAGATCCCACCACCACGACGGGTGCACTGCAGCGTTGGCGACTGTCTTTAGTGAAAGGTTGGGGGGAATCGTCAAACCGTTATATACGTCACGCAGTCGGGCCCCCGCAACCGGCACGTCGACGGTCAGGACCAACGCAGAGTACCGCTGGCGCCTGGCGCGCTCGACCAGATCCATCGAAAACGCACGGTCTTTCCATACATAGAGTTGAAACCAATGATTGCCGTTGGGCACCGCAAGGTGTAGGTCTTCGATTGAGGTCGTCCCGAGTGTCGACAACGTGTATGGGATACCCGCTTCGGCCGCGGACGCTCCAACTGCCGGCTCTCCCTCTGCGTGCATCATCCGAGTGAAACCGGTCGGTGAGAGAGCCAGAGGGAGGGACGATGGTCTTCCGAGCAAGGTTGTTGACGTCTCTATCGTGCTCACATCACGAAGGACACTCGGATCGAACTCGACTCGGGAATAGATCTCGCGAGACCGGCGTAGTGTGATCTCATCTCCAGCCCCGCCGTCGGTGTAGTCGAAGGCGGCTCGGGGTGTTCGACGCATGGCCATCTTCCGGAGATCCCAGACGGTGGCAGCCGATTCGATTCGCGCCGACCGGCTCAATCGGGGAGGCTGTAGCCGGATGAGGCCGCGAAATTCACTCCAACGGGGCCAGCGGCGTTTCATATCAGTAAGAGTGCCACAAAACGAATGTGGAATGCCAGACCATCGTTTTGGTGCTGGTGAGATCGTCCCGCTCGATCTGAGAATCTGAATCGGTGAGATCGGGTTCGGTCAGCCGTTGGTGCGTTGTTTCACCGACGCCGGAACTGCCTCTAGGATGGCTCCTCGACTTAGGTAAGGACGACAATGACAACCGAACCGGCGTTATCGAACCGGGCTGAGCCAGGCAACTTCGGAACGCCTGTGATCGTTGCAGTAGAGACAATTCTCCTCGAGGAGTACCCGAACCTGGTTCACGTACGCGTGTACACCGACGATGGCGTCGTCGGTTTGGGGGAAACATATTTCGGAGCGCGTGCGGTGGCTTCCTGGATTCATGAAACTGCTGCTCCCTATTTGGTTGGAAAGAACCCGCTCGAGATCGAACGGCACTGGCAAGGGTTGAATCCGTTCCTGGGGTTCAACAGCACCGGCGTAGAAGGAAGAGGTCGTTCAGCCATCGACATCGCCCTTTGGGATATTCTGGGAAAGTACAGCGGACTTCCAATCTACCAACTGCTGGGCGGCGCCTATCGGGACAAGGTACGTGTGTACAACACGTGTGCGGGCTATAGATATGTCCGGGCCCGCCCCCGCAAGGCTGGACTGGAGGAGAGCAATTGGGGCACTGATTCTGACGAGGGCCCTTACGAGGATCTGACGGCTTTCTTGAACGACGCAGGGGAGCTTGCCCACAGCCTCCTTGAACAAGGAATTTCGGCAATGAAGATCTGGCCACTCGATCTTCTTGTCGGATCCGGCGGCGACTACATACGAAACGAAGACATACGAAAAGGCTGTGAGCCGTTTCGGAAGATCAGAGATGCGGTCGGCGACAAGATGGAGATCATGGTGGAGATGCACAGTCTCTGGGATCTTCCGACAGCAAAGAGGATTGCTGATGCAGTGCGTGAGTTTGAGCCGGCGTGGCTCGAGGATCCGATCAAGATGGACAGCATTGACGCCCTCCGCCGGTTCTCGGAAAGCGCTCGCATGCCGGTCGCAGCTAGCGAAACTCTGGCCTCCCGGTGGTCGTTCCAGGACCTGATGAGTCGCGGGGGTGTCGACATCGTCATATTCGATCCGGCCTGGTGTGGCGGTATCACGGAGGGCAAGAAGATCGCCGCGATGGCCGAATCGCATCAGCTTCCGGTCGCTCCCCACGACTGTTCCGGGCCGGTGGAGTTCGCCGCTTCGGTCCATCTGACCACCAACTTGCCGAATGCAATCTTTCAGGAGTCGGTCAGAGCCTTTTATTCTGGCTGGTACCGCGACCTCGTCACCAACGTCCCCGCTGTTGTCGACGGCTTCGTTCACCCGCTTTCGGGTCCCGGTTTGGGTACGGAACTCCAGCCAGGGCTGACCGAGCGCCCTGACGCATTCGTGCAAACATCGCGGCTGAGGGCGGGCGAAGTTGGTGTGGAGGAAGAGGTCTATGGAGGTCGGACCTGACCGGCTCCTGGGAGCGCTTCAGGCAATCGTCGGTCGGCGCTGGCTGTAAATTCTCGGAGCAGAGACGCGCCGGGGGAGCCATGAGAACACAACAGCTGCCGTCTCTTTAGCTCATTCCTGAGGCGCTCTGAGGGTCCCGGCAAGCGCGGGCCCCACTTCCTCGATGCGGCAGAGAGTTGGCATTGAGGCGGCGGGGGAGATCGTGCTATTGTCGAAACCAGGGTTCGTATAAGAGACGAATCCGGTCGCTGGTGACATTGGTGCGACGGAATGTCACAAGAAGTTTTTGTGGAGTGCAAGGTTGGTAGCCATGGAAAAACTGTTCGAGCCGATTGCGATCAACTCCATGGAGCTACCACACAGGATCATTACCGGCCCCATGGAACGGGGTCTGGCGAACAGGGACGGGTCGATGACGACCCGGTACATTGACTACCTATCGGCACGGGCAGCCGGCGGCGCTGGTCTTATCCAGATCGAGTCGACCTATGTTGACGTTCGGGGACGGGGGCATCTGTTCCAGGTTGGCTGCCACGATGACTCCGTGGTCACGTTGTTGCGACAGGCCACGAGTGCGGTTCATGCGCTTGGGGGAAAGCTCGGATTGGAGTTGTATCTCGGCGGACGCCAGACACCTTCGCCCATGTCTCATCGTCAGCCAATCGCAGCTTCGAATGTGCCTTGTGAGGTGCTGGTTCCGACGCCGATCCCGCGTGAGATGACGTATTTCGATATGGAGGATGTGGTTGCCAGGTTTGTCGCGGCGGCTGAGAGGGCGGTTGGCGCCGGCATAGACATGATCCATATTCATGGGGCACATGGGTACCTGATCGGTTCCTTTGTCTCTCCGTACAGCAACCGCCGCAAAGACCGATATGGAGGTTCGCTTGCCAATCGGGCTCGCTTCCCGCTCGAGTTGGTAACAGCTCTGCGCCAAGCCGTGGGGCCCGACTTCCCGCTGGGTTACCGGCTCAGCGCCGACGAGTTCATCCCCAACGGCCTCCGTATCGAAGAGTCGAAGGAGTTCGCTTCCATGCTCGTGGATGCAGGTGTTGATCTCATCGACGTCTCCGGGGGCATCTACGAGAGCGCACAAATGATCATCCAGGGAGTGGGCTCTCCCGTTGCTCCGTTTCTCCACTTGGCAAAGGCCATCAAAGACGAAGTGGGCGCGCGGGCGGCCGTGAGCGTCGCTCAACGCCTCTCTGAACCGGAGGTGGCTCGCAGGGTCATCGATGAGGGCATTGACATGGTGTCGCTGAGCCGCGCCTTTCACGCCGATCCCGAGTTTGTCAACAAGCTGCGGAGCGGAAATCAGAAGGCAATCATTCCCTGCGTCGCCTGTCATCACTGTACTGACATGCTCGAGGCCAATCTTCCCGCCGACTGCTCGGTGAATCCGTTAACGACACGTGAGCGTTTCGGGGGGTTGGAGCGGACAACCAAGAACAGGCAGCGTGTCGCTGTTGTGGGGGCAGGGCCCGGGGGGATTCAGGCAGCTCTTGGACTCGTAGAAGCCGGTCACAGCGTGGTGCTTGTTGAGAGAAATGATCGCATCGGCGGCCAGCTACTCTGCGCGTCGCGGGTGGGCGACTTCGATCGTTTCCTGGCCTATGCCGAAGAACGGCTACGAGATTCGAGCATTGAGATGCTCCTCGCCACCGAGGCGGACATGTCGTTCCTCTACGAAATCAACGCGGACACCATCCTCGTAGCGTCGGGAGCTCGAGGTGCGCCGCGGTCGTACGACGTGGTCGGAGACGTTGAGACTCATGACCTCTTTTCGGCGCCGTTGGCGGTGCCCGAAAAGTGGTC
>JBHJOQ010000035.1:0-18745 GCA_050329555.1 Acidimicrobiia bacterium | reverse complement strand
CTGAGTGAAGATGCAAGGGCGGGTAGATCGTTGAAAGGAGGTGGGATGAACCTCGACTCCTCGATGAGTCCTTCTTCGACGAGCTGGCGCAGTGTCGACATGTCGAGCAGGTCAATCTTCCCGCAGAAGAGGAGCGGGATCCGATGTGGTTTTCCGAATTGGATTGCGAGTCGTACGTAGAGCAGAGTGAGGACGAGCCCCTTGCTATAACCGAGGTCCTTCGTGAATGGGCCGGCTTCGGGAAGGCTCCCTCGGAAGATCCTCGCAGTGGCCGTCCATGATTCGTCCTGACTCAGACCGGATGTGCGCATGAACTCGAAGACCTCCAAGAACGATGCTCCTCCATCAGCCGCCTTTATCCCCTCGATCCGGTTCATCAGCCGCGCCAGGCGACGTGGGTGACTGCGCATGTTCAGCATTTCGGAAAGGACAGCCAATCCTTCCTGGGTGACGGTTGTGCGCGGCGCGGCCTTTCCCAGGAAAGTACAGACCGGCTGGGCTAAACCGTTGAGCGTGGTGCCGACATGCACCCAGGCTTCGTGGGCTTCGAGCAGGTCGAGGTCACGTTGCGAGAACGTGGTGTCCTCTCTCAGTTTGATGTAGTCACTGCCGGCCGCGGCATCAGCCGATATTCCGTCGTCGGGCCGGATAGTGACGATCCCAGGTCCCATCGAGGCGTCTACCTGGGCTTGGAGTATTGCCGCGGCGTCGCGACCTGTGATGTTGCGTTCATCGCGTTCTCCCGATACCTGGACGGCCATTCCCTCCAGGACGGTGCGCATCTGGGTAGCGAGATCGCAGACCGTTGGTCCGTTCGCATGGAAGACATCGTGGGGGGTTCCATAGAGAAGGTTGCTGATTGTGGAGAAGCGAGTCGTGCCTCGGGCCTCGAGCAGATCGATCGTGAGCCGGAATTGCTCACACATGAAGCGCATGAGGATCCCGGCCGGAGCGACGGACCCGAGCTGGCGACCGATATCCAGTTCGATAGCCCGGAATTCGGAGCGAGCGGAATCGGGGTCGAAACCAAGCGTGCGCTGCTCGTAGTAGTTTCGGTCGACCTGCGGCTGCTCCGTGAGATTGCTGTCGAAGAACGCCACTTTGATACCGTCGTCCCATTTCACAGCGTTGAGCACTCTTATCGGCCTCTGGGCGGCCACGATTCGATCCGAGATCGTTCGGATCGTCTGCCGATATCGGTCGGACACTTTGGGTGACATCTCTTGAATAGGGTTGATGATGCCACCCTCGGGATCTCTGTCGCGACAGTGCGGGGAATGGCGCGAGTGGGGGGCAGGTTGAACCAGGCATGCAACCAAGAGTCTTGGTCCGGGCAATGGCGATTCTCCTGGTGTTGGCGGGCTGCGGTGCCGCCGCCGACAGTGAAGTCGAAGTACGACCCTTTTCCGAGGTTCAGGACTCTGAGATGGTTTTTGAAGTCGATCCGACGAATCCGTCGCGCGCCATCTTCCGGGTGACGACAACAGAGCCAATGATCTGCGCCATCGTCTGGGGAGAGGACGACACCTTCGGCCACTTCAACAACTCTCTGAACATGGCCGGGACCGGAATCGTCCAGCACGATGTTCTTCTACCTGACGCCGTTCCCGGTGTGGAATACAGCTTTGTGGTGCAAGGGACGACCGCCGACGGGACCCTGTACCGTTCTGAAGTGGGGACCTTTGTCATCCCCGAGTCGCCGACCGGGGAGCCCTCCGGGTCGGACCGGGCCAACCTCGCCGAAGGGGCGGCGGTGACGGCCAGCTCGCAGTTCAATGAGTCGTTCGCTGCAGGTAATGCTGTCGACGGTGACTTCGGTACCGAGTGGTCGAGCATGGGTGACGGTGACGACGCCTGGCTCGAGGTCGACCTCGGAGAACCCACAACAGTTTCCGGTTTTGAGTATCTGACCCGTGCCATGACCGACGGGACATCGATAACCGAGACCTACACGGTGACCGTCGATGCCACCGAGACATTCGGTCCGTTCCCCGCCGGGAACCCCGCCGACCCTCTGCCTGCTCTTATCACCGTGACCGGACAGGTCTTCAGATTCGACGTAGACTCGTCCACAGGTGGGAACACCGGCGCGGTCGAGGTCCGGATATTGGGACAATGAGCTGTCTCGTTGGAATCTCCCGAGACTGTGCCCGCACCCTATGACAGATGACCCTCACCACGAAGACAACTCTGAGACACCGGGAATGCCACCCCCGCGATATTTGCCCGCCGACCATTCGATCAGCCAAAGGGCCGAGTTCGGCCGGGGCCGGATCGATGGGTTGAATTCGGCGGAAGTTCTTGGTCTGGGGCTGTCCGGAGTCCTGGCGAACTGGATGGTTGGTATGGCCGCTTTCATGGCGACGATGGGTCGAGCTATCGTCGGAAAATACATTCCGGTGGTTCTCGCGGTCACCCTCTTCGTGGCTGCCGGGTTCTAACACTCGCCGGCCAACATGGGATTTTTCTCACTCTCGATCGCTGGCAGTGGGGCTCCCGGATGGGCACCAGCCGTCCTGTGGAACCTGATCCCTGCCGAAATCGGCAACGTCATCGGAGGAGCCCTTCTCGTCGCTTTGCCCTTCTGGCTGCTCTACGGAGACGAAGACAAGCAATTCGGTTGATGTCAGGGCCGGCTCATGGTTCGCTCGATTGACATGCATTCACGCGACGCACGGGCACCGGGCGGCTTCAGCCGGCGCAACATGACAGCTGTGTCACATCTTTGGAGAATCCCTGCGCCGCGAGCTTGAGCCCCTCAGCCATTGTCAGATATGTGTGGAAGGTGTCGGCGATGTCGTCCACTGTCGCCCTGTACTTGATGGCCATCACTGCCGCCTGGATCACGTCTCCGGCGTTCTCCGCGAGTATGTGAGCGCCGAGCAGACGGCGGTCACGGGAATCCGCTACCAGTTTGATCAGCCCGGTGGTTTCCTTGTCCACAAGCGCTCTCGGAACGATCTCCAGGGGAAGGATCGAAACCAAAGGAGAGTCTCCTCGTTCTCGCGCTTCAGCCTCGGTCGTGCCCACGGAGGCAATCGCCGGTGTGGTGAATGTGACTCTGGGCATCGCCGTGAGATCCATGGTCTTCCCGGTGCCACGAAGGGCATGTTCGGCAGCGACTTTTCCCGACCGCGCCGCAACGTAGACAAACTGTGGCAACGTCGTGACATCCCCCGCGGCAAAAATCAGCGGGTTGCTTGTCACCATCCGATGGTCGGTTATTACGTGCCCCCGGACGTCAGTATCCACGCCCGCTTCGATCAAGCCCAGGCTGGCGGTGCGGGCGCGTCTGCCGGCAGCTACCAGCAACTGGTCGGACTCGATCTGCGTGGATTCACCGCCGACCTGGATCTCGAGCAGGCGTTTCCCTCCGGTCTGCCTCGCGGATGTGATGGTGGCGGAGGTGATCACCCTGGCGCCGAGCGATTCGAGGTGTCCAGTGAGTTCTGCCGAGATCTCGGGCTCTTCGAACGGAGCGATCCGTTCAAGGACCTCGATGAAGCTGACCCGGGAACCCAGATTCAAGAAGAGTTGACCGAGTTCGAGGCCGATGGCGTTGGCCCCGACCACCGTCAACTCGGCGGGAACCTCGCTGAGCTCGAGGGCCGTAGTCGAGGTGATGTAGCCCACACTGTCGAGACCTGGTATCGGGGGCGCCCATGGCGCGGCGCCGGTTGCGATCAGGAAACGTCCTGCCTTTACAGGACGGCCCTCGACGTCGAGACTGCCCGGCCCGGTGAACCTCGCTTGACCGGGGATGATCTCGATCCCGTACAGCTCTATCAAGTCCTCGTATCTGGTTTGGCGCATGGCAGCTACCAATTCGTCCTTCTCGTCGACCATCGCGGGAAAATCGATGTCGCCCACCGAGGTTTGTGCCCCGGCGAAAGGTGACTTCGCGGAGCGGTGGTAATGCTCTGCGGCACGTAGCAGCGCCTTGGAGGGAACACAGCCGACGTTGACACAGGTGCCGCCAACTTTGCCCTGTTCGATCATTGCCACCTTTGCGCCGAGCTCGGTGCCTTTGATCGCGGCGGCAAATGCCGCCGAGCCTGCGCCCAGAATGGCGAGATCGAAGTCGTTGGGTGGTTTCATGTTGCCAACGTACACCTTCTACCGTACTTGAAGGTCAAGTTGCTACTCTCGCACAAATGCGAATAGGTGAGGTTGCTGAGAAGGTTTCAATGGCCACCTCGGCCATCAGGTTCTACGAGGGGTTGGGTCTGATCCCTGAGCCGGAGAGAACAGCATCGGGCTATCGGGACTACGCATCTGGCATCGTGGACCGTTTGACTTTCATCAAGGCGGGTAGCGCCGTCGGATTGACCCTGGCGGAGTTGCGTGATGTGCTGGCTATCAGAGATCAAGGACAGGCACCGTGTCGCCACGTCTCAGACCTGATCGAGGCACGTCTCGGCGATGTCGACGACCGGATCCAGGATTTGCTGCGGGTCCGTCAGGATCTCGTGGAGCTTGCCGAGGCGGCCACTACGCTCGATCCGGCGTCCTGCCTTCCGGAGAGTGTTTGTCAGATCTTGAGTCCGGCAAAGTAGATCCGACCCCCGTTCGACGGGCAATCGGATTTCGAGCCGCGCTACATGTTCTGTCGTTCAGGCCGATAATTCTTCAGTGACTGCCGCTCGGACATCGCCGGATCTCGCAAGAACCGTGTACCGCTGGCGGCGCCTGGTCTACTCGTCGGCGTCCGTTGGCATGCTTGCCTTTGTCCTCTTCAGGCCCGATTGGCGGGGCGCCGCGGCCATGGTGCTCTTCGCCATCGGCTGGGTTCTCTCCACCGGCAGATTTCGTGCCAGTCCGTTTCCGAGCTTGTTGTTGGATCTCGTGGTGTCCATATCGCTTTGGTGGTGGTACGGGCCTGTGTCCGGCGCAGCCCTGATTGCGTTTGCAGTTGTCTCCGTCGCGCCGTTTCTCCTCGACCGTCGCCAGTCCCGGGGGCTGGTTGCGGTTGCTCTGATGACAATCCCCATCCAGATAATGCTCCACTTCGCCGCTAGCGAAGTGAACCTGCCTCTGTTCCATCCTCCCGACCCTGTGCCAACTTCCGAGTTCCTGACCGGCCAAGTGATTCAGGCTGCGCTCCTGTTCGGGGTCGGCGTCCTCATGATTCGGGTTGCTTCGATGTTGCGCCATGCTCAGCAAGCTCTGGCCGCCGACCTGGAACGCGAACGAGAGCTGAACACCCTCAAGGACAGATTCGTGGCGACTGTGAGCCACCAACTCAGAACACCTCTGACATCTCTGAAAGGATTCACCCAGGCTCTGCTCGAGGAAGACTCCGATCCAGAGGAGCGCAAGGAGTTCCTGACCATTGTATCTGACCAAGCCGAAGAGCTCCACGCCCTCATCGAGGACCTGATCACGTTCAGCAGGATTGGAGCGGGAGGGCCCGAAATCAAACCGGTGGCGATAGATTTGCGAGAGCTGGTAGAGACCATCATCGCCGGGTTCGGCCCGAGGGCTGCACAGCTACTCAATCAAGTGCAATCGGGCACCATGGGAATGGCCGACGGCCCAAGGCTCCGTCAAGTTTTTCGGAACCTGATCGACAATGCCCTGAAATACGGCAAGCCACCTGTTGTGATATCAGCAACCACCGAGGAAACCATGGTCCGCTGTCTCGTTCTCGATTCCGGTGTCGGGATCGATCCCGACACCGCTCACCGCGCCTTCGAACCGTACTCCCGGTTGATCGAAGACCTGACCATGTCATTACCCGGCCTCGGACTCGGGCTCCCGATCGTAAAGGAGCTGGTAAGGGCTCACGGTGGAGAAGTGGGGTTGGTGAAACAGGGAGCGATGACCGGTTTCGAATTCACCCTTCCTTCCCCGCTTGGGCCAGAACAACAGGCGCAGGCCTCGATGCCGGTGACCACGGCACCTGTTACCTGACGTCGGGTTCCCCTGACCCGAATCAGTCGACTGTCGCCTATACGACCTTGTGTGGTTCTTTCCGGCTTCTCGAAGTGTTGCCGGTTGTGTAAGTGGAGCCGTTTCCAAAGGAGGACACATGACTACCACATTCACAAAGCTGACACGACCGACAACGCCTGCGGATCCCGAGTTTCCGACCCGCCATCGTCGCGTCGGGTTCACTCTGGCCGTGGTCGGGTTGATGCTTGCCATGATAAGTCTCATCGCCAATCTGGTGGCCGCCGGTCAGGTAAGCGACGGAGAGTCGGGTACGGTCGAAGAGACCCTGGCCTGGTCTTTTGGCCTGAACACCGCGGCTTTCGGGACGATCAAACTGGCGATAGCCACTGTGCTGATTGGGATATTGGTCCGGCTGTGGCAACGCGCGGAGAGCGTGAAACGTTCCCTGCCCGAATTGAAAGCCGCGGCTGACCCGAAGGTCAGCGCCGGCCCGATAGCGACACCCTTCTGATCGGCGACGGCCGGGCGAGGCGTGCCCGACTCCCTTGCCATTCACAAGATGGCCAAGCGGATGTGGGCTCCGATGCTGGCCATGGGGTACATGGCTGTTCTGGCCGGCCTAGTAGTTTCATTCTATTGGGCGGGGGATCCGGCTGATCTGGCCTTGGCCTCATGGACCCAGGGACTCCAATTCCTCGGAGAGGGACTCCTGCTGGCAGGGATCTCATTCCTGTTGGGGACGATCCTTGCCTCGCTCCGCGAGGGAGGGGGCGAAGTTCAGGCGGCTCTCGGGCTGACTGTAAAGACCCTGACCATGCCCAGAACGGCGAAAGTGTTCGTCGGGTTGATGGCGCTGGGAGTCATGGTATCGGTGCTTCAGTTCGTTCTCTATCTCGTGGTGGCCAACGGTGTTGTCAATCCCACCGCTTGGCTGACCTGGCTTGGACCTCTCCGCGAGGTCGGATTGGGCTTGATCCTCTCCGCCATCGTCTTGGCCCTGGTGACCATCGGAAACGTCCTCGGTTTCCAATTCGAGCGCATCAAAGAAATCGTAACCACCGGAAACTAGGAGAAACCAGAAATGACAACCAACACAACCACTCCCGAGTACGAAGTCGCCAACCGATCGCCCGGATACAACCTGCCCCAGAAGATGGGACGTCGGCTTTGGGCACCGATGTTCGCCATGGCGATCATGGCCTGGCCTGTGGCCTTGATTCTCGCCATCGTGCGTGCCGCAGAGGTTGCCTCGGCCAACCCCGATGCCTTGACCATTGCCCGACTGGGACAGGTCATCCCCGGGGTCATGTTCATCGGGTTCCTCTCGGTGTTCGCTGCGATCTCGTTCGCCATCGCCCGGATCCTCGGCGCCTTCAGGAAGGGAGGCGGCGAAGTACAGGAGGCGACAAGGCGCTCGGTGCATACATTGAAAATGCCGGTCACAGCCAAGCTGTTCCTGGCGCTGATGATGATGGCGATGATGGCCATCGCAGTCGCGGTGGTTCTCCACTTCGTGGTGGCCAGCTCGATCGGGACATGGTCAGACACTTCGGTCGAACAGTGGTCGATCGTGCTGGAAGCGGTGCGTCGGATTGGGACCGCCGTCTACCTGTTCGCCATCACCCTGGGGCTCGGCACAATCATCACTGTGCTCCGTTTCCAGAGCATCCGGATTCGACAGCTGCCGTCGGAGTCGATAATCGGCTAACCCCCCGATATCACATTGGGTCCACAACACGAAGGGCCGCCCAACTTGGGCGGCCCTTCCAGGGTGCTTAGGGGGTCACCGCATGGCGCATCCGAGACCCCAGTCGTATGGTTGGAATTCGACTTCTGGGCCAGTCGATTCGATCCAGTCGACGATCTCTCGGTCCAGCCACGGTGAGAGGGCTGCCAGAACCGAACGGCGGGAAGCGGGAAGAAGTGTCGGCATTCGGTGCGGCCGGGAGAAGTCCGATCCATACCAGAGGAATATCCGGGAAAGCAGGACCCGTTCCCCGGCCCGGTCGACGGTGCAGCCCCCTGCCGCGAGAAGGTACCGGAGCTGGTCGTCGAGCTGCTGGTCGACCGAAGGACCCTGGTAGGGCTCACCGCGGAGCGTCGGACAGGAGATCGAGCCACAGACCAGTGCAGCGTGAATGCGCGGGTCTCCGAACCGGCGGATCTTGCCGTGTTCGATGTCGTCGAGTGACAGTTGCTCTCCGTCGATGGAGACGAATTTCGATCCGAACCCACCGGGAACCCCCAGCACTGTCGGCGTGTTGGTGCTCTCTGCTCGGGCGACGAGGTTGAGCGCTCCCGCGTTGTATAGGTTGATCCAGAAAGCAAGAGCTTCTGCTCTCCTCAGATCGTCGGGATTGACCTGACTCAACCCGTCGACATATTCGGTCAACACCTCGGTCAAAGAGGAGAGAGCAGACGTTCCTTCGTCAGCTACCCGGCTGAGGGGGTGGCGTAGGAGGTCGTGGTGCATGGCTCCGGTCCCGAACGGTCCTGGCGACCTGACAGACATCATGGATCTGAGAATCGACCAAGCCGCGATAATCGGATTTGGACCGCTGGTCATGCCGATGTCAACCTCTCGGTTCTGAACTCTCTTCCGCAGATCAATTGATTTGTCGCTGATCTGACCATTCCGGGATGCGTGGTCCGGCTGGAATGGTTGTGAAGATCATGCTCAATCCATTCAACATCCTCAAGAAGCCCAGCATCTCGACCGTCCAGTGCGCAGTCGTCGGCGAGACGGTGGTAGCCGAATCGCCCAACACCCAGCGGGTCGAAGGCAACCACTATTTCCCGCCCGACTCGGTCCATTGGGAATTCCTCGAGCCGTCAGATCGAACATCGGTGTGTCCGTGGAAAGGGGTTGCTCGCTACTACGACGTTGTCGTAGACGACAAGCGCCTGCCGGCTGGAGCGTGGACTTATGAAACTCCATCGGACGCAGCTCAGCATATTGCTGGCCATCTGGCCTTCTGGCATGGGGTCAAGGTCGTCAGGGCCTGATTTCGATGTGATCGCGGGCGGCACGCCGGGCCCCGGTCGTGAGGGCAAGGGTCGCAATGACTGCAGCCATGATGTCGTAGGGGATGACATATCGGAGGAGAGCTGAGCCGTCGACAAGCCATCCGCCATCCGGTGCGAAACCGACGATTTGCAGATAGTTCCAGATCGACCAGACACAGACGATGCCAATCACTGTGCCGGCCAGGTCTCCGATTCCCTGTCCCGCCAGCCATCGCACCCCGAGCAGTGTGGCGGCCACCACCCAAGCGATATCGAGGGCGGAGACGAGTTGGAGGAATTGCAGCGACGGGTCGAACCGCAACGCGGCCGATGTGGAAAGGGTGACCAGGGCAACCACGCCGGTGGTCAGCGCCACGACAGCTGCCCCGGCGGCGATATGCCGACCGGATTGGCCCAGCCAGAGGAACCAGGTCCCGTCCAGGAATCGGGCGAGGTCGCGGACCAGGAACAGCCCGAATACGACGATGGCGCTCAGGTGCACGATGGTGTAGGAGAGCAGCTGAGACGGCGCTGGTTGGGGAACGAGTAGCAGCGGCAGACCGGTCGCCGCCCCTGCCAGAGCCCAACGGAGGGACCGGGCGAGGGCGGCTTCTACGCCCGGACGAGTCTTCAGGAGAAGGCCCTGTCGTACTTGTCCCGGTACTGCTCGAGGAGGCGGAGCCAGACCTCGCTCAACGTGGGAAACGAAGGGACGGCGTGCCACAACGTCTCCAGTGGCACATCAGCTGCGATCGCGACGGTGGCGGCGTGGATCATCTCCCCGGCCCGGGGGCCGACAAATGTGGCGCCGACGACCACCTCTTTGTCGCTGTCGACCACTAGTTTGCAGGTCCCGCGGTGGCCCCGTCCCAGGGTCGACGCAGCTGCAACATCTCCGATCTGATATTCCACGGTCCGCACCTCGATGCCTTTCTCTACCGCTTCGGCTTCGGTCATACCAACGGCTGCCACTTCGGGGCTGGTGAATACGACCCGGGGCATTGCCTTCTTGTCTCCCCACGCCGAAGTGTCCACGCCCGCAATGTGTGCCCCGGCAATCCGCGCCTGGTATTTGCCGGTATGGGTGAGCAGAGACCTGCCGTTGACATCACCGACCGCATACAGCCAGCCCGATGCCACGCCTTTGGCCAGAAGGTGGTCGTCGACGTCGATGTACTCGCCGGGCTCGATTCCGATGCTCTCGAGCCCGAGATCGGTGGTGTTCGGCTTGCGTCCTGTAGCCACAAGGATCTCATCGGCCTCGATCTCGATGGCGGTCCCGTCAGCCAGGGTGACTTCGGCGGTCTTCGAACCGTCGGCATTTCTCCGCATCGACTTGGTCTCTGCGGAGGTGTGGACGGTGATGCCCATCCGCTCGAAGGCCGACTGCAGTTCGTCACCGGCGAACTTCTCTTCCCGGGAAAGGAGATGTTCGAACAATTCGACGATGGTGACCTCCTCGGTGCCCAGCCATTTCCAAGCCTGGGCCATTTCTGAACCCACTGCTCCTCCACCGATGATGAGGAGGCGCCGGGGCACGGCCTCGGCCGCGGTCACGTCCCGGGAATCCCATACATCTGACTCTTTCAGCCCCGGAATCGGGGGAAACGAGGCTGACGAACCGGTGGCCACCACAACGGCCCGGTCGGCGGCGTACACCGTCCGTGCGCCGTCCGAGGAGGTGACCGTCACTTCTCTCTCGCCGGTAATCTGGCCGTGTCCCCGGAGCAGTTCGACTCCTGCGCTCTCGAGCCACTCCACCTGCCCGGTATCGTCCCAGTTGGCGGCGAGCGAGTCGCGGCGCTTGAACGCCGCTTCAACATCGATGTGGCCTCCGATGGCCTCCTTGGCGCCGGGCACTCTGGCGGCCGCTTCCAGCGCTTCACCCGGCCGGAGCAGGGCCTTGGAGGGCATGCAAGCCCAGTAGGTGCACTCTCCGCCGACCAGGTCGTGTTCGATCAGGCCGACTTTGAGCCCTCCCCTGGCTGCGATGTCGCCCGCATTCTCGCCCGCTGCACCGCCCCCGATGACGAGCACGTCGTAATCCGGATTCGGTGCGGATCCTTCTGCTGCGCTCAAGCGTTCTTTCCCTCAGCTCTCGATCAGGTCGCTGCCCGGCCGATAGGTCGACCAGGCAAACCAGAATGTATCAAGGTGATGGATCTGTTCGAGTTCGCTTCCGGTGAGTTCCCCGCTCACCGCCCTCCCGGTGATGTCCCACTTTGAGCCCGTTTCCTCGTCGACAAAACCGTCTCCCTCGGCCTGGAACGTGAGCGTGCGGCCGTCGAGCTCAGGCGAGAAGACGCCCACCGATCCGATATCACGGCCGTCCTCGATCTGGGAGGCGTCGAGAGCGCTCGACTGGCCTTGTTTCCAGAAGATCACGATTGGAGTACCGCCCACGTCTCCCTGCGTTGCCCGGGCATCCCCTCCGGAGATCGCGTCGAGCGTCCAAGCTGTGGACTCGCCTTCGATATTGATCCCGACGACCCGCTGTTTTGCCTGAGCCCGCTCATCGAGAGAGCCCCGGAACAGGAAGGGATTGGTGTCCGGGTTGTCGTAGCCGGTGTAGGGGTTGACCCCGTACTGCCGGTTGAATCCGGTGGCGTCGCG
Source organism: Acidimicrobiia bacterium (assembly GCA_050329555.1). Taxonomy (GTDB): domain Bacteria; phylum Actinomycetota; class Acidimicrobiia; order Spongiisociales; family ZC4RG35; genus MA-ANB-1. The sequence continues at coordinate 7,231 of JBHJOQ010000035.1, read as the reverse complement.
ATCGAGGACCATCGCTTCGGGAAACGCCTCCTTGAAGTCGGACCAGGCAAGCAGAGGTGACGAGATTGGCTCCAGTGACGCGCCGGCGAGCGCACCGACCACGGCTCGCCCATCGAAGTGGGTCCATAGTGATTCTGTGGCGCGGTCATACATCACGAGTGCCGATGCGAAGAGCCTTCCGGAGGTGCCGAAAGTCGTGACCTCACCAGCGACCTCCCGGCGATAACTCACGGCACTGTTGCACAGCGGGCAGTAGGTCACGGCCACCGGGATGCCTCCGACGGTGTCGTTGACGATCTCGTGCCACATGAGCACCTGGACCGGGTAGGCGTGGACCTCGCCGTTGGCCTCGAGGTAAACCACCGGCTCGGTGTCGCCGATCCACTCGTCGGCAGCAGCTACTTCGATGAACTGGGGATTATCGATCGGTGGGATGCCGTCCGGTGGTGGCCCGCCTGAGATGATCTCAGCCGGGTCGACCAGTGGATCGGGGAATGACGGGTCATTCATGTTGTCGAGGGCTGATCGAGCGTCGATGAGCGACACGTCGGGAGGCGCCGTTGAAACGGGTGCCGTTGTTGCGGTGGGGTCGTCGCCAGCATCGGTCGCATCTCCGGAGATGCCTTCGCCGCAGGCGGCGACCACCAGGGCGATGGCCAACAAAATCAAAAGGTTTCTGTGTCGCATGAATCAGTTCAACGGGGCGGTCACCGGAGTGTTCCGCCGAGTGTCGCAGGTCCGACAGTCAGCGGGTCAAAGCCTTTCAAGAGCCATTCCTCTGTCACGGGCTTTCCCCGTACTGATGAAGAACCCTAACGATGCGCCCACACCGGCGGCGAAAACCGATTCGACGGCTGGCCCGCCCCAGGGGAGGAGGGTCGGCCCCTGGAGCATGCCGGTAGCCGAAAGCAGCAGAGTGGCAAGTGCCGCGACCAGAGAGCCCGATGCCGAAAAGACCAGCTTCCGTCCCCCTTCTCCGGCGAGCGCGGGCCAGAGGGCCACAATTGCGGGGGCGAGGTGAAACGTCGTGGTTGGCCGGGCGACAGCGACAAGAATCCAGATAAGCGCAAAAAGCCCTGAGCCGATCATGGGTTTCCACTTCGGGCCGGGTTCGGTTACAGCTGTCATCGTCTGTCCAACAAGCCGAAGGCGGAAGGACGCCTCAACTGTCGTAGGTGCGACTCTTCGCGACGGATGGTTCCCTTTCGCGCGGTTGACACTTGCATGACTGAGAAGAAACGATCCAATCCATTTGGTCAGCGTCTATTGATACTTTCCGCGATCGGCGCAGTCGCCATTGCGGGGTTGGTATTCCTCACCTCTGGCGACACCGCACCGGCCGCCAGCACCGAAACCCCCGACATCACCCTGACCTTTTTCGATGGCCACACCGAGGAGCTAGCCGACATGACGGGCCAACCCGTGGTCCTCAACTTCTGGGCTTCATGGTGTCCGGCCTGCATCAGTGAGATGCCCGCATTCGGCGACGTCCACCGGCAGATGAGCGACAAAGTGAGATTTGTTGGCGTCAACATGCAGGAGGTGGACCTCGAGGCGGCCATCGACCTGGCCGGCAGAACGGGTGTCGACTATGAGCTGGCGCACGATCCTGACGGTCAGATCTTCACCGCTTTCGGCGGTTTGGCGATGCCTACCACCGTCTTCATCAGAGCCGATGGTTCGGTGGCGAGGGTGCATTCCGGCGCCATCTTCGCCGAAGAACTCACCTCGATGATCGAGGATGAGCTGCTCGGGTGAAAACACCTGATCGATTTGCCAGCCTCGGGCTGGCGACCGTTGCCTGACCGCTCGTGGCGCACGACAGGCACGCATCCACCGTGCGAGCGACAGAACACTAAGTCAATGCCTGTGAGTACGATTCGTGGAGTACCCGGCGAATACGAGCATGTGTTGATGACAACTGCGGCCCAAGACCAGCATCTCGCTTGGCTGGCGCGCTCCTTCGGCCGACCTGACTACCTACCGTTGACGGATCAGGATCTGGAAGTGTTGCGTTCGGTGGCCGAGCCCATAAAACGTTTCCAGGGATCCCACCTCTTCAAAGAAGGCGAGGCTGCCCTATCGGCCTACCTGATCGAGAGTGGACAGGTCGATCTCTATCGACTGCACAACGGGCGCCGCCGTGTGGTGGCTCGTGTCGGTCATGGCTCGGTCATCGGGGACATAGCTATGTTCGGTGAAGGGACCTATATGTCGTCGGCGCGGGCTGTCGGCCAGGTCAAGGGCTTCAAGTTCGACCGGGAAAAGCTGATACCCGAGTTGGCCAGACATCCTGCCCTCTGCCTGCGTTGGCTGGTGTCCGGGCTCCGCCAACTCGAGTACTCCCAGCGTCGAATCCTCCATCTGATGCACAAGACGGTTCTGGCCCAGGTGGCCGACCTTCTGATCGAGGAGTCTTCGCGCAGCGGGGATGACGTCGATCTCTCTCAGGCGGCGATCGCTTCCCTTCTTGGTGCAAGCCGGCAGACGGTAAACGAGGCACTCGGGGTGTTGCGTGACAAAGGCGCTGTCGAAACTGCATACCGGAAAATTCGTGTAGTCGACAGCACAGTGCTGGCTGGGGTCGCCGCTGGTTGACGACGGCCCGGGTTCAGGAGCTACCCGGGAAACAGTCGCAATACCGACAGTTGTGGGTTCCCTTCCGGTCCGGGTGTGTTGGAGTCGTCATGACTGGACTGCTCATCGCTGCCTTCGCCGCCGGAATGGTTTCGACGGTTAACCCGTGTGGATTCGCCATGCTCCCCGCGTACTTGGGGCTCTTCCTTGGCGAGAAAGGGCCAAGTCGCCGCTCAGCTCTCGCTGTCGGTGCTTCGGTTTCGGCCGGGTTCGTTGCGGTCTTCCTGCTGGCCGGTCTCCTCGTCGCCTCCGGGCTGCGCGCCATCATCTTGTGGATCCCATGGCTGGCGGCTGTGGTCGGTGTCGGCCTTGTCGTTGTCGGCATCGCCGAACTGCGCGGGATCCACGTTTTCGCCCGCCTCCCCGGGGTCAAGCGCTCGCCGAAAGGCGAGTCCTTCAGGGGCCTGGTCGGCTTCGGAGCTTCTTACGGGGTGGCATCCCTGTCCTGCACCCTCCCCATCTTCCTCAGTCTCACTGCCGGCGCCGTGGCGGGTAGGTCCCTTTTCGAATCCGTCTCGGTCTTCCTCGCCTATGGCGCCGGCATGAGCCTTGTTGTCATCTCTCTCACCATCATGCTGGCTGTCGGTAAGGAGAGGGTGCTCCGGCGGATCAGGCCGATAGCGGCTCATCTGGGGACCATTTCGGGATGGACGCTGATCGTCGCCGGTGTCTTCATAGTCTGGTACTGGGCCACCGTCCTCGGCGCCGGGGCCGAGACGCTCGGAGCGAATCCGATTGTGCGCTGGATCGAGCAAACCACCGGCAACGTGGCACAGATAGTTGCCGGGAATCCGCTGGTTGCCGGTGCGGTCGTCGCGGCGCTCGCCCTTTTCGGCTGGAGGTCGATCCGTCACCTGAGAAGTGAAGATCGGGACCGGGCCGAACAAGTCGAGGTTCCCGGCCGGGTCGGCGGCAGCCGATAGGCGGGAAGGCGCGACGAGGGGGCGGCCCGGGCGCATGCATCCGACAGCCGGATTTCTCCTCGCCGGGTGTGGCATACGCCGCAGGGTGCTCCACAATTGGGCGACCGGGCGCGGTGCCCGGCTAGGAGCCCGTTGAACGATCCATGTCACCCATCTCGACGTCCAGGCATCACCACTCGCTGCGTTCTCGGCCCCGCCATTCCGGAACGAGGAGTGGCAAAACCTCGGTCTTGCGACCGGCGCGCCTGACCCCCAATCTCGGCAACGGCATTATCCAACAGACTCCTGGGAGATGGATTTGATGTTTCGGCGCAGCAGTGTCCTGGTGCTGGTCGCGACGCTGGGGCTGACGGCCTGTCAGAGCGCGGTGTCGACCGGAGACCTTCAAGGTGTTGCCATCGACAACCCCACCGAGAAGGGCAGCTTCGTGCTCACCGACACCGAAGGCGAGAGCTACGACTTCGTTGCGAGCACAGAAGGCAAGCTGACACTCCTCTACTTCGGTTATCTCCAGTGCCCCGACATCTGCCCGGTCCATCTCGCCCAGATCGCCGAAGTGCTCGGCCAGGACGCCGAACTCGCCCGGAGAACCGAGGTCGTGTTCGTCTCGGTCGACCCGGACCGGGACTCCCTCGAAGCCATCAGGGACTTCCTCGACCGGTTCGACACTTCCTTCGTCGGGCTCACCGGGACCCACGACGAACTGAAAGCGGCGCAGGAGGCGGTGGGCGTCCCGCCGGCGCGCATCTTCGGCGAAGGCGACGAGTACACAGTCGACCATGCGGGATGGGTTATCGCCTATGCACCAGATGGGCTCAGCTACAGCATCTATCCGTTCGGGACCCGTCAGAGCCAATGGAACAATGATCTTCAGGTGTTGGCAGAAATAGTCGGAGAACAGAGCAGTTGAGTGATTCGAATCTTGTCTTCAGGCTCGTGGTCGTAGCAGCTCTGGTTCTGGCAGCCGGCTGCGGCGGCGAAACCGACGGGCTGCAAATCTCCGATGCCCGCGTCGGTGCTCCCACCGGGCCGAATGCGGCGATGTACTTCACCGCACAAGGAGCGGGCGAGGACGATGCTCTCATCGCGGCGACCACCGATGTCGCATCCGAGGTGAAGATTCATGAGACCGTCCACAGCGACTCAGGGACGATGTCCATGCGATCGCTTTCCCGTCTCGACCTGCCCGCCGGGGGCCAGCTGGTTCTGGAGCCCGGTGGCCTCCACCTGATGCTGGTCGGCGTCGACGAACTCGCAGTCGGTGGCACAATCGAGGTCGTTCTCGTCTGGGAGGTTGCCGGAGAGATGACCGTCGAAGCCGAGGTTGTCGAACCTGCGGACACGATGGGCGAACACGAGGACACTTGAAAATGAAGCGAACACTCTCTCTTTATCTGGCAATGGTCATCGCACTGGCAGCGTGCTCTGCGGAACGGGGGTCGGAGGAGCCGCTCTCGGGCCAGGCGCTGGCCGCCGACCTGGGATGTCTCGCCTGTCACACCGACGTCGACTCTTCGGTCGCACCGACCTGGAACGGGATCTGGGGAACCGAGGTCGAGCTGGAGGACGGGAGGACGGTCACCGTCGACGAGGAGTACGTTCGCCGGTCGATCGAAGATCCGCGCGCCGACATTGTCTCCGGATATATCGCATCGATGCCGGTGATCCCGATGAGCGCAGAGGAGAAGGCCGCGCTGGTGGATTACATCAGGAGTCTCGGATGATCGAGTGGTGGTGCACCGCTTTGGAGCGTCCGTGGAGCTGGACTTGGATTCCGTACCCCGGGATCTGGCTGGCGACGTTGCTTCCGATTGCTCTTTACGTCCGGAGCGTGAGGAACCACTCGGCGCCGATTGACCGGCGCAGGCTGGTGCGGTTCGTCGGCGGCATGCTTGTTTTCTGGATTGCATCCGACTGGCCCCTCGGCGCCCTGGGAGCCGGTTATCTCGCCTCGGCACACATGACTCAATTCCTCCTCTACACGCTGGGGGCGGCGCCCCTGCTCCTGCTGGGCACGCCGGAGTGGATGGCCCGCCGGGTGGCCTCCAAGCTCCGGATCTACCGGGCGTCCGTCTGGCTGGGCCGATCGGCAATCACCTGCGGTGTCGTCTACAACCTCCTTCTCGTCCTCACCCATGCCCCGGGAACCGTAGATGTCCTCCGCACGAGCCAGTTCGGCTCGTTTGCGATGGATGTCGTCTGGCTGGTGGCCGGATTCGTGCTGTGGCTTCCGATCATCTCCCCGATTCCCGAGGGCAGGGTTCAATCGGTGTGGGCCAAGATGCTCTATCTCTTCGTCACCACCGCCGTGGTGGCAGTGATCCCTGCCAGTTTCCTCACCTTCGCCACCACCCCGATCTACAGCATCTACGAGCTCGCTCCCCGGATCGGCTCGATCACGGCGCGGGAGGACCAGCAGTTCGCCGGGATCATCATGAAATTGGCCACGATCCCGGTCATCTGGTCGACGATCGCGGTCATCTGGTTCCGCTGGTCTGCCCGAGAGGCACGTCTGACGGTCTGAAACAGGCCCGGCTTATCACCACAGATGCCCACAGCCTGTGGGAAATTACACATGTGTAGTTCCGGATCGCGCTCGTCCCGTAGCGACTACGATCCAATTTCGATGCCGGAGTCGAAACGACGCAAACCAAAGAACCCACCGAAGTCTGAGAAGGCAATAGAGGCGTCCAGAGCCAAAGACCCGAGTCCTACCTGGTACGTAGCGACGATGACCGGGCTTATGGTCGTCGGTGTTGCCCTCGTCCTCGTCCGGTTCATCCTCGAACAGGATCAGATCCTCCTTCTCCTCGGACTGGGCGCCATAGCTGCCGGGTTCCTGATGACAACCAACTACCGCTGACCGGCTGACCGTCTCCCCGTACCCTGGGTTTCTCCTCCCGCCTGCCGGTTTGAGCGGCCCTCGGAAGCGAAACGTTGACCCAGCGAGGCCGAACCAGCGGGGCCGAACCAGGCTTCGCGATTCGGGAGCTGGGGCCGCGCTGGGATCAGGTGCTGACTGTCGTCGTAGTGGTCGGGGGGACCGTCGTCGTGGTCGTTGGTGGGATGTATTGGCCCAGGGTCACGTTGATCACGTCGCCGGGGAAGACAGTGGTGCCGACCTCGGGGAACTGGGAGACGACCCGGCCGTCCTGGGCTTCGTTGTCCACCGGTTCGGTAGCTGCTGAGACGTTCAGCACCAGTCCGAGGTCGTTGAGCAGGTCTGCGGCCTGCTGCTGGGTGAGCCCGGTCAGGTTCGGGGTCTCGATCGGTTCCGGGCCTTGAGATACGACGAGCAAGATGGTGTCACCGGTCTGGGCCTCGACTCCGGCTTCAGGCTCGGATCTGATCACCCGGCCGTCTGCGACGGTATTGGAGAATTCGTCGTTCACTGCCACCCGCAGCCCCAACTCCTGGAGGAGGGCGGTGGCGTCGCGTTCAGTGAGGCCTTCGAGTTCGGGGATCTCCACCAGCTCCGGCCCGGTGGAAACTACGAGGTCGACGGGGGTGCCCACTGGAACCAGGCCTGAAGACGGGTTCTGTTCGACCACCACACCTTCGGCGAACTCGGCGTCGGGCCGTTCCGTCACCTCGCCTAAGACCAATCCCGCAGCAGCGAGCAGCGTTTCGGCGTTGGCCAGGGTCTGGCCGATGAGCGGCGGCACCTGGGT
>JBHJOQ010000105.1:0-10451 GCA_050329555.1 Acidimicrobiia bacterium | reverse complement strand
CGATTGCAGCAAAGGCATCGGTCGCGTTGGCGCAGCCATCGAAGGTGAGTTTCAACTGCTCCAGTCCGCTGGTCACGGTGTGAACATGTGCGTCGGTGAAGCCGGGTGTCAACAAGACGCCGGCGAGATCGACGGTTTCGGTACCCGGGCCCACAGTTGCGTCAATCTCGTTGTTGGTGCCGACGGCGATCACACGCTCACCCGACATGGCCACGGCTTCGACAAAGGGGCGATCGGGCCTCCCGGTGAACACTCTTCCGTTCCTGAATGCGATGCTGGCATGAGACATCGGGGGAGTCTGCCACGCCGTCCATGCAAAATGATCCCAACTGCGGGTCGCACTCCGGCCAGTCACTTCAATAGAGTGAACAGCGGTCCGGTAGGGAGGATGAATGACCATCGAAAGCGCAACGGGCTCTGACGAGTCGATAGAAGCTGTTCTGGCGGCTGCCGCAGAGTTAGGCGTCGAATTGGATCCCGACGAGGCAAGGGAGTGGATCAAGGAGGTCTCCCGGGCGGCATCGGCTCCACTTGTTGTCGATGTCGATAGTGGGGTCTACGGGCACCACATCACGCTGGCAGACCTCGACAGCGAAGAGCTCGGTCGTTTCCGCCACATCGGGGAGATCGTCGGAATCGACGACCGCCCACCCCTCGTCCTCACTGCCCTCGCATTGTCCGGTTCCGCCGCTCAGAACCGTGTTCACCGCTTCCCCGGAGACTGCGACTTCTTCGAAAGGGTCCACATCCGCGCCGATAGCCGCGAAGCGGCCTGCACACTTCTCGGCGAGGTGATCCACGACAAGGCCATGTCGAAGATGAAAGGGGCCGGCTACCGGCTTCAGGAGGTGAAATTCGGGTCGTGGCCCTTCCCGGCGATGGTGGACGGCGAAGCCTTCACAGCCGGATCTCCCATCTCCTGGACCGCAGTTCAGGTAGCGGCCAAACGCATCGAATATCACAGCGCCGAGGGTGCGAGCACGGTCCTCACCTGGGCTGACGCGGCACAGGATCCCGGATGGTGCAAGCTCGACTGGATCGTCGCCGACCCCGGCCACGGGGGTGTCGCCAACGCCTCGAACGTGCTGGATGCCACCTGGGAGGCGCCTGACGGAACGGTCATCCCCCTCGACGGCTACCTCGATCCCTACTTCCAGGAGGTGTACCTCGAGGTCGACTCCATCCCTCTGTTCTCCCGCCTCGTCAAAGACATGGGAGCAGACTCGGTTTCGGACTTCGTCGATCGTCTCACAGAAGAGGTGTACAAGTACACGGTCACCAGCCCCAACTACGGCAAGGCCGCCCGCCGGATGTACAACATATTCCGGCTCACCGGCCGTTACGCCGAAGCCGCCTATATCCGGGAGTTGTTCGACGAACCGGTCACCGCGCTCTACCAGGTGGCGGCGATTCTCCGGACCCTCATGGAGGCCGCCGACGGAACGGACACATTCGACAGCGAAGGCATGGTGGGACAGGTCGACCAACTCATCATGTCGGCAGTCCAGGCACTGGAAGGCCGGGCAGAGGTGGAGATGGTCGGCAAACTGCTGCGCCTGAGAGATTCGGTGAGCCGCAGGGAAGAAGCGTCGGAGTTCGCCGGGGAGGTCTCCGAGGCCCAGGCCGACGCCATGAGCGCAGTCGATGAGTACTTCAAGCGGACTCTCACCGGTGTCCCCGGCATCAAGGAGTATCTGGACAATCTCGCGGCAACCCATCCCGGATAGTCACTCAGCTCACGCAGAAACTCGAGACCTCGGCGCAGCATGTGCGTCGAGGTCTCGAAATAGGTATCGCTGAACGTTCAGCGATCGATGATCGTTACGTCGCTCTTGCCTCGGTTTTCCTCGGCAGAGGCGGTCATGATCAAAGTCAGGACCAGACCGATGATCCCGACAATAAGAAGGATCAAACCGATCAGGTTCACGTTGAAACCTTCACCCTCGACGCTCACGGCCCAGTACAGGATCGCCCCGAGCGCGATGAGGAACAAGCTTCCTCCGATTCCACCAGTTCTCATTTCAATTACCCCTTTCTGGAGTGTGATGGGGATGAGTACCCCAGCCCCCACGGCGTCAAACCGAATCGCTGCACATTTGATCGGCCGCCTGCTTCGGCATACGTGGCCGCCAAGCACGGTGTGGTCGGGCTCTCCAGAACGCTGCACTCAAATTTTCGGCGAACGGCGCGCTCGTCAACTCGGATCGTTCGGCTTTCATCCAGGCCCCGCCGCTAGCCAACTATCTCGACGAAGAGATGCTGGCCGCGATACGGGCATGCACCCGATCCAGAGGCTGGGAGAAAGTGAGGAAGTCGCCAACCTGACTGGGCTTCTCTGCGCTGACGAAGCTTCCTTCTGTACGCCAGGTGGTCACGACCTGGTCGACGGATATCATCGTTAGATCTGCGCACAGGTCTTCAGGCGAGAAGTTCGAACTCAGTTGCTGACGCCTGTCGGCCATTCACCTGAACCGTGAGCCGGTGAGTGCCGGGGTAAAGTGTGAACGTAGTTGAGCTGGCCGGCATGCGGTGGGACTTGGAAAGCAACCGGGTCTCTCCGGCGCGCATATCGATCGACTTCAGCTTGAACACTCTCGGCCCGGCCGCGCCATCCTTCTTGACAAAATCGATGATGTAGTCGACAACGAGCTTCTCCTCACCGTGGGCCGTGATCTCGAACTCGAATCGGAGCGGATCGCCAATCCGAACCGGGCCTGCCGGCACGACGATGATCGGGCCGACTGACACAGCCGGGTCGGCAGAGAAGCCCAGAAGCTCCAGCGCGGCCCGATCTCCACGTTTGATCAGGGTTCGTAGGGCGTGGCGGGCCATCCAATCGAGCTCTAGCTCGTCCTGAAGTCCTCCGGCTCGCCATCGCCTCAGAGTGTCGACCACGAGCCCGGGGTCGGTCTTGGCGATGTCGTTGAGGTGGTTGGCAACCGACCGGGTCACATACCTGGTCGGATCGGCATGGAGAAGATCGAGGAGAGGGACGGTTTCCGGCGCAACGAGCCTGATCCGTGGCGCCCAGGGAAGCAACGGCCGGGTCCCTTCGCTAACGAGGCGGCGCACATGGTAACTCTCGTCACCCGCCCACTCCCGAAGCACGGCGAGCGTCCGATGCGGATAGGCGTCGATGAACGGGCGGATCGGGCCTTCCATTGAAAAGCGCTGGGTGACTTGCTTGATCGCATCCATCGACAAGTCAAAGGACCCGGGGTCGAGCCCCCTCGCCACGATGATCTCGCCGAACGGGGCGAAGATGAAGTCGCCGAAATCACCGTCCGAAAGGCTCGGGTCTAGTGGCGGCGGCAACGCAGCCATAATCATTTCGATGCTCTGTGCGTAGTCTTCGGGTAGATATCGGTCCACGATCGCAGCGATGTGGGTGATCCGTTGCTTGAGTTCCAATGGCCCCATCCCAGCCATCACCTCCGCGACGAACTCATTGGTGGCGAGATCGGGGATCACCGGAGCGAGCAGACGGCCGAGCCGGGTCATCGTGTCCCGGTTGAAGAGGTGATCTTTGAGACTGAATCGCTCCGGGGCATCCGCCATGCTGTGCCGAGAATACGAAAGCGGGGCGTGCGGACCAAGTCCTGAGATTGAGGAGGGGCACAAAAGGTGCAAGGCCCATCTGACGAGATTCCTGCGTTCCGGCGAACCGGACCCAAGTTCTGCGATCGTTCGGCTCCTATTGCCAAACTCTCAGTCGGGAAGTCGCCCGACTCTCGCTCCGCCACATGGACCTTGCAAAAATGAATATAGACCACGTGTGACCGGAGTGCGAATGAACGCGAAAACTTTCGCTAACTATGAGAAAATTGGGGGTTACCACGAGACGAAATCGGTGGCCCGGCGGCTTCGTGTTGGGTTCTAAGGGCCCGTGTTCAGCCCTTTGCGGCTGTTCCGGGCCCACGATCCGACGGTTCAGGACATGAAATGGCGATTGGCACAGCAGCCGAGAAAAGGCTCCAACGACAGATCAACAACCACCGGGAGAATGAAGCTCGATGGCTGCAGAAGGTGCTGTTCGCTACCGGCAAAGCGCGGGACGCCCCCGAGAAGCTGGTGCCGCCAACAACGAGCAGCTCAATCGGCTGATCACGCTGGACAAGGGGACCAGATCCCCCTCGACACCCTCGAAGAGATCATCCAATGGCGCGTCGACGACCTGAACATCTCTCTTGGGAGGACACTCCACACCAAGAAGAGCTAGTGGGCTTCAGGCAACGAGCCTGAGCGGCGCCACTTCGGCGATTCTCTCGAAATCGTCATCTGTGGCGAACAGCGGAACACCCTGGCCGATTGCGACCGCTGCCACCAGCAGATCGCTGGTGCCTCGCGGGGAGAATCCCGCCCTCCTGCATTTGCTGTAGATGCGAGCGGCAACCTCGTAGTCGAACAGCGGCCTGACCGGGAGCATGGCGCAGCGATTCATCAACGCCCAGATCGCGTTCCATTCTCTGGCTGTCCTCGTCCCTGCCAGCAGTTCCATGATGACAACGTCGCAGGTGGCGATCGAGTCCCCAGCCTCGATCATCGCTCGGACACGATTGTTCTCGGGCGAGCCAGTCGCCCTGAGGTACGCGACCCAAACGGAGGTGTCGAGCAGCGTCATCACCATATCAAGTCGATCTCCGCGTTCCCCCGGATCTCGTCAAGATCACCTCCCCACCCGTAACCTTCCATCTCCAGGGCTTCTTCTTTCGTCATGACCCCTCCGACAAGTCTCCTGAGAGCCAGGTCGACTGCCTCCTTCTTGGTCGGGAGGCTGAATCGTTCCATCGCAATACGAATCAATTCGTCGTCGATATCGATGTTGGTCCGGGCCATACACCATTATCCACAAGCTGGTGTACGCATCCAGAATGATGTTTGCCCGCACGTCCGTCAGGGGTATTCAGGGACATCACGTGGGAGAACCCAGTGACATCACGGAAAAAGGAGAACCCAATGACCGACAAGAAGATGTCCCGATCAATCCTTGCGCTGGCCCTTGCCGCCACCATGGCACTCACCGGCTGCGACGCCGCCGATGACGATCCAGGGACCCCCGCACCGGGCGACACCACCACTACCAGCCTCGTTGAGGAACTGACCACCACAACGCTCGCCCCGTAACCAACAACCTGACCGAGCGAAGACCCCCGGCACCTCACGGTCCCGGGGGTTTTCCGTGTCCGCGTTGGCTCCGCCAGCCAGTACCATGGCGAGCCCATGTCGGGTACCACTCCAATTCGCAACGTGGCTTTGATCGCGCACGTCGACCATGGCAAGACGACCCTCGTCGACGCCATGCTCACCGCCGCCGGTGTGTTCTCCGATCATGAGACGCCCACCGATCGTGTCATGGACTCAAGCGACCAGGAACGGGAGCGGGGAATCACGATTCTGGCCAAGGCCGCTTCGATCCTCTGGAAGGGCACCAAGATCAACATCGTCGACACCCCCGGACACTCCGATTTCGGAGGCGAAGTGGAACGCGCCCTCGCCATGGTCGACGGAGTGCTGCTCCTGGTCGATGCGGCAGAGGGCCCGATGCCCCAGACCAGATACGTCCTCTCCAAAGCCCTGGACCGGGGCCTTCCTGCTGTCGTCGTGATCAACAAAGTCGATCGCTCCGATGCCCGTGCCCACGAGGTTGCGGATGAGATTTACCAGCTCTTCTTCGACCTCGAAGCCGCAGAGCATCACATCGAGTTTCCGATCGTTTCCTCGATCGCCCGGATGGGCCGGTCGATGCTCGGGGTGGGGATGCCGCCGGAAGACTCCGACCTCACCGCCGTACTCGACACGATCGTTGACACAATCCCACCTCCCCCGGGCAATTCGGATGCCCCACTCCAGGCGATCGTCACCAATCTCGACGCCTCCGACTACCTGGGACGGCTCGCGATCGGGAGGGTCGAGAACGGGACCCTCCACGCCAACCGGAACGTCGGCGTCATCAAGGCGGACGGCTCCATCGTCAAGCGAAAGCCCGCCGCGCTCCTCGGATTCAGTGACCTCGGACGTGTCGATGTCGCAGCGGTTGGAGCGGGCGATCTCTTTGTCATCGCCGGATTCCCCGAGATCGAGATCGGCGACACAGTCGGCGACCCGGACAATCCTGTTCCCCTGACGAGGCTGATCGTCGATGAACCGGTGCTGCGGATGACATTCGGGGTAAACACCTCCCCGATGGCCGGGCTCTCCGGGAATCTCCTCACCTCACGCCAGATCAAGTCGAGGCTGGAGCGGGAGGTTCTGGGCAACGTCTCGATTCGCATGTCAGACACCTCCAGTCCTGACGTCATGGAAGTCGCCGGACGCGGCGAGCTTCAACTAGCAGTCCTCATCGAGTCGATGCGTCGCGAGGGCTTCGAACTCCAGGTGAGCCGACCTGAGGTGATCACCCGCGACATCGACGGCAAGAAGCACGAGCCGAGGGAGCTCGCCATTGTCGATGCACCCGACGAATACGTGGGGACCGTGACTCAGGCTGCCGCGCCCCGCAAGGGCCAAGTCACCGACATGCGCCCCGGAGACCGGGGTCGGACCATCGTTACCTTCTCGGCGCCGGCCCGGGGCCTCATCGGATTTCGTTCGGAGATGATGACGGCAACCCGAGGGACTGCCCTGGTCAACCAGCAGAGCGACGGTTGGATGCCCTGGGCCGGTGATTTGCCGGGGAGGATCGGCGGAGCCATGATCTCCGACCGCGCCGGGACCGCGACCGGATTCGCCCTGGACAATTTGCAGAAACGCGGTGAGCTCTTCGTCGAACCGGGATCACCGGTTTACGAAGGGATGGTCATCGGCGAGAACTCGCGACCCGACGAGATGCTGGCCAACCCCGCCAAAGGCAAGCAGCTGACCAACATCCGTGCTTCCGGGTCTGACGACGCGATCAAGCTGAAGCCGGCCCGAAAGATGACGCTGGAGATGTCCATCGAGTGGATCGACGACGACGAACTGGTCGAAGTCACCCCCGATGCGGTCCGCATCCGCAAGCGATATCTCACCGAGCCCGAGCGCCGCAAGTCCGGCAAGTCCTGACCGCGCCACAACTCCGCAACCCTCCTTCATCCGAACCCCTCTCCTACTCCGAATAGGGGGCATGGGAAAGCAGAGGCGCTTGGAAAGTCGCCGTGACAAAGAAGGAGTTTCCCGATGAAGAAACTGAAAGTATTGGCCCTGGCGATGTCCCTGGCAGTGGTCCCAGCGACCGCCGCACTGGCACAAGCCAGCGAGGGCCAGGTAATCGTTGTGCATGGAGTGCCCGACCTCGACGTCGACATCTATGTGAACGGTGACCTGACTCTGGAAGGCTTCCAGTACGGCGATGTCGCCGGACCCCTGGCCCTGCCTGAAGGCAGCTATGACCTCGAGGTCTACGCCGCAGGTTCAGATCCCGAGGCGGGCGACCCAGCCCTCTCCGGATCCACCGATCTGCCCGCTGGAGCAGTGGCGACCATCGCCGCTTACCTCCAGGAAGGCGGAGCACCGACCCTCGGCGTGTTCGTAGAGAACAACTCGGCGATCGATGCAGGTAATGCCCGCATCTCCGCGTACCACCTTGCCGACTTCGGCGCGGTTGACGTACTCGCCAACGATGCCGCTGTCTGGGAAGGCGTGACCAACGGCACCGGTGCCAACACCGACGTGCCTGCTGACACCTACAACATCAAGATCACCGCAGCGGGCGACCCTGCAACAGTGGCCTTCGATGCTGACGTCGCCCTGGCCGAAGGCACCAACACCATCGCCTACGCGGTGGGCTCGGTTGCCGACGGAAACTTCCAGGTGGTGACGGCCTCGATCACCGGTCTCGGGAGTGCACCAGAAGGTGTGCCCACCGGAGATGCCGGTCTCAGCACCGACACCAGCATGGTTATACCCATCGCTCTTGCCGGCATGGCCCTCCTCGCCCTTGGCGGTGGAGCAGTGGCCCTGGCCAAGCGCGAAAGCTAATCAACCAACACCACGACCAGGGGAGGCTCCACCGGGGCCTCCCCTGGTTTACGGTATGAGACGATGAGAAAGCGAACTGGAATCGCATCAGTTGCAGTGGGGATCGTCTTAGCGATGATCGCAGCCGTGACTTACTCCGGTATCGGTCCTTCTAAAGTCGGTCAAGCCGACGCCATCGAGCAGTCGTTGACAGGCATCGCGACGACGACCACAACCACCCCCGAGACAACAACTACCGAGCCCACGCAACCCGAGCCGCTCTGGCAGGAGAGTGTCAACGTCTCCCACGGGAACCCTGAAGCCCCGGAACCGATCTCTCTCACGATCGATCGAATCGGGGTGAATGCCCCCATCGACCCTTACGGGGTGAACGAACGGACCGGCGAGATGGATGTGCCGAGAAATGTCAAAGACGTCGCCTGGTACCAGCACGGACCGAGCCCCGGCGGTGACGGCTCTGCTGTCCTTGCTGCCCACGTCGACCTGACCGGGCAGGGCCCGGGGGTGTTCTTCGATCTCAAGAAGCTCAACCCCGGCGACTTCATCAGAATCGAATACGCAGATGGCAGCCAAAAGGGATTCGTCGTCGCGGCCCGTTCCACCTATCTCAAGAACGAGTTGCCCCTGGAAGCGATATTCAGTCGCACGGGACCACCGGTGCTGACTCTGATCACGTGCGGTGGCGGTTTTGACTCTTCGGCGTCGCGCTACGACAGCAACGTCGTTGTTTACGCCACCCCTGTGGAGGGAAGCAACCCACTGAATTCCCCGGGTCCAAGCAATACCAACTGAAAACGAAAGGCCTGCAATGTCACAAGAAACCAGCGAGCGGAAAGGGCGCACCTACGTCCTCCAGGAGACGCGGACTGTCAACCGGCCACTGGAAGAGGTCTTCGCATATGCCGCAGACTTCTCCAACAGCGCGGAGTGGGATCCGGGCGTGGACTCAGCAAAGGCCGTCGAGCCGGGACCGGTCAGGGTCGGGTCCCTTTACAGCCTCGAGGGAAATTTCGGGCCCTCGACCCTGCCAATGCAATACGAAGTTGTCGAATACGAGCCGCCGCACCGGGTTGTGCTCAAAGGGCAGGGAGAAAAGTTCGATGCCCTCGACACCATGGAGTTCACCGAGTCGAGTGAAGGGTCCACCCGGATTTCGTACACAGCCGAGATCACGCTTTTTGGACCGCTCCGATTCCTCGGGCCGCTGATGAACTGGCCGCTCGACCGGATGGGCAAAAAGGCACTGGATGGTCTGTTGGAAACCCTCGATCGATGAACAAATTGTCGATTGCCTCATTCACCAACGCCGGATACCGGCTCCACTCCCGCAAGTTCGGGCCTGTCGGCGAGGATCTCACCGGGAAGACGGCCCTGGTGACCGGAGCGACCGGCGGCATCGGCCTCGAAGTGGCCCGCATCCTCTCCGAACTCGGGGCACGGGTTATCGCGGTAGGCCGTGATCCCGACAAGTTGAAGGCTCTCGATGGGGTTTTGACCGATGGGTATCGGCCGGTCGAGGCGGACCTTTCGCTGATGGAAAAGGTGCGCCAGCTCGCCGAGGAAATGGTTGACTCCGAGGAAATCGACGTCGTCGTCAACAACGTCGGGGTGCTGCTCCCCGAGTTCACCCAAACCGACGAGGGCTTGGAGAAGAGCTTTGCCACCAACGTTGCGGGCCATTTCGTCCTGACCAATGCAATTCTCCCCGCTATGGCAGCTGCCGGTTCGGGACGGGTGATCAATGTCAGCTCGGGTGGGATGTACTCGGCGCGAATCAAGCCGGCTGAGCTCCAAGCCGATCCCGGCTCCTACAGCGGTTCCGGTGCCTATGCACAGGCCAAAAGAGCGCAGGTGATCCTCACCGAAATGTGGGCCGAGGCTCTTGCCGACAAGGGCGTCACCGTCAACGCGATGCACCCGGGATGGGTGGCGACATCGGGAGTTGCATATTCGCTTCCGACTTTCAACAAGGTGATGAAACCGCTCCTGCGCGACGCCACCCAGGGTGCCGACACCATCGTTTGGCTCGCAGCATCTCGTGATGTCCAGGGTGCCACCGGTCAGTTCTGGTTCGACCGGGCCTCCGTTCCGACCCACCTGTCAGATTCAACCCAGGAGACGGCTGCAGAGAGGACCCAGCTCTGGGATGTCCTGGTCGATGTGACGGGATCCGACCTCGAGCTCGATCAGCCTGCGACCGAACGGTAGGCGTCGATGGCGCGTTGGCGCGCCATTGCATGATCGACGATCGGGTCCGGGTAGCTGTCGCCCAAAACAACACCGTGTCCGGCAAGGTCAAGCGGAGGCACTTCCCATGGCTCGTGGATCATCGACGCTGGAAGGCCGGCGAGCTCGGGGACCCAGCGCCTGATGTATTCGCCGTCGGGGTCGAACTTCTGGGACTGCAAGACAGGATTGAATACCCTGAAGTACGGAGCTGCATCTGCCCCGGTCCCCGCGACCCATTGCCAGTTTCCGGCGTTCTGAGCGACGTC
>JBHJOQ010000108.1:0-2013 GCA_050329555.1 Acidimicrobiia bacterium | reverse complement strand
CGCGGATGATCTGCTCGTTGGTATGCAACAGGCCAGCTAGCTGGTTGGTGTCCAGGACCGCCGGCACTTCCGGATACCACCGGTCGTAGTCGATGGACCCGTCCGTCACTCTGCGTCTCGCCGCGTCTCGTCGGTCACGTCTTCGTCGTCGGGGCCGGTGTCATCGTCGACTGGTCGCATGGCGGCGATCACTTCATCGCGGAAGAATCGGAACTGTTGCCCCCATCGCATCGCATTGAGTTCCTTGCGGTGGACTTTGTCGCGGACGTCGCCGATGGTGCAGTGCATCATCTCGGCGACGTGGGCCGTTGTGAGGATGGTTGGGTAGAGGCGGCGTAGCTCCTCGATCGGGTCCGGATTGCTCATTCTCACCCGATGCTACTCAACGTTGCTACAGAAGGGAACGGTTTCCGGTCTGAAAGCCGGTCTTTGTCCGTATCTTGTCCGTCAGAGGACAGAAAACGTCGGGAACGGAGCGGAAGGGACAAGTGACGAGTGCCCAGGTCACAGCCCATTTCTGGGGGGTTCTTCCTGGTCGTCGGAGGCCGAAAAATCAGACTCATAATCCGTTGGTTGCAGGTTCAAGTCCTGCCGGGCCCACAAGACTATCACCAGGAAGAACGCCAAAAAAGCACGACTGACCAGGTGAAACGTTCCTCCGTAGCTTCCAGGTCGGTGCGGTGGTCCTCGGGAACGTCGTCGTCCTCTTGATCGCGCTGATGATCATCATCCGTTGAACGCCCTTTCCGTTGGCGCTCAGGGCTTCGTGAATGCCCTCGTGCCCCTAATGTGGATAGGGGCGCGGGAATTATCTGTACGTCCCGCCACAGGCAAGGGAGGTGACCACATCGGCGGGGAATTGCCCACTGGCACCGTGACTTTCATGTTCACCGATATCGAGGACTCGACATTGGTTCTCCGCAACGTCGGGGATAGTGAATACAGCCGGATCTTGGAACGGCATTACGAGATCGTCCGCGATGTTCTTGGTCGCTGTAATGGACTGGAAGTTGCGACGGAAGGCGACTCGGTTTTCGCCGTGTTCGAGGACCCGGTTGATGCAATCGCTGCTGGCATCGACATACAGTTGGCCCTGGCGAGCGAGGCGTGGTCACACGGGGGGCGAATCAGGGTGCGGATTGGTATCCACACGGGTAACGGAGTGCTCGGAGCCGCCAACTATGTCGGGGTTGACGTTCACCGGGCAGCAAGGGTCGCCTCGGCGGCGCATGGCGGACAGGTCCTGGTTTCCTCAACCACGGCCCAGCTCGTGAGCGACCACCTCCCTCTCGGATCAGCTCTGCGGAACTTGGGCAGCCACAGATTGCCGGGCTTCGATCGCGCTGAGATGCTCCATCAGCTGGTCGGACAGGGGCTCGAAGAAGCGTTTCCTCCCCCTGCTGGAGCTGTCTCCAGATCGAGGCTGCCCGACGTCTTGAGCGAGTTTGTCGGACGTGAACGGGAACTGGCGAGGGCAGAGGACATTTTGACAGCCAATCGGCTGGTCACTTTCACCGGTCCCGGTGGCACGGGAAAGACGCGCCTTTCCATCGAACTCGGCCGGCGGCTCGAACCAAGTTTTGACGACGGTGCCTATTTCATCCCTCTGGCCACCATCCATGACCCGGAGCTCATCACGAGCAAGATCCTCGAGGGAATGGGACTCGAGACGGCTGCGGGGGTTGACCCCACCACCCATCTGCAGCGTTATGTGGCTGAGCGGAGCATGTTGCTGATTCTCGACAATTTTGAACATCTTCTGGGAGGGCAATCCACCGTCGCGGCCCTCCTCGGCGCGGCGCCGGGTGTGAAAGTAATAGTGACGTCCAGGATTCCTCTGCGTGTGGCGGGGGAACGTGAGTTCCCGGTGCCTTCGCTCGAAGTGCCTGACCCCGCTGCCAAAGTCGGCGGTGATCTGACTCCTAGCGTGAGGCTCTTTGCCAGCCGTGCCGCTGCGGTTCGACCGGACTTCAAGTTGACCGACACGAACATCGACACTGTTTCCTCGATCAC
>JBHJOQ010000092.1:0-7694 GCA_050329555.1 Acidimicrobiia bacterium | reverse complement strand
GTCGCCGCCACGACACCGGGATGTTCCAGGACCTCATCGACCCGCGACGAAGGAAGGACCAGGGTATGGAACAATCCGTCGGGAAACTCCGCCTCGTTGAAGATCCGGTCGATTTCGAGGGCACACCCGGTGACGTTCGATGCGTGTTTGAGAATGCCTCCGTTGCCCGCCATGAGAGCAGGGGCGGCGAACCGGAACACCTGCCAGAGGGGGAAGTTCCAGGGCATTACCGCGAGGACGACCCCGAGGGGAAGGTGCGCGACGTAACTCTTGGTGCGGCCGGCTTCGATCTCGATGTCAGCGAGGATCGCTTCGGTGTTTTCGGCGTAGTGCCGGCACACCCATGCGCATTTGTCGACCTCCGCACGTCCCTGGGTCACCGGTTTGCCCATTTCGTCGGCCATGAGCACAGCAAGGTCCTCACGCGCTGCTTCGAGGAGTTCGGCGGCCCGCAGCATGTGAGGCGCTCGCTCGGCTACCGGGACTGCCGCCCAATCTCGCTGGTGTGCAACGGCGTTATCTATTTGACGGTGCACGTCGTCGGGACCGGTCTCCTCGTATTGGTGAAGGAGGCGTCCGTCGGATGGGCTTATGGATTCGATCACTGCTGCTCCCGGCATGTGTGTCTTTGCGGAGATGGTAGATGCAATGTTGGCGCCCCGGCCATCGTGCTCGTGGGCAGATGTCTCCATGGCATCAGGGGGCGGGTATTCGACCCCATCGGACCCGAATCGATTTAGTCTCCCGACCATGGCCCACTTCCTCGGCTTCGGCGGCTATGTGCCCGAGCGCATCATGACCAACGACGACTGGTCCCAACTGCTGGACACCTCAGACGAATGGATCACGCAGCGCACCGGCATCAAGCGACGCCGGATTGCTGCGCCAGACGAAACCACTCTCACGCTGGCCCGGGATGCGGCCGTCATCGCCATGGCGGATGCATCTCTCGATGCGGATGACATCGATGAGATCATCCTTGCCACCGATACTCCGGAGATGTATACCCCAGACACTGCAGCACTTCTCCAGGAGAGCCTGGGGTGCCGCAGCATTCCGACTTACGACCTGGGCGGCAGCGGCTGCGCCGGGTTCGTCCAGGCCTTGGACATCGCCCGAAGCCGGATCGCCTTCGAGCCCAAGAAGGTCCTCGTGGTCGGGGTCGAGCTCATCACCCGGATGATCGACTGGAAAGATCGCTCCACCGCGGTGTTGTTCGGAGACGGCGCCGGAGCCGTTGTGCTCGGGCCCGGGCCGGGACGGGGCCACATACTCGAAGTGACGACCGGCACCGAGGGCCGCTACGCCGAGATCCTCACCCTGGCCAGCGGGGGAACGCGCAACCCGTTCAACGAGATGACCCTGGCGTCCGGAGATTACAACCGGTTGGTAATGGACGGTCGTAGGGTGTTCACCGAGGCGGTCAGGCGGATGTCGGAGGCCTCGGCCCAGGTCCTCGAGAAAATCGGCAAAACAGTGGCCGATGTAGCCCTGGTGATCCCGCATCAGGCAAACCTGAGGATCATCGACGCGGTGCGCAAGCGTATGGAACTCACCGGGGACCAGGTCTATGTCAACGTCGACGAGTACGGGAACACCGGCTCAGCCACCGTGCCGTTTGCGTTGTACGAGGCAATCAACAACGGGCGGATCAATAAAGGAGACCTGGTGATCCTCACGGCGTTCGGCGCCGGCTTCCATTGGGCGGCCGCTGCAGTTCAGTTCTAATGGCTACCTTCTGGCGCCTCATTGTGTTCGTGACCGCGGGAGTCCTCGGAGCCGGGTGCACCGCGTCGGGGGAAGACGTCTCCACTACCGAAGCCGAACCTCCGGCCACCACCCCGGGGCCAACCGTCACCACCGGGACTCCCACGACCCAGCAGGCCACGACAACGACAGTCCCTGTGGTACCGCCCGGGCCCGACCTGCTCACGTTCGCCGAAGGTGCTCTACTCGTCGAATGGTCGGGGACCGACTCGGAGAACAGCCTCGCCGCTCTCCAGCTGATCGACGGTGACCCCTCGGCGGTGACCATGTCCACGGGGGGAGGGGGGCCCGTCGCGGTTGTCTTCAAACTGCCGGCTGCGACCACCTTCTCCTGGTTTGGCGTGCCCGGAGCCGCTCCCTCGGAGGGAGACACTGCCTTCTTCGGCTCGGTAACCATCTCCGGATCGAGCGAAGGTGAGGACAGCGGGTTCGTGGAACTCGCCCGGGGAGATCTCGAATACGGCTCGAGCGGGGAGGTTCAGGCGATAGTTCCCTCGGCGGCCACTCCCGTTCGCTGGGTCCGGGTCGTCCTCGAGGGAACCATCGGCACAGGAGCAGAACCCGACGACAGGACCCGTTTCGAATTCACCGAGATCATCGGGAAAGGGGTCCAGGAGGAGCGCCCCCTCTCGCAGGCCTTCACCGGGTCCTGGGAACTTGCCTATGCCGACCGCCCCGATGCCAGAGGGGAGCGGCTCGAGCTTCGTCAGGAAGGCGCGGTCATCACCGGGTGCCTCGACACCTTCGAAATCCGGGGGACGGTGAGCGGGTCGCTGGCGCGTGCGACCGGGTACGACCCCTCGAGCGACCGCTCGAGTGCGATCGTATTCGTGGCCGACGACGACGGATCGATCGCTGCCACGGTTTCCCTCGACAACGGCAGGTTCGAGGCGAGGACTGCGTTGCCGCCGCCTCGTTCGACGACAAGCCTCTGTCAGTCGCCGGAACCACTCGAGGCGGTCTGCGATGCGCCGCTGCACATCAATTTCGAGGTCGACTCCGCTGTCATCAGGTCGGGTTCAGAGGCGATTCTGTCCGACATCTTCCGGGTGCTGACCGAGTCGGGAGTCGACAGCGCAACCATCGAGGGCCACACCTCGACCGAGGGGAGTGATGAATACAACCGTGACCTCTCCCAACGCCGCGCCGCCGCAGTGGCCGACGCTCTCGTCGCCCTCGGGTTCCCGGCCGATGGCTTCATAACCGTGGGCCTCGGGGAGTCCGAGCCCATAATCTTCCCCGAGCCGGATGAGGCGGCAAGAGCGATCAACCGCCGGGTCGAGATCCTGTGTGACTGAGCCCAGCGCCCGCCGGCCACATGTCCGGGATTGTCAGGAGAGCGAAGCGGTGGCGGCATTCCAGCCGCACATGCCGTGGGTACCGCCTCCGGGAGGGGTTGCCGAGGAGCACAGGTAGAGGCCGTCACCTACCCGGTATGGATTCTTGACGGAAGGAAGGAATCGACCCGGGGTGAATTCTCCTCCTGCGATGTCACCTCCCACGTAGTTGGGGTTGTAGCGCTCCATTCCCTCTGCGGTTGTAGCATGCCTTGCGATTATCCGCTCGGTGAAGCCCGGGGCGAAACGCTCGATCTGGCCTTCGATAGCTGACGTCATATCGACGTTCGACCCGTTGGGAACATGGCAATAGGCCCAACCGGTCCGCTTCCCAGCGGGGGCACGCAAAGGGTCGAAGTCCGATTGTTGGGTCACTATGACAAACGGCCGTTGGACGTGGTCGCCGCCAGCTACCGCTGCTTCGGCTTCTGCAATCTCCTCGAAGCCGCCCCCGAGGTGGACCGTCCCGGCGTGACCGCTCAAAGAGTCGGTCCAGGGGATGGGGCCGTCGAGGGCATAGTCGATTTTGAAGACCCCCGGCCCAGGCTTCCATCTGCCCAGCATCACGATGTCTGCGGGGTTCATCCGTTGCCTGGCCATCTCCCTCGCTGCCGACGGGTTGACATCGAGGAAGACCGAAGACCCGGCGAACTCGTTGATATCGGCCACCTCCCGGTTGACCTCGATCTGCCCATCTCTGTCTCTGATAATGCCGGCCAGGGCACTTGCCAGACCCTGTGATCCTCCGCGCACAAGCGGCCACCCGCGCCCGTTCCCGACTGCAGCAAATAGGAGTGCGATGCCTGCGGTGAATGCGGTGTCGAGTGGTGCGATGGCGTGGGCAGCGAGCCCTGCGATCAGGGCACGCGCCGGGTCTGAGTCGAACCGATCGGCAAGCGCTGCCGAGGACCGTGAACCGTGAATACCCATTATCCGGGCCGCCCGTGAGAAGGGATTGGGAAGGATCCTGGCTGCGAGGAAGGTTTCGACGACATTGTCGAGATCGGCCTCCAGTGGCCCAATAAGTCCGGCCCACTCCTTGCCGTCGCGGTCTCCGAATTGGGCCGCTGTGGCCTCGAGGCTGTTGTGGAGGGCAACCGCAGTCCCGTCGTCGAGCGGGTGGGACATGGCGACCGGAGGCGTTATCCAGTCAATGGGCACCGATAGCGCCCGATAGGCAGGTGATATGACACCGAAGGGGTGGATTGCCGAACAGACGTCATGGATGAACCCGGGCCGTGTCAGCTCCAAAGATCGGGTGCCACCACCGATAGCTCCCGCGGCTTCGAGGACGAGGACCTTCTGGCCGGATACCGCCAGTCTTGCCGCGGCGGTGAGACCATTTGGTCCGGACCCGACGATGACGGCATCCGGCCGAGCCAATGCCTACTCGCCTTTGAACTCGGGTTTCCGCTGTTCCAAGAAAGCGGACGTCGCCTCGAACAGGTCGTTTGAGAGAAGGTAGGCGCTGTTCCATTGCGCCACGTAGTCGAGAGATTCTTCCACCGAGCGACCCCGGTTGGCCTGTAAGACCCTTTTCACTCCTTCGAGGACCAGCGGGGAGTTTTCTGCGATTTGGCCTGCAAGTTGGTAGGTAGTCGCCATCAGACCGCCCCGGTCGGGTTCCACCCGGCTGACCAGCCCGATCTCCATGGCGCGCGTCGCGCCGATGTCGATGCCGGTGAAGGCGAGTTCGGCGGTGTGGCCGGACCCGACGATGTCCGGGAGCCGTTGCAGGGTGCCGACGTCGGCGACCAGGCCCATCCTCGTCTCCCTGATCGAGAACGTCGCGTCATCGGAGCAGAGCCTGAGGTCACAGGCGGTGATCAGGTCCATTCCGGCGCCGAGGCAATAGCCGTGTACGGCCGAGATCGTCGGTTTTGGCGAGCGGGCGAACACCGAGAATGTCTGCTGCAGCTCTTTGATCTTTCGATAGAGGGCTTTGCTGGTCGAAGCCGGGGACGGCCCGGAAGGAGCGAGCCCGGAGAGCATCGCGACATCGATCCCGACGGTGAAGGCGTCACCTTTCCCCGCGACGACGATCACCCTGATCACGTCGTCCTGGTCGAGGTCGGCAACAGCAGCGGGGAGGTCCTCCCACATGTCTGCCGACAGGGCGTTGAGCTTCTCGGGGCGATTCAGCCAGACGGTGGCGATGCGACCATCTTTTTCGACCAACAGGTGTTCATAACTCATAAAGTCTCCATCCGGACGGCCAGCATCAGTCTTCAGCCGATCGCCAGGCTTCGCGAATCTTGGTTCTCGAACCTGACTTTAGAATTCCGCCGGCATAGATCCGGCCCGCGGCGCGTATCGCCAGGTAGATCATGATTGTCGTGATGACAACGGCGAGCGCGTACTCCCACCCATCGATCGCTTGCAGCGATACCCGGATCGGAACCGTGAAGGGGGCGGTGAAGGGAACGAAGGTGCTGATGACGGCCACCACCCCGTCGGGATCGCCGAGGACCGCAAACCCGGCGAAGAAACCAATGACGGAGAAGATGGTCATTGGCATTGCCGCACTCTGGGCGTCCTCGACGCGACCCACCAGGGAGCCGGCTGCACCGAACAAGACCGCGTACAAGAGGAAGCCGAGAACGAACCATATGGCGAGGTTGATCAAGGCCATTGCGGAAATCTCGGGAATATCAAATGTCGCAAACAGACGGACCGTGATTAATGCAATTGCGATAGTGCCCGTGAACTGAATCAACGCCAGGAACCCGATACCGGCGATCTTACCGGCGAGCAACTGCCACGGCCTGATCGCTGAGATCATCACTTCGACGACCCGGACCGACTTTTCCTCCGTCACCCCGGTGAGGATCCATGTTCCGTAGAGGATGATCGCCATGTACAACAGGATTAGACCGAAATATGACACCACGGAAGCGGCATCGGTGTCACGGTCGGGTTCGACCAGCGGTGTGACCTCGAGAGTCTGCGATGAGATGATGTCGATCACCGCCTCGGCTGACTCCCCGGACTCGGCGATCACCTCCTCGAGGGCTATCGCCCCGGCCGCCTGCTGAAGCAGGTCTCTCGGGCCGCCTCCGCTGCCGAAGACGCCTCCCTCTCGTTCGATGATCATCTCCGTGCCATCGACCAGCACGACGCTGACTTCACCTTCCGCCAGTGCCGCCTCGGCGTCTTGGCGCGACTCGAAGGTGACTTCCTCAAGCCGCATTGACGGCTCTTCGCCGGCTTCGTCGCCGGTGTTGCCGAGAGTCTCAGCGGTCTCGATCACGGCGGTGTTGCCCTGACCTACCGAGCCGATCTCGAAGACATCGGTTTCGTCTCCGAACAATCCCGGAAGGACGATCAGTGCGATAACAAACAGGGCGGTGAGGGTGGAGGTGATCAGGTAGGGCTTGGACTTCCCCCTCTCCTTTATCTCCCGCTTTGCAACAAGGCCGATCGACGACAGGCTGCTCATTTCACCGCCTCCCTGAAGAGATCGGTGAGAGATGGCGTGGTGTAGGTGAAATGGCGAACTGCGCCGGTCTGCTGCGCTTTGAGCAACAAACCTCGCACATCGGTGCCCGCGTCGATGACGGCAGTGTGAACATCGCCCTTCTGGCTCACGTGTCTGATCCCGTCGAGATCCGACAGGAGGTCTTCGGCGCCTCCATCAAGCTCGATCTCGACATGACGGATGGGTGCGGCGTTTTTGAGCTGTTTGACGATCCCCTCGACCACGATCGAACCTTCATTGATGATGGCGACATCCTCACATAAGTCCTCGACGACATCGAGCTGGTGGGATGAGAACACGACGGCCTTCCCCCTCGCTGCCTCCTCGGTCAATATGGCCGACATGGTTTCTGCTGCAATCGGGTCCAGGCCGCTGAACGGCTCATCGAGGACCAGGAGTTCGGGGTCGTGGACAAGGGCCACCGCCAGCTGGACCCGTTGCTGGTTTCCGTGCGACAGGGTCTCGAGCGGGTCATCGCGGCGCTCGGTTAGACCGAGGCGTTCCAGCCAGCTTTCAGCAGCGGTTCTCGCATCTCTGGCACTCAACCCGTGGATCCGGCCTATGTACGCGACCTGCTCGGCGATTTTCATACGGGGATAGAGACCCCTCTGCTCGGGCATGTAGCCGAACCGCCTCCTTGTTTGGTCGTCGATCGCCGACCCGTCCCAGGTAACCGAACCGGCGTCGGGGCGGACCAGGCCGAATATGGCCCGCATCGCGGTGGTCTTTCCCGCCCCGTTGGGCCCGAGAAACCCGAGCATGCGGCCGCGCTCGACTTCGAACGAGCAGCCGTCGAGCGCCACCACCTCTCCGTATCGTTTGGCGAGGGAGTCGATCTTGAGCATGACGGCCAACGCTAACCAGGCGGTGTGAACTGGGTGAAATCTCGCTGCGCTGGTGGTGCGTCGCTCAAATATTGTTGGCGTCTCTCCGGCCCTCGTCGCCGCGGATGCCATCCGTGGGAGTTTGAGCATCAAACTCCAGGCAACCCGATTTCATCGGGTTGCCCCTGGCTGCGTCCAAAAGGCTCGCCGCAGCTCCCCGTGCGAGACGCTCTTTTCTCCCTGCCAGATGACGCCGATGACTCGGAGACACGCGCTACCTATTTAACC
>JBHJOQ010000144.1:0-2103 GCA_050329555.1 Acidimicrobiia bacterium | reverse complement strand
GGGCTCTGCTGATCTGGACGATGACCTGACTCACTCCGAATCGCGGTTCCGCGTCGATCGCCGCAGCGCCATGGATCGAGCGAGTTTCACTTGGCGCAATGGAGAAGAAGTTGAACCATCGCAACGAACGGGGATGGCGCGTCGCAGCGCCGACTACGGTCTCATCAGTATTTGCGGAGTGGGAGCAATCGCGGTCGTCATGATCCCTGGAGGGTCCTGAGCAATGGGCCGCGATGCTCCCCGAGCCTGGAGACGATGACTGATGAAAACGCATTATGACCTCACGGTGATCGGGGCCGGCATGGGCGGTATCAACGCCGCCTATCGGGCGGCGGGTCTCGGAGCCAGCGTGGCGCTTGTCGAGCGTCACAAGATCGGCGGCACCTGAATCAACGTGGGGTGCATCCCCACCAAGACCCAGGTTGGGTCGGCAAAAGCGATTGCAACGGCACGCCGCGGCGCTGAGCTAGGTTTCAAGGTCAGGAAGGTCGAGGTCGACTGGCCGCGGATCCGGCAGCGTAAGGACGAGGTTGTCACGCTAACGAGAGGCCGCCTGGAGCGGAAACTCGACGAGGACTCCCGGATCGACCTGATCCGCGGATCGGCCCGCTTCCTCGAGCCGGGTCGGATCGACGTGGACGGCGAAGCTTTCGTCTCGACCAATACGATTATCGCTTCGGGTGTCGCGCCGGTTACTCCCGAGATCCCGGGGCTAATCGAAGCCGGATTCGAGACCAACGAGAGCGTCATGGACATGGAGGAGCTTCCCAAGGCCATGGTGGTGATCGGTGGGGGGCCTGAAGGTATGGAGTTTTCCCAGCTGTTCCACCGGCTCGGGGTCAACGTCACTGTCCTGCAGCGACGGGATAGGGTTCTCCCCAGAGAGGACGCAGAGATCTCAGCCCATCTCGAATCTCTCCTCAGCAATGAGGGGATCGACATTCGCACCAACGCCACTCCGACAGCCGTCGAGAGGACCGGGAGGGGCCGGCTCACTGTCGTCGCTGAAATCGAAGGGCGGGAGATGCGATTCGATTGCGACCGCATCCTGGTTGCCGCCGGCCGGAAACCTCACGAGATAGGTGATCTCGATCTGAATTCAGCCGGTGTTGCGGGCGATCCCGACGCAGGGATCGAAATCGACGAGACGCTCCAAACCTCCAATTCGAACATCTGGGCCATGGGAGATGTGATCGGCCGGTTGCAATACACCCACTTCGCGGTGCACACCGCGGGGGTGGCCGTTGATAACGCACTCCGGTCGGCAGGACGCTCCTTCGAAACCAACCGGGTTCCCGGGGCTGTATTCACCGATCCCGAAGTAGCCAGCGTTGGGCTCACCGAAGCACAGGCTCTCGACACCGGGCGCAACGTGAAGGTGGGCAAACAGCTCATGCGCCGAGTTGGCCGCGCTATCGCCATCGGAGAGACCGAAGGGTTCATCAAAGTCGTCGTCGATGGCGACACCGAAGAGCTCCTCGGCCTACATGTGATCGGCCACTTCGGGGCCGACCTGTTACCCCAGGGAGTGGCCATGCTGCACACTCCCGAACGGGGCATCGGGCCGCTCGCTGAGGCGCTCTATCCCCATCCCACCCTCTCCGAGGCGCTCAAGACAGCGGTTACCAGCCTCAGGCCGGCCTCGTCCGAAATTGCGGCCTCGGCCGATAGCGACGAATGATCCCTGGTGAATGATCGCCAATAGGCTCGTGAATCACGTTGCAACCTTGCGGGGTCGATCTGGTCTTGGCTTGGACGACCTGGGCCCCGGGTCGGTTTAGATCTGACCCGGCGCATTGTGACCAGGCGGGCCGGGGACCCTCAATCTCACTGGAGAAAATGCACAGCCAGGGCGGCCCCTACGATTCCGGCGTTTGAATAGCCAAGGTTGACCGCCTGGTTTCGGAGGGTCACCGACTAAATCAGCGCCGAATAGTCCGAGGCGAGCTGATCCCAGTCGAGCGTGGACATGAAACCTCCGAGGCTGAGTGAAGATGCAAGGGCGGGTAGATCGTTGAAAGGAGGTGGGATGAACCTCGACTCCTCGATGAGTCCTTCTTCGACGAGCTGGCGCAGTGTCGACATGTCGAGCAGGTCAATCTT
>JBHJOQ010000050.1:0-6206 GCA_050329555.1 Acidimicrobiia bacterium | reverse complement strand
ATTGCTCATTCTCACCTGATGCTACTCAACGTTGCTACAGAAAGGAACGGTTTCAGGGATGGAACCGGGGTTTTGTCCGTATCTTGTCCGTCAGAGGACGGGAAACGTCGGGTATCAAGGGTCACGGACGAAAGACGAAGTCCCAGTTCATAGGCCATTTTCAGCGCTTTCGTCCTGCTCGTCAGAGTCGCCTTGGAAGGCTTTTAACCCGAAGGTTGAGGGTTCGATTCCCTCGGGACCCACCTCAGAAAAGTCAAGCGTTGCTTGGCCTTTTCGCTGGTCGTTCTCTCCCGCCGATGAATTCTTGTCCGTCTTTGTCCGTCGTTTGTCCGTCTGAGATTGAGCGAAGGCGTCATCGAGGGCGTTGGCGAGCGCTTCCTGGTCGGAGGGAAACGGGTGGCCGTAGATGTCCATCGTCACCATGATCGAGGAGTGCCCGAGGAACCGCTTGATCGCCTCGGGGTGCACGCCCTGGCTGATCAGAATGGCGACTGCGGTGTGACGAAGGTCACGCACTCGAAGACCTTCGGGCAAACCCGCCGCCTGCACCGCCGGACGCCAGACGTTGGAGCTGGAGTTCGCGTTTCTCATCGGGGCGCCGTTGCTCACCGTGAACACCAAGCCGTCGGGATCCTGAGCCGAGTGGGTGAGCAGATGGTGATTGAGCATCTCGCGGAGGAACTTGGGAAGGGTCACGACCCGGTTCCGGTAGTTCTTGGTCGGCCCGAAATGCATCTCCCCGCTGACCTCTGACAGGCTCTCTACGACGTCGAGCTTGCCCCTCAGCACGTCGATTCGTCGGCGTCGGAGAGCAGCGGCCTCGCCCCATCTCAGAGCGCCATAGGCGAAAACATAGATGAGAGCCCGGTACCGGTCTTCGACAACGTCTGCCAGGGGAGGTAACGCGTCCGGACGGCGGTCTTGAGAATCTGGGAGAGAACGTTGTGCGCCTGACGTATGAGAGAGGCCGATAGGCCCGACGCCTGGAGATCGGCGACCCATCCCTCGATCGAGAGCGAGTCGACGCGGTCGAGACGGCTGGCACCGAACCGGGGAAGGATGTGTACCTCCAGGAGCGACTC
This sequence comes from Acidimicrobiia bacterium, assembly GCA_050329555.1. Lineage (GTDB taxonomy): Bacteria > Actinomycetota > Acidimicrobiia > Spongiisociales > ZC4RG35 > MA-ANB-1. The sequence goes on along the minus strand of JBHJOQ010000050.1, from coordinate 5,124 downwards.
ATAACCAGCGAAAGTCTTCGGCTTGAGATGGGTGCGGTTCCCCTTCTTCCCAAAACGCCAAGTGTTCATCATCTGGCGGCACAAACGAGATCGGTGGGGATAGTCTCGCCAAAGCTGACGCTTCGGTTCTCAGCCGTCGCCATCGAGACGTTGCCAGGTTTACCGCAACACGCCTGACCCCGGCTTCCGGCGAATCCATCGACTGCACCACCGCCCAATCGCGTTGGGCCCTCAGAAACGCCTCCTGGGCGACATCCTCAGCGGCGGCCCCACTTCCCGACAGCCCATATACCAGGGATACAACGGCTGAATACTCGGCTCTAAAGAACCGAACGAAAGGCTCCGGAACCTCAACATCGGACAAGGAATCAACCTCGGTCATCAATCCTCGCCTGACAACGACAACAACCACAGCCTATGAACGCATCAGGGGCCGTTACGGGTTTAGACGAATCCACGGCCGGCGAAGTTCAGCGATTCGACAAGAAGCCCAGCCGCGCACAGGTAATCCCAGATCGGTAGTTCGGAGATGGCCTTCCCGACCGTCCTTGATATATCATCTGTGGTATGACAAACTGGCTGAGTGGTCTGGGGAACTGTCGAACTGGAGCTGGAGGTGACGGAATGGCTGGAGTCTCTCCCGGACGATCAGTTCGGTCGGGTCGAGTTCTACATCGATCTGCTCGCCGAGCGGGGAGTGCAGCTGGGCGAGCCTCATACCCGACACTTGGGTGGCAAGCTGCGGGAGCTTCGTTTCTATCTAGGACTGTCGGGCGACGCGGTTCGGATCAGCTACTACATCGCCACGGGTCGTCGGATCATCCTGCTAACAGTGTTCCGCAAGCAGCGGCAACGGGAGACGGCAGAGGTCGAACGGGCCAGACGGGCGATGAAAAAGTGCATCGCCGAGGGCCACAGCTTGGAGGACGGAGATGAGTGAGCGAAAGAGCTGGGAGAACGTCAAAGCGGCCCGCGCTGCCAGCAAGACGCGGAGAACTGGATACGGCGAAGCTCGAGACGCTTTCGAGTTGGGCTCACGGCTTCGGGCCGAACGGGAACGCCTCGGGTTGACTCAGTCGGGGCTGGCAGAGCGGATGGGGACCACCCAGCCGACAGTGGCCCGTCTCGAGGCCGGGGGAGTAACTCCGAGTCTGGATACTCTCCACCGTGCCGCTGAAGCGCTCGGATTAGAGCTGGTCGTCGACTTTCGGCAACCTGCGTCGGCCTGACCTGCGGCCCAGATACCTAGGCGCTGTGGTTGACGCTCGGATCTCCTAAAGCTTTCGGGTTCCGCTCAAAGAATCCGGCAACGCCAGCCAAATACGGATTCACCAGATCCTGAACAAACAACTCCAGGTTGCCTCGTTCTCGGACAGTTGAACGACAAGTGCGGTTCAGCTCGATAATGGGTGATTTGCGCTGGCTGAAGCTTCGCCTCACGAGTTTCTTACCCGAGCGCGTGGAGTCGAGTTCGTGCACCTTTGAACCCCCTCGCCCGGCCGTCATCGTCATACTGGCTAGAGATGAAGCGGTTTGGCATTTCGATCATCGGCGTCTTGTTGGCGGCTTGTGGGTCAGGCGGAGGATCTGATCCTGACGTCGTCCCGGTGGAGTTCACTGAGGTTGACGAGGCTTGCGTTGACTTCTACCGGTCGGCTCAGGAATCAGTCGAGGAGGAGCCGGTCTACATGAGAGCCTTCGCTGACCGGATTGCAGATCTGGGTCATGACGCGCCGGCCGCCGTGTTGTCTGATCTGGCTGACCAATGGGAAGTTGGCGTCTGGGAGCCGGGACAGGATGAGGTCTGGCAGAGCGCACAGTGGGCTCAGGCCGGTGAGTTGCTCGCTGCTGCAGGAGCCGTCCGCTGCGCTGATCTTGCCGAGTGGTGGGGAATTGACGGGTACGAAGGCGAACCTGACCCGCAGGTAATGCTGGAGCGGCAGGCAAGTATCTGGGCAAGCATTGACGTGGATACCTACTTCCTTCTGGTGGCAGGAGGCGCCGAGGGTGAAGACCTCACTCAGATTCATGTCCAGGTCCAAGCTGGCGAAGTGAGTTCGGTTTCCGAGATCGAATCTGGCTCGGCCGATGTTGACGGCTTACCGCACTCGGTCGACGAGGTCTATTCGATCCTGATGGAAGAGGAAACAATAGGAATCACCTACGACCTTGTCTGGTCGGTCCCGCGGACAGTGCAACTGAGCAACGGAGACCGACTGATCGTGGTTATCGACATCGAGAAGTTCCCCGAACCCATTCCCACGTTCGGCGAAGAGATGGGCTAGCCCCCGTTCTGTGATCACGGACAGGAGCGGACGACCCGATAGATACGTGCCGTTCTAGCGCACTCCCTGACATGGGCGTTACGCGCCGATATCTGGTGATCGGTGTTGGTTTCGGGTGGTTAGCGGTACCTCCGCGACGAGCAGCTCCATTGCCACAGTTGGAACCTGCTCGGCTCCCCTCCTTAAGGGAGGCAGCGATTGAAAGCTCCGGTTGGGGTGAGCTCTCCGCGGTACCCACAAGCGGACAGTTATCCGCTATTCAGAGCCTTACAGAAGGAGCTAAACCAGGTTGAGAGATGGGTACCGACTTCCCGCAGCGCTGGCCGACCTCCGTAGTGTCCTTGCGGTGGCCAAGGGACACGTCGTCATGGGGTTGCTCTTTTTCCCGCGTGGTGGTTCGGCGCAGGTGGCGCGCTACCTGTCGGTGGCGTTGGTCCACGCTGACTGGTCGATCGAGCTCGTGACCGGATCGCTCGGAGACCTGGGTGAGGAGACCCACGCGCCGACGTTCTTCGCTGGCACCCCTCTGCATCACCTCGATTACTCCGACGCGATGCGGGCGTTCGCCGCGGGTGGAAGCGCGATCGGTCAGCGGCGGCCCTCCCAGTAAAGGAAACGTAGCCATCTGCTTCATCTCGCTGCCCCACGAAACGGGGTAATTCCCGGCCTCGTGGATGTCGGACCTACGGCCAGGGATGCGACGCTCCACGCGGCACTAAGAGCCAGGAGCAGGAGCATGTGCATCGGTCAGCACCAGGTCGCGTCGAACGCATGGTCCACGTCATCAACCTGATCTCGACCATCGGTGCCGTGCTCCCCCAAAGCCCCCTCAACGACGCTCTCGGCTTCGCACCCTTCCGCCAGCCTTCTTCGCCGTACTCGCCGCCTTCGTCGTCAGCTACCTCGTCTGCGTCGAGGTCGCCAAGTACTTCTTCTACAAGATCCGTACCCCAATCACGGCCCAGCCTCTACAAGGCGACCACGTCCACCGACTCGCCGCCCGCTGGAGCCATCCCCAGCCGCTGCACCTCCAAGAATCCAGCCCCAACGCACGCCAACACCGGGTACGCTTCCGCCGGTGAGCTTCATCGTTGGGGCAGATGCGTACGACAGATTCATGGGCCGCTATTCGATGCATCTGGCACCCCAGCTCGCCGATCTGGCAGGGGTCGATGCCGGTCAGGAAGCCCTCGATGTCGGATGCGGCCCCGGCGCACTGACAGGCGAACTGGTCGGGCGTCTCGGACCATCCGCCGTAGCAGCAGTCGATCCTTCAGAATCCTTCGTAGCCGCGGCACATGAGCGGTACCCCGAAGTCGATGTGAGACGCGCTGCGGCCGAAGAGCTCCCATTCGCCGATCAGACCTTCGACGCCACCCTGGCTCAACTCGTAGTCCATTTCATGACAGACCCGGTTCGGGGCCTTGGCGAGATGGGCCGGGTGACACGCAAGGATGGTGTGGTGGCGGCGTGTGTTTGGGACCATGCCGGCGGTCAAGGGCCACTCAAGGTTTTCTGGGACGCGGCGCGCTCGCTTGATCCTGATGTCGATGATGAGTCGTGGCGTGCCGGCACTCGCGAGGGCCATCTAACGCAGTTGTTCCAAGAGGCCGGGTTGCGCCAAGTCGAGCAGTCGGTTCTCGAAGTTGGCGTCGAACATTCGAGCTTTGAGGAGTGGTGGGAGCCGTTCACTCTCGGCGTGGGCCCTGCAGGCGCCTACACCGCCGGCCTCGAACCGCGACGAGCATCGGAGTTGCGTGAACGTGCCCTCGAAATGTTGCCGACGGCCCCGTTCACGGTGACAGCACGGGCCTGGGCAGCGCGCGGGGTGGTGCAGCCTGTCAGCTGATCGGAAGAGCTCAGCCGGCCGCTTGTAGCGGGCCGAGCACCCGGATCGTCTCGATCTCGTCGACGACCTCCACGCGCCACTCGTTGCCCAGGAACACCCAGCTGGAGAAGTGATCGACCTCGGCGCGGGTGTTGAAGGGTTCTTCCGCGAGGGTGGGAAGCCAGCCCGGTCTCTTGCACTCCCGCCCTCAGATGAGCAGTTTATTGATAAACAAGCGCTGATGGAGATCGGCAAACGACATGCCCAAGAGTTTATTGGGCCACCGCTGCCGCCGAAAGACTGACCTTCACGGACTACAGCGCCCTCGACCAGGGAGAAGTTCCCGGGAATCGAGATGACCGGCAACAGAGTCGACCCAGACCAGATCCAGCTGGTCCGAATCGCCACCATCACTACCCCAGAAGGGGCGCATAACGCGCGGCCCTTATCACGAAATCGACGAAATCACCCGCGCGCTATCCGGCATTTCTGAGACGAGCGAGACGTGCCGATAGCGCGTACCTCGTGAAACGCTCGTTATCCGCCCAGAATTGTTGATCTGCACGGTTTCAATCGGCACTGTGCATTCCACGCGGTTGTCCGACCGCCCGGAGTGATTCGGACTCCTATCTAGCAGTGGATTCAAGTGTCGGTCTTCTCACCCGACACGTGAACTTGCTGTGGCGGTGAGCAGAATACGTGCCCATCGCTCCACCGCTCGTGGAGTGTGTGACCTGCGAACCTCGCCATAAAGACGCTTCTGAGGCGTTCCGCTTCCTCATGCGAGCCACCATGCCGTTCATGCGTATGACAGAGTCACTCGATTCTGGAATAGAGCCAAAAACGTCACCTCTCGACGACACCCCCGGTGTGCAGATCAAGCACGAGTTGCTCAGATCCCCGTTGAAGAACAACCGTTTCGTTATTGAGGGCGACGATCCGGACGAATCCGATTTGGTTGCGCCAAAGGATTTGACCGGTTTCGGGGTCGATAGAGAACACCTCACCTCC
>JBHJOQ010000065.1:0-12677 GCA_050329555.1 Acidimicrobiia bacterium | reverse complement strand
ATCCAAAACTGGCTCGGGTTCCACTCCCCGGCCAGCAATCCGAACACAACCCATGTTGCGACAACCAAACCGGCTCCGATGACCAGCAGCCCTTGCCCTTCCACGCCTCCAGGAGCGCTACAGCGCATTGACCGCGAGTCTCATCCTCGGCGTCTTGTGGACCTTCTGGCATTTGCCGATCTACTCCTGCCCGACGCCACAATGATCCCGCTCCCGATGTTCCTCCCCATGACCGTCGCTCTGACCATTCTCTTCACCTGGGTCTACAACAACACCGGGGGGAGCCTGATCGCGACCGTTCTGATGCACTTTCTCTTCAACTTCTCAGGCGCGTTCCTCGCAGGGCACCTCGGCTTGATGCCTCCGATGCTTCTCTACGTCGGCGGGGGTATCACCATCGGCATCTTTACCATCGTGGTCGTAGCGTTGAATGGGAAAGTGAATCTGTCGCGGAAATCTATGGACGTCATGCCGTTCAGCCGAGTGACTGGTCGATTGCCATCCTCACCGCGGGCGACTGGTGTCTCATCAAGGAGCTGAGCGAGGTGCCGAGACGTTGAAGCTCATTGGCATCGAGCACCGTTGCAGTCTGATACCAGCCGCCGAGGCCGTCGTATCTATACACACCGGCATGGGCTTCGGTGAGCTTGGGGCCAACCGGCTGGCTCGCCGGATGCTCCACCGTGAGCCGAACGCCGTCCATACCGAAAGGCTGGAACACGAGAAGTCCGGTTGGGGTGAGTCCCACGGGGGCGCCGAAACGGAGTCCCCACTGGCCGGCGATTGCGTATGCGGCGGAGGGGTGGTCTTCATGGATGAGCCGTCCCGCTTCGAGCCACCGTCCGTCGGCTGGGAGGTAATGGACGGGGATCTCGGCGTGGGCGGGGATAATGCTCCCGGTAGCCACGGGCGGCTCGGTTGGGATGGTCCTGTCCGACTTCGCCAACCGTGTGGCCACGGCCGATAGTTGACCGACAAGGCCTCGTGAGGCGAGGGGCTGCAACTCAGGCAGGTCACTTTTGTCGATCCGACCAAGGACAGTGACCTCGGGGAAGCGGTCGATCGGGAACTGCCTTGCCGCTACGAGCTCCCCGAGCATCGGCCGGTATTGGAGGGTGTAGCCCTCGTCGGGCCAGCGGCCGACCACCTCAATGGTCTCCCCTGGAAGTACCGGACGGGCCTGTTCGTAATGGGCCCAGCCGTCGAAGTGGAGCGGCGCCCAGTCCAACTCGGCCACCATTGCGTCGGCATATGCGCGCTCCCGGTCGGACCATCCAGCCACCACCGGGTCGATCATCAGCTCTTTTTGGCTCGCCGAAGGATGGCGAGGTAGTGCACCTTGTCAGTGATGCTGGTGGATCCGACCCGTCCTCCTGGACTGAACCAGCCGGTGGTGAGCGGCGCTGCGTTGATCTGGTCGACCTCCCAGCCGTCGGCGGCGAGGCCGTTGATCTTGTCGATCACCTCTTCGCCGATGGGTGGGGTGGCGTCACCGAGTCGGCCGCCAATAGTGCTGGTGGTGCTGCCTTCCCACCACAGGTAGGTGTACTCGTAGGTTGTCATGTCTCCTCCTTTCTTCGTCGTGACATGAGTGCAAACCGAGAACGCTCTGGCTCCTTGGGTGTTTCGAGCCATCCGCCGAGGTGCCGCCACTGGGACTCGCGGTAGTAGGGGCGGAGGCGAACCTTGGCCGGCGCGGTGTTGTCGTGGATGAGGACGGCGTGGCCGGCGGGGATAGTGCGCAGCCCGCTAACCGGGGCGAGGCGTTCCCACTTGTGCGTCTCGGAGGTCGACGGGCCGTTGGAGCCTTCGCTGACTGTGGTGCTGACTGCCTGGCGCTCCCCGACGAGGTTGGAGAAGACCTCCAACAGCTCGGGGTCGGCCATCCCCGGGAGAAGCACCCGGGCCACATGGTTGTTGAGGATGGACCTGGCGTTGTCTCGCCCCCAGCGGCGGACGACCTGGCCGTAGTCCTGGAAGATGGTGACCAGCTGCACGTCCCGGGAGCGGAGCGTCGCCGCGTACTGAGGGAGCTTGGTGAGCGGTGCAGAGTTGGCCGCCTCGTCCAGCAGCAGAAGAAGCGGCTTGTCGGCCCTTCGGCCCTGCTGGACCCGTTCCCCAACCCGCACCAGGAGGGCATCGATGAGCCCCACGAAGATGGGTCGCAGCTCGTCCTGGACGTCCTCGGTGCCGACGATGCCTCGTCGCCTTGTCACCCATGACCGGCCCTTTCCAAACAGCGTCCTCCCGAGGTTGGAGATGACCATGCCGGCGGTTGATGGAAGGGCGACAGTGCTTGGCCCCTACTCGCAAATGCCAGAGCACGAGCTTGGGCCCATCCGTGTCCTCGGGTGGCAGGGCAAAGAGAGGAAGAAGCCACTACTCCACGCCAAGCTCCTCGTTCTGGGCGAGCTGGCGTTCGTGACTTATAGCCCCGATGATGCTCCGGAGTTCGAGAAGTGGGAGTTCACGCCCCAGTCGGTTTGGTTGGGCTCCGCGAACTGGACCAGAGGCTCACGTTCCCACCTCGAAGTTGGCTTCTGGAGCGACGACGAGAACCTGGCCCGCCACGCGACGTGGTTCATCGAAGATGTCATGGCGTTCTCTGAGCCCGCCGGCTCAACTTGCGCTGGCCCGGAGCCGAACCTCGTTGCTCTCGACTTCGACGACGAGGCGATGGCGGCGGCCGCGCGAGAGCAATGGCTCGACCACCTCGCCGCCGAGGAGGAGGGTGACCAGTAGGCCCGCGTTATGCCCGGGCGGAGGTGAGGTGAGCGGTTGCGGCGTCCGGTGCACGTACCTGAGCCGACGAACGGTAATCAGGAGGAGAGGGGCAGGCGGTCACGACGGTGAGCGAAACTCAGCGAACCTGACTGTGAGCCGTGCCGTGTGAAGGCAGACCGAGGCTCCCTTGGTCACTGGCGATTCGGCACGAAACCCATACGGGACAAGGGATTGCGCCTGTCGTCGAGTCTGGTCGTTTTTGGTCGTTTTGGGTTCTCTGACGGACACCTGACGGACACCACTTCTAGGTGCCGTTCCCCTTCGCATCGTCGAGTCGACGGAACAGAACGCTTACGAGAGCGAGATACTCCAGCGCTCGTTGAGGATCGTCCTGTTCGACGAGTTCGTGGCCCTTCGGATTGCGGATTCCCTGGATCACCCCCATGAAGATGAAGCGGAAACCTTCCTGTTCGTCCCGTCCACTCTGACCCTGCTCAACGGCCATGTCGATTAGAGCAGGGTTGCTGGAGAATGCCTGTGCCATGAGGTCCCTACCCGACAGGTCGAGCCCACTCTGGGTCCGGACTCGCCGTTCGAGCGCCTTGAGCGCTTCGAAGATTGACTGGGAGTAATGCCCGTCAGTGAACATGTCGTTCGCGACGCGAATCACCTCGGGATGCAGGCCCTCAAGCCCGATTCGACGAACGGCAGCAGTTCGCACCGCGGAAGGCCGATCACCCCACTCGACCTCCGTGTGGTGCATGGAAGGGGATCCGACGTCGTACACCTTGACCCCGGCCGCAGTCTTACGCGTAGTCCCACCACGTGTATCTGGGAACTCGACGATGTCGCCCTCATAGATCGGCGTATCGACCGGGAAGAACCCAGTCTCGGGCTGAATGTGGGCCTCTACCTCGAAGCGGACTTCGGCATCACTAGCTTCTTCGCGGATCACGACCACTTCCTTGACACCGAGACGGCGCATGCTGGGAGGCAACTGCGACATCGCATGCAGCCTAGATCTGATCGGGAAGTCAGCCGGGTCATTCTCGCTCCGGTTCTCAGCCTCGAACTTGAGGAAGCGGGGCCTCGACTGTCGGTAGTAGTCGCCGTCCGCGGTGGAGCCGTAGTCGGATGGCTGGACATCGTCGGGGTATGGGGAGAGCGATTCGATCTTCCACCTGACCTCCTCGACTATCTGATACGCCACGCTGCGTCGCAGAGCATTGGGTGGCTCTCGACAGCGCGTTCTCCAGTATCTGGGATCAGCTGAGTATTGCCGAATCCCGGGCGGGTGTTCGGCCTGCATAGCGCCGGGAATATCGAGCGCCGCACTGGGGCCGCACTGTTGAGCGAGTCGCGACGGGTTCGAGGGGTCCCGTAGGTGCGAAGTGTGCGACGTTCCTGCCCTCGGTGCCCCCACAGGCTCAACTGTCGTTTGACGTACCTCGATCGGCAAGACTCCTCGACCAATCGGCTGCGCTGTCGGGGGCCTCGGCGATCGAGCACGTGTACGGTCGGTTGGGTCCAGCGCCGAGGAGCGGGTGTGAGGATCACGAAGATCAGCATTTCGAATCATCAGCGGGTCGTTGATCTTGACGTTGACGTTCGAGATCATGCGGTACTGGTAGGGCCGAACGCAGTCGGCAAGTCCACCGTGCTGCGACTCCTCGACGGGCTTCTCGGCGCATCGTGGGGTCAACTGGTGGGGTCGTTGGATCCGACCCAACTGAGGGACGCGTCCGAGAAGATGGTCGTCGAACTTCAGCTTCGAGGGCTCGACGCTGACGACATCGCTCACTTCGCCGACAAGGTCGAGGTCGGTACCGGCGCTGAGGAGGGAGCCGTTTGGCTCACGATGCGACTCGTCGCCGCCGTATCGCCGATAGATCCCGAGAGACTCGACATCGAGCGGTCGTTTGTGAAACCACTTGTGGAGGACGCTGCGGTCAGCCGCGACGATCTCCGCCAGATCGGTTGGGCGTTTCTCCCGGCTAGCCGTTCGCCGGACCGAGACCTAGGAACTGGTCGGACCAGCGCTGTGCGCTCACTTCTCCGAGCCGTGTCGCTCGATGCGACCGAGGCAAAAGCCATCGAGGATGCTCTCGCCGAACTCAGTACCGCGCTCAAAGTATCCCCATCCCTTGCCACGCTTCGACACGAGCTCGCCAAGGAACTGAGCGCGCTCTTTCCCGAACCGATCGACAAGGACGAGATCGCGGTCGATCTGCCGTCTTCAACGATCGATGAACCTCTCAACGACGTTGATGTTCAACTCGACCGGGGTGGCGCCAAGGCTCCGCTGTCGGCACAATCGGACGGTCTGCGGTCACTCGCCGTCGTGGCGGTTCAGTTACTCGCCCGCCGCTCTGCACGGATTCTTGCCATCGACGAGCCAGAGATCCACCTCCACCCGCGTGCCCAGGCCAACCTCGCAGCGCTCCTAGCATCGGCACCCGGGCAGCGACTCGTTGCTACTCACGCACCTTCTGTTCTCGCGAGATTCGCTCCGGCTCACGCGGTCGCCGTGACGACAAGCGGCGTTCGCCAATTGGCAGCCGCATCTTTCGCTGGGGACCCAAAGCGGTTCCAGCATTGGTGGGTGGACTCCGCCCTTGAACCGCTTACGGCGGATCGCATCGTATTCGTCGAGGGCATCTCCGACCGCATCCTCGTTCACGCCATCGCCCGGTTGCTGGGTCACGAGTTGGACCATCGCGGCGTCTCTGTAGTGGCGCTCAATGGCGCCGGGAACTTCCGGCCGGCGATCCGACTGTTCGGTCCCGCCGGATTTGGAATTCGTCTCTTGGGCATGGTGGACGAGAACGAAGCACCGATTCCGGCAGATGCGCTGGGCGTCGCTGTGGCCGATCTTCCCAACCACGACGTACTGACCAGCTACGCAGACTTGGAGGAGGAATACGCGACAGCAATGGGCGTCGTCGATACGGTAGCGTTGCTCACTCAGTCGGGCCTCTTCACGGAGGCTGGCATCAAGGCCGCGACCAGCGCCGCCACGATCGCCGCGATTTCGGCGTCTGACCTGGCGGAACACGTACTTCGGAAGAATAAGGTCGAGGCGGCCGCCGCGCTCAGTGACGGCATGACTGCTGCGCAGGCGACGACTCTTGCGACCGTGACTGACCTTGTGCAGCGAGCCGTCGCACCGTGAGCCCGATGGATGGGGACGAGTGGTGCGACCTCGACTCACTGGTGGACACACTCGTTGTAGCCCCACCCGGCTGTGGCAAGACCGAACTATTGGCCCGACGTGCGGCGACTTGCGTCGATCGGGGGTTCCTCCCCGCCAGCAGGAAGATCCTGGCTCTCACCTTCACGAACAAGGCCCGCGACAACCTCGCTTCGCGAATGACGGAGCACCTCGGCGCGCAGTTTCGCCGGCACGTCGCAGTGATCAACTTTCATGGTCTGGGCCTCCACCTCTACAACCGGCATCGTTACGTGCTCGGCGATCCGCCTCGAGATTTGCTACCGGATGATCGTGCGCTGCGTGCGATCGAGCGTCGTGCGTTCAAGGAACACGACGTCCCACGGGATGCCCAGCAGGATGTGCGCCTCGCTATCCGGGAGGCCAAGGCAGGTGCATACGGCGACGAGGAGGTGATCGCACGGCTCGAGGCTGCCGGGTCAGCAGCAGCGCTCTCGTACGAACGTCGGCTTCATTCCGAGTCGCGAATGGACCACGACGACGTTCTGCGACTCGGCCTACAGATCCTTCAGAATGACGGGGTCGCAGCACTGTACGCCGAGAAGTACGCATATGTGTTCGTAGATGAAGCCCAGGATCTGACTCGGGTGCAGTACGACATGGTCGAGCCCATCGGGCGTGGCTGCACCGTCTTTGCGGGGGATCGCACCCAAGGCATCTACACCTTCGCTGGTGCAGACCCGGAGTGGGTGTTCGATCGCATCCACGAACGGGACCCGCTTCGTGTCCATCTCAACAAGTCCTACCGTTCATCTCCAGAGGTGCTCGCCGTGACCAGCGCCGTCGCTGGTGCGTTAGGCGCTCCCGAACTCCTGTCGGCTGATCCCGACAAGTGGGTCGGTCGCGGTCGGGCTGTCTTGGCGGTGTTCGATGATCAACGGGCTGAAGCCGATTGGTTGATCGGCCAGATCTCGACGTGGTTGGAGCTCGCCGCGTCGGAGGACCCACCAAGGGAGATCACCATTGGTGTTCTGTCGCGAATGAAGCCCGGTGGGCGTCGAGACGTGTTTCTTGAACGCGCAAACGCTGCTGGGCTGGACGTCGAGACTTGGGATCACCCACTGCATCGGCCCGAGGTAGTTCGCCTGCTTCGAAAGCACCTCGATGGTGTGTTGGCGACCGTGGCGGAACCACAGCAGCAGGTGAAGGAGCTTTACCTTCGCTGCTTTAGCGAAGTCCCGTCGGAGAACGCATCGACTCTCATCGACCTGCGCGACGCAGCGGATGAGTTGGTGGACCTGATCCAGCAGGAGGGTCTTCGGGAACTCATCGAACGTATCAGAATCGGAAGCGACCTTGACGTGCCCGTCGGTCCGGGTGTGCACCTACTGACTGGACACATGGGTAAGGGCCAAGGCTTCGACAAGGTCGTGATCTTGGGCTTCGAAGAGGGCCAGATCCCGAGCTTCTTCGTGAAAGCCCTACCCGACTCGGATCCAAAGGTCCGCGAAGAGCTTGCGCTGCTTCACGTGATGGTGTCGCGAGCGAAAGAGGAGCTGGTGCTCACCATCTGCAAGCGGACGAACGGTTACGCGCAGCAGCCATCTCGCTGGATGTCGCTCATCAAGGATTGTGTGGAGGGCGCGGTCTGATATCGGTCCTTTGACAATTGAAGGTTCCTTGTGTGCACGGAAGAGACTCACCTTCGCGCTCCGAGATCGACACTGAGGAACATCGCTAGCAGGCGCACAGATTGCTCGCCCGACGCAAAGCATGGGCGGAATCCTGGTCTGTACTCGGTGGCTGCCGCCCGCTGGAACCGAATCAAGGACTCGGTCGTCTTCCGGGCTGGTCGAAGGCCTCTAGCAGGCACCGAGAGACTTCTCCGAGTGGCTCGCGCCATAATGACTCTTGCAGCGGTCATCGCCTCTGTGTGGGCAGCCGTCGCGAGGCAATACCTCTGGCTTGCCCTTTTGCCGATGCTGGTGGGCGCCTATGGATGGGTGGCGGCCTTCAAGGCCGAGGCCCAGATCAAAGCGAAAGAGATCGCCAAGGGCTCCTTCGCGCTGGACTGGCAAAAGGTCGCTGCCGAGAAGACCAGCGAAGACAACTGGTTCCCTGACTATCCCCAAGCGGACTCGTACCTCATTTCCTTCGTAGCGCACAACAAGGGCGCCCCGTTCGAACTCAAAGTCACGTTGGCCTCGCGTACGGTCAGAGGGGTCGATCGGGAGTTCCCGCAGGGCGATCGCGCGCTGAGATGGCTGAACGTCCGCGTTCCAGCCCTGCTAGTGGAGTCAGACGGACAGCCACGTGTCGATGTGGCTGTCGTCGCACCATCCGTCAACGCCGTGCGCTTTCTTGGGCCCACCCCTTCGGCATGGCAGCCCTTGACCAAACGACAGGCGCTCACGTGACCGGACAGATTCGCATCGATGAAACCAAACAAGGGCTCCGTCGCGTTTACAACTTCGATCTCTCTGTCGGCACGGATGATCCACCGGGGCTCGACTTTGGAGCCGATCCAATAGGCACGAACTCGCCCGCGACCTTCCTGAGTTGGTCTGTGTGGACGCCTGCCCCTCAAGCGCATGGCCCAACGGGGCCATCTTCACCGCGAACGAACGGTATCGTCAGCGCTGGTTCAGGTCGGGGACCACGAGGCGCACGTACATTCATCAATCCTGGCTATATCCTGAGGAGCTAGGAGGATCCTGGGCGACGATTTCGACCGCGTTGTCGGGGCCGAGGTTGGTAACGAATACAACCAAGTTGATGCCGTCGTTACGGGCGGACGGGACCAAGATTCCGTCGAACCCGAGCCACGCGCAGGCAGACCCAATATGTCTGCATTCATCAATCCCGTTCGCACGGATGGCGTCGATGGACAGGCCCACCGTCTGCAGGGCTGCATCAGTCGAGAGGTCCGCGACCCTCTCGAGCCCGACACCGAGCTCATAGGTCACCCTCGGTCTCGTGATCGGGATCGACTGCCGCGACACCAGATAGTCGATCTCCGCAGATGCGGTCAGCGGGTCGAGCGCGCAGTAAAGGGCTTCCGTGTCCTGAGGGTTCCATCGCGCTCCCCGCTGGTTGGGGCGGAGAGGAGGGGTCCCTTCGAAGACCTGACGCCATGCCGTGCCTTGCCAAGGGCCAATATCCGCGCCCTCGATCGCATCCAATAGCTCGAGCTCGAACGGCCTATGCGAGGACATTTGGTCCTTAGACGTACGCGCCGGACTGGAGCTGGTCTATCAAAGCGAGCACCTCATCCATGCGATCTTCGCTGATCAGATCAGCTGGCCTTACTCCGCCGAGCTGACGGTGGGGACTGAACAGCCAGAGCTTCGCCTCCTCAGGGGCATAGAACTCAGACAAGAGCTGCGATATCCACTCAAGCTTGAGGAGACGGTCAAGACTTCGAGGATGTGGAGTCGACTTACCGGTTTGCCAGCGAGAAACGGTCTGGGGGGTCGTCTCTAGTAGCTGCGCGACTTCGCGCGAGTTGATCCCGCCCCGCTCACGGATGGTCTCGATCCGTTCCGCCAATGCACCTTTCACATTCTCTCCTTTCAACACAACCACGTGCCTCGACTGTCAAGCCGTACGACGTAGCCTTCGTCCCGTCGGCACCAACGCGACAGATGCCGCCGGCGCACCCTCATCGAGAAGCTTCATCAGGGTCATACGCCAGTTGTCCAAGCGAACACGATGACCAGCGAGACTTGGCGCAGCTTTGACCACCTGGATCATGCGATCACTCGCGGGTCGCAGCCAGGTGGACAAGTAGTGCTCGGGTCGAGCGCCTTCAGGGACGGCCGAGAGCCGGGAAGTCTCTGAGGCTCTGTTCACAAGGAAGTGACGCCGAGGATCATCCAGAGTGTCAACAATCCCTCGAGGACAGCATCCGATTCCGCACTGATGCCGACCCTTAATCCCACGCCGTTCATACAGCCCTTCTGCAACGGACCGATCGACCATGGCACCCACCTCTTGGAGGTAGACGCGTGGTGGCGGCACAAAGCCCGATCCTGTCGATGGCTTCTTCAGAGCGCCGTGGTCATACCTATCACCGAATGTGACGCTCGACTCGATGCCACCGACTGCGTTGAACCCCAGGAGAGCCAGTCCGACAGTTCCCGTTCGCTCTCCAACGAGCGGGACGCCTGTCGGGTGTAGTGAGCGGGCGAAGTCGACATACCGCGTGAGACTGAGTGGCCCCGCCGACGTAGTACCAAACGGATGGATTCGTAGCCAGATCGCGTCGATCACACGCTCGTCTGCTAGGCGCTCAAGTGAGCGACGGATGCGCGTCCCGAATCCGCTGGAACGCGCGACTTGAAGCGTGGTGACGAGTGGGTAGTAGATTGCAACGTTCTTGGCGCCGAGTCGATCAAGGGCTTCGCGGAGCATCGAGGCCAACACCGTGTCGACGGACAACCACGGAGACAGTTCGTCGAGGAAGTGGGTCGGTGCCAGCATTGCGGAAGCACCTGTCTCGACAGCCGCAATCGCCATTAGCTCGACAAACTGCGTGCGGCTGCTCCCCTCTAGATCTGCTGGCTGATGTGGGGCGGAGCCTGCCCACGGTAGAGACGCGATGCTGGAGCGATCGAAGCCTCCCACAGTCGAAAGCTCGACCGACTTAGGGTCCAGCACACATTCGAGCCCTGCCTCATTCGCTGCTGACCTGAGATCTGCTGATCGAGCAGAGTTTGCTGCGTCGTAGACGATGCCCGCACCGACCGGCAAACCCTGACTGATGAGTCGCGCGATGATTGCGTTGTCACGAGAGCCGGCGCGCACGTATCCGGCGAGCGGCGGGCCGAGCGCTTTCAGATGGCGGATTGAGGATTCGTCCACGGGCACCTCCTGCATGTCTTCGCAAGACTATACACAGAACACTCGACGTTTGCATGAACATTTCGGCCTTGGCACCGGTCCGAGGGCGGAACGTGACGTGTGCCGCTAGCACTGGCCGACGACGGAAGACGCAATACGCAGGGCCGGTCGTTCGCTTCAAGACTTCCAGATTCCCGCCCTGGTGACATTCGGCTGACAGGGCTACTGACACTCGGCTGACAGGGTTGTGATGAACGCTCCATCTCGTGGACAACACGAGAGAGCGGCCGGTGGGGCTGAGCCCCGAAGCCCGGGGGGCGGAGACTGAGCTGATTCGCCGACTCGATGCTGAATGGCGGAGCCTGTCCCGATCTCGGTGGCTGGTTGATCGCCTACGTACCTGGTCAACCACAGACAACCGACTGGCGTTCGAGGATGGGGATCAGCTCATAGCCTCCGCGCAGAGACGCGACGCGTCGACCTGGGCCGAACGCGATCAACTGCTCGACGCGCTTCTGGAGCGATCTGGCGACGACGCCCTTGCGAGGCGGGTGGCGCTTCAAGTGGTGCTGCCAGGTTTGAAGAGTCTGATCAACGGGATCCGTGGTTGGGATTCCGAGGAGAGAGCCGCCCGGGTCGTTGCCACGGCGTTGGACGTCATCTCTTGGTGTGCGGCGGAGCCGGCGGGCACGCCGCCGAGTTTCAGGATCTACGTGAACACAAGGCGTCGAGTTCTGCGTTCGGCGGTTCGGGCGCGATCTGAGCCCGTGGTCTTCGTCGATGATTATTCGCATCTCGATCTCGGCGAAGAGCCCATCGACGGTCCGTCCGAAGAGCAGCAGGTTGAGCAGCTCGTCGAGTGGGTTCGGCAGCGGGGGCGGATCCGGGAGGATGCTGCCCGCCTGGTTGTGATGACCCGGGCAGCCGGATTCTCGGTGGACGAACTGGCAGCTGCTGAAGACGTGGACCCTCAGACGTTGCGACAGCGCCGCCTGCGGGCCGAGCGTCGGGTACGCCAAAGCCTGAGCGCCGCGCGGTGATACATCGCATTCAGGATCGCGTCGCGTGCGGCTCCCCCATCTGCCCCTTATGTCTGCAACCGGCATTCGCCGCTGACCCAAACGAATGGAGGAGATGATGGGAGCCTTCCGGCCACTCGAACCCAGCACCAGGCGGTCCGACCCCGAGGTGACTCAGGGAGCGGTTGGCACCCTGACCGATGTTGAGTTGGACCTCCAGATCCGTGCTGGATGGGATGTCTGGTGTGATCTGCTCGACAACCTGCTGAGCACTGGCGGGATGCTGCCGTCCCGTCAGCTTGCAACCCGAGTGGTTGGGTTCTTCGAGGGCGAATACTGGCGGGCCGAGGAAGCACGAGTTGAGGCGTTGCGCCGTCAGATGGCTTCCCAGCATGTCCGACGCGGCGTGACGGATCGGTCGAGGGGGATCCGATGACGGCCGGGGTTGCTCAAGATGCGGCTCCCCGCGACCGGAACTCGAGCCGAATATGGAATCCTGCTCTCACCGTCCGAGTTTTGAACATCGTCCTCTGGCTGCTGGTGATTTCGGGTCCGGTGGCAGCCGTTTTCGTCGCCACACGGGTGACGTCGCTCTCCGAGCGAGTCGACTTGGTCGACATCGGCGGTGTCGAGATACCGCCCGACACCAGCGGAGCGGAGGGTGTCGCCGAGTTGTTCATCGCCGCCTATCTCACGGCAGGCGAAGACTCGACCAAAGGCCTCAGCCCACTCCTCGATCGGGCCTCACCGGACCGAGTGGAGACCGGATTGTTGTCGGCGACGAGGACAACGAGCCTGGGAGCGGTGGAGGTCGCCCCGGGTTACTACGCGGTGACGGTGGCCGCCGAGGTCGTTGTTGCCGATGCCGACTCCGAGGGGCAGCAGGTGTCGGTTCCGGCGGGGACCCGCTTCTACTCGGTTGG
>JBHJOQ010000147.1:0-3307 GCA_050329555.1 Acidimicrobiia bacterium | reverse complement strand
GATAACACGCATTCCGACAAACCGAGCAGACCGGCACCTCGGCGTGCGCCGTACTCCAGACGGCGGAATGAGAGTCTGCTCAAAGTCGAGTGTGTGATTTCGCTAAGTTTGAGGAATGGTCGATATCAGGTCAGCCGACCAGGATGATGTGTCGAAAATTGCTGCGATCAACGTCCGAGGTTGGCAGGCGGCATTTCGCGACATCATCCCGCAAGAGTTCCTCGATCGAATGGACCCTGAAGAACGAAAGCCCTTCGTCGATCAGGTGATCAGCGAGGGCGATCCCTATCACGTGGCAGTCGCGGACGATGACGGCGAGGTGGTCGGATATGTGATGCTGGGTCCACCACTATCAGACGCCCTCAAGGTCCTCGCCGTCTTCGAGCTTTACAGCCTCTACATCGAGCCGGGTCGCATCGGCAGCGGGCTGGGTCGGAGTCTCATGGACCATGCCCTCCAGTACTTGCGAAACGGCCCCTGGAAATACGCAGTGCTATGGACGCTTCAGGGTGCCCAACGGACTTCAAGGTTCTACGAAAAGGCCGGCTGGTATCTCGATGGAACGGAGAAGACCGAGGAGATCCCAGAAGGAAACCCAGTCATTCAAGTTCGATACCGTATCGACCTCTAGCACTCTTTTGACCCGCCTATCACTGATAGCGGGCTATAACGCCCCTCGCGCCAGGCCGAGCAGAACGGCACGTCGGCGTGCGTTTGCCAGTGTGGGAGTGGTCAAATGGTCGACGAAGGCGGTGGTGCTTGGAGGCGCTCGTTTTTGATGGCGGGTGTCCCGCGACAGATATCCCCCCTCTGATGCGACTACCTATGTGACAGATGGAGCGTCCAAAGATGGCCGGAGCGGATGAACTCTTGGACCCAGTGCGGTTCAGGACATTCTATGACCGCGCTCTTCCGATGGTCTACGGCTATTTGTGGAGGCGGTGTGGGAGGAGCGAGGAAGTTGCAATGGACCTGACCCAGGACACTTTTCTTGGAGCGGTGAAGTCTCTGCGGGCAGGTCAGAGCGTGGTTGACCCGTCGGCTTGGGTGATGTCGCTGGCGCGTCGCCGGCTGGTCGACTTCTACCGGCGTCGTGAGGTTCGCCACCGTGCTCATCCACAGTTGGAAAGCCAAGCCTCGCCGTTGGATGAGACTTCGGCGGCCGACGCACGAATCCTGTCGGCTTTGGAGGCCGTTCCCGGTCACTACCGACTGGCCCTGATATTGCGCTATGTCGACGACCTGAGCGTTTCTGAGACAGCTGAGCTGCTCGGCAGGTCGGTAGCGGCGACCGAGTCGCTACTGGCTCGGGCAAGGACAGCTTTGGCTGGAGAGTACGAGGAGCAGTCCGATGAGTGAACACAAGATGGTCGCCCAACTTCGTTCCGTATCTGATCGGCCGGTCGACCCGCCGAGGAGTGGGGCCGATGACTTGTGGCGTCGAATCGAATCCGAGTTGGACTCTGAAACTTCCTTCTCGCTGACAACAGACACGATCCCCGACGAAGAGACTTCAGTCGATACCTTGCTGGTGTCGTTAACCGTCAAGCGGGCGTTGCGAAATCCGGTGTGGGCGGCAGTTGCTGCGTTTGGGCTCGTGCTTGGATTCGGCCTGGTCGTGTGGTGGCTGGTGCCGCCCGGCACCAGTGATGTAGCCGACCCGGATCAGTCCAACGAAGCCTTCTCGGTACCCGGTCCCGTACAACTCGCGGCTGGCGATGTGCTTTGGCCTGCCGGAGACATGACAGGAACTCCATCGTCGACGGCGGAGGCTTTCGCTGTTGAAGTGCTCGGTTGGAGTCAAGCAGCCGCTTCAGCAACAGAACGCGATACCTGTCTCACCTACCCGAACCGAAATACCGAGTCCTGTCCTACAGATGCGACAACCGTGACTCTCGTCCAAGATGGTGTTGATCCGCTCGAGCTTGTCGTACACACGATCGGACAAAGCGACACCGGACAACTCTGGGCGGTGGCCCAAGTCGGCTCTGGCTATACAACTGACCGTCTCGAATCCGTCGACACAGGCACACGCATACCCCTGCCTCAAGCCGAGGAGGTCGTGGAGGCGGACATCACGATGAAACTCGCCAACATCGACAACCTCATCGAGGTGAATGCCGACATAGCGGATCTAGAAGCCGGGTATGTGGACACCGAGCTCGTGGCCGACCCCGACGAAGTGCTCTCTGTCCTCATCCGATACCGGGACGCCGACGGACACGTAATCACCGCAGCAGGCGGCCCCTGGAACGAGTTCTACGAGTGGGCCGAGCCCGAACCAGCCGGACCCGAAGTCAGCATCGCCGAAGGCACCTACCAAGGATCCACTCGCGCCTGGCGCATGTCAGCCTTTCAAACCACCGAAGGGAACCTCTGTATACGACTCGAAGGCATGGGCTGTATCGGTGACATACCCCCAGGTGAACACCTCGGAGCGCTTCTAACCGACACCGGTTTCGACGATGGAGAAGAAAATCGATGGTGTGCCTACGGCACCGTGCGAGACACTGACACCGTGCGGCTGCATCTCCCCGACGGAACCCAGACCACGGCGCCCATATTCACCGCCCCCGAATTCGACGTCGACTTCTACGCATACTGCAGCCTCGGAAACCAGCCCGCCAACCAAGTGACCGCGCTAGACGCCGACGGCAACATCATCGACGTCGTACCCGAAACAAACAACAGTTGAATCGTCACCCCGGCAAAGCCCAATGACAGCGCAGATCACGCGGTATGGGCGATAACACTCCGATCCTGGAACCGAGCAGATCGGCACATGTTGAGCGCCCGCCAACGAGATCCTATCTAATCCAGGTCCATTGCGATCCAAGCAGCATCGCCGGGACAGGCGAACCAGGCCAGAGGGTGACTCACTTGAGAGCGATCCGGGTCGACATTGCTGATGACCCAAACACCATCGATAACTTCCCGACCTTCCTGCGCGGACGGGACGTCGACGAGATTCATGAGGCCGAAGTGGCGTCCGATTTCTGCCCAGATCACGAGGTGAGTTTCGAGGTTCATGTTGTGCGCTTCGCGCAGCTTGTCGACGTTTGCAGTCAACGCATCAGCGATGCTCTGACTGGCATCGGGCGCCGAAACAGTCGTGGCGCTGGAGATCGTGTACCCGACCTGATGGCTCAATGAGACCTGACGGTTGAACGAGACGATCGGCCCAAAAGGCGGGCCCTGAATCTCCGTGCCTCGACGCAGTGCCTGGTGGAGCTGATCCCGATGATCACGAACCTCAATGGGATGGGCGACGTGAAGTCTCCAATGGCCCAGCTGCTCCATTTCGGCC
>JBHJOQ010000156.1:0-11630 GCA_050329555.1 Acidimicrobiia bacterium | reverse complement strand
ACGCACCGAAATCCGCATCGACGAGCGTCTCCCGAGCACACGACAACCCCGACCGCCCATGGGGAAGGGCATTCGCCGTCACGCCCCCCAAAATGCCGATAAATCAACAGCGTCCTAGTTGCCGAAGGCCTTGGACCGGGTCAGCGCCAGGTCCTGGAGGGTGACTTGACTGTCGATCCCGGCGACCGTGGCCACCCGGTTCCACTTGCCTTCGCTATCGAGCTCCCATGCCAGGACGTCGTCGGCAAGTAGCACATCGATCATCTCGTCGATTCGAAACTGCAGGTCCGGGTCGAGGATCGGGGCCAGGGCTTCAACGCGGCGGTCGAGGTTTCGAGGCATCAGGTCGGCGGAGCCGAGATAATAGTGACGCTGGCTCCCTCGCGCCCCGAATCGGAACAGTCGCGAATGCTCCAGATATCGGCCCACGATCGAGCGAACCCGGATGTTCTCCGAGAGACCGGGGATTCCCGGACGGAGAGAACAGATCCCGCGGACGATCAGGTCGATCCGGGTCTCCATCTGAGAAGCCTTGTACAGGGCATTGATGATCCCCTCGTCGACGAGGGAGTTGATCTTGAGGGTGATCAAACCTTGAGGTTTGAAAGCCTCCGCCTCGATCAATTCCATGATGCGGCTCCGAATCCCGTTGGGCGAGACCGCGAGCCTCCGGTACGTCGTCTGACGGCTGTACCCGGTGAGAAAGTTGAACAGATCCGACAGGTCGGATCCAATGTCCGGGTCTTGGGTGAAGATTCCGACATCCTCGTAGGTGCGGGCGGTGGTCTCGTTGTAGTTGCCGGTTCCGATGTGTGCGTAACGGACGACTTTGGCGCCCTCGCGCCGGACGACCAGGGCGAGCTTGGTGTGGGTCTTCAGACCGACCACGCCGTACATCACATGGACGCCGGCGTCCTCGAGACGTTGCGCCCATTCGATGTTCCGTTCCTCGTCGAAGCGGGCCTTCAGTTCGACCAGCACCACAACCTGCTTGCCTTCTTCGGCAGCCTCGATGAGAGACGCCATGATCGAACTGTCCTTCGAAGTGCGGTAGAGCGTCACCTTCAGCGCAAGGACGTCGGGGTCGAGAGAAGCCTGCTTCAGGAAAGCCTCCACCGAAGTGATGAACGAGTCGTAGGGGTGGTGGACCAACAGGTCACCCTGGCGGATGGTTGCAAAAATGTCGTTTCGCTCCGTCGCCGTCGCTGCGAGCCGCGGCGGCGTCACCCATGCGTAGGTGTCGAACTTGAGTTCGGGGTGATCGAGGTCGAATACCGACCACATTCCGGAGAGGTCGAGCGGCCCGTCCACGTAGTAGACGTCTTCAGCTGTCCCTCCCATCTCCCTGAGCAGGAGGTCGAGAACCTCCTCGGGGATCCCGGGGTGGACCTCGAGACGCACCACCCTGCCGAGACGCCGCTGTGTCAGTTCGGATTCGATGGCGAGGAGAAGATCGCCGCCCTCGTCTTCTTCGATCTCGAAGTCGGCATTGCGGGTCACCCGGAACACGTGATGGGCCACCACCTCCATGCCTGGGAAAAGCGAATCGAGATGCGCGGCGATCACATCCTCGAGCGGAACAAAACGCTCGCCATCGGGCAGCACGACAAAGCGGGGGAGAATCGGGGGAACCTTGACCCTGGCGAACCTGGAGACACCAGACTCGGGGTTCCGCACGAAGACCGCAAGGTTCATCGAGAGATTGGAGATGTAGGGGAACGGGTGTGCAGGGTCGACCGCAAGCGGGGTGACCACGGGGAACACGATGTCACGAAACTGAGCATCGAGAAACTCCCGATCCTCCCCGTCCAATGTGGAGTAGTCGCTGAACACGATCCCCCTCGCAGCCAATGCCGGTGCGACTTCGGACAAGAACAACTTCGAGACTTCGGTGTACTGCTCCTCAACCACCTCCCTGATCGCCGCAAGCTGTTGGATCGGCGTCATGCCGTCGGGCGTGCCCGCACCCAATCCGTGTGCGAGTTGCTCCTTGAGGCCGGCGACGCGGACCTGGAAGAACTCATCGAGATTCGACGACCAGATGGCCAGAAACTTGGCCCTCTCCAATAACGGAAAGTCCGAGCGCTTCACCAGACTCAGAACCCGGTCGTTGAAGTCGAGCCAGGAAAGCTCCCGGTTCACATAAGTTTCGCTGCTGACCTGGTTGTCTTCCATCAAGGCACTCCTGCTTGGCCGACCCGGGTTGCAGCGGAGAGGCCAGAGAGCAAAAAGTCGCGCAGGCCGCCGGTGATCTCCGCAGCACGCACGGCGGGTTGGTCTGAGGCGATGATGGTCTTGGCCGTCGACATGATCGTGTCCTGGATCAGCCGTCCCGCCAATTCCGGGTCGATGGCGCGGAATACTCCCTCTTTCACCCCGGTCAGGTAGATGTGCCCCATCTCCCGGGACAGGCTGGCGTGGGCGACGATGATCCGGTCCTGCGCTTTCGGCCCAAGCCTTGGTACCTCACGATGCAATATCAACCCGAGGACCGGATTGTCGACAACGAACTCGACAGTTGCTATGACCATGTCGGCCAGGCGGTCCGCGGTGGATTCCGCAAGGATCGACGAGATCAGCTCTTCGATGACTCCGGGAAGCTCTTCCTCGACGAGAGAGGCTATGACGTCATCCCGGTCCGAGAAGTACTCATAGAACGTGGTGCGCCCGATCCCTGCCGCTGCCGTCAAGTCAGCAAGGGAGACCTCAGCAGTGCCCATCTCGGCGATCAATTCCTTGGCGGCCTCGAGAATGGCGCGCCTCGTCAATTCCTTGTGCTCATCGATGGAAGCTGCGCGAATTCGTGGCATGACTCCTATCAGGCTATCGCCCGTCGCACCCAAAACCACAAGAATGCCGACAACGATCTCAAAAAACACGTAGCTTATGGCAGATTCCGAGCCGAGAAGTCGAGGAGTTGATGGAACCTGTACCTGCAAGACCGGTAACAGCTCTGTTCATGGGCCTGATTGTGGGTCTATGCGTGGCCGTCATTCTCCAGCAGGGCGGAGTGTGGCCGCTGGACAAGCTGACCACGTTTCTCCTCCCCGGCCTGCTCGGGCTCATCTTCGTAATGCTGTCGCGGATCCGCCGGGTGGCTTCAACAGGGGCACTCGCATTGGCCCTGATCCTGCTGATCGCACCAATCGCCTACGGGCTCACTGGGATCGGAGAGGCCGCTGAAAGCGGTCAGCTGAATGGTGGGTGCACCGTCGAAGCTCTATCGGACCTAGATACCACAATCGTCACCGACACATCCCGTTCCAATCCGTTTGACATCGACCCCGACGGTGGCCTCTCCTGGTTCGCCAGCTCGCCGGGCCCGATCACCGACCACGAATGGGAGATCTGGGTTGTCATCGGAGGATTCGAATGGGTGATCGCTGACGGCGGTGACTCGAATAGCGACATGGACACCAGCAATGAGGGCGATGAGCCCAGCGTCAGAGGCTATGTCGAAGACCTCGGTTTCCGGGCCGGCGACCAGATTCGGGGTGTTTATGAGGCCGGCGGGTTCATCGAAGGTCAGGGGGGCGGCTGCGACGGATTTGGGTTCGTGAATATCCCGGGCGGTTTTCTCGGCACCATCGCCGCCTGGGTTGCGCTTGTCCTCGGACTGATCGCCCTCGGCATCTTCTCGATGGTGGCTTTCACCGAGCGGTTCCGGGCACTTCCGGACGGCCAGGAGGGCGTGTCGGAGACGAGCGATCATGTCGTGGTCGGCGCGACGACAGACAGCCAAAATGTCGCCGACCGCAGCGATAGCGGCTCCTCCGACACCGGGCCCGACCACCCCGGAGGCACGTCGGGAAACGGCGATGAGGGCTCGTCCGAACACCGTTCCGATTGAGATAACCGCCTATTCATCCAAATTCTTCTTGGCAAAACCCGAGCGGGGCACCACACTTGGAGAGTGACCCAAGGGCTCAGGGACCTGTTACATGATGTACCGGTCGACTGGAAAACCCAGGCAGCATGCCGCGGATATCCGGACGACCTGTTCTTTCCTGCCGGGGACACGGACGCAGAGCAGATAGCTACGGCCCTCTCGGTCTGCGAAAGTTGCAGGGTCGTCGACGAGTGTCTCGGCTACGCCCTGGAGTCGAATCAGCGTGCCGGCATCTGGGGCGGGACCACGGAGAGGGAGCGCCGCTCATTGCGCCGCAGGTGGCTCGCCGACCGCAAGCGCACCGGCTGATTCTCACCGATTCCCCCCGGATACAATCACCGTGCACCGCAACTAGGAGCCCCATGAGCAAACAGGCCGACTACGTGCTCCGGACCGTCGAAGAACGAGGGATCCGGTTCATCCGACTCTGGTTCACCGACGTCCAGGGATTGCTCAAATCCGTTTCGATCAGCCCCGCCGAATTGGAGGTCGCCTTCGACGAGGGGATGACTTTCGACGGCTCGGCGATCGACGGCTACGCGCGCGTTCAAGAAGCGGACATGCTGGCCAAGCCCGACCCATCGACATTCGCGGTGCTCCCCTGGCGGGAGGAGAGCCAGGTGGCCCGGATGTTCTGCGACATCTACACCCCTGAGGGTGAGCCGTTTCTCGGCGACCCGCGCACGGTCCTCAAGCGAAATCTCGAACGCGCCGCCGAAATGGGTTACAACTTCTATGTGGCGCCCGAGATGGAGTTCTTCTACTTCGAGGACGCCGGGCCCAAGCCGAAGGTTCTCGACAAAGGCGGCTACTTCGACCTCACCCCCCTCGACGTGGCCCAGAACTACCGGCGTGACACGATCATCGCGCTGGAGCGGATGGGGATCCCGATCGAACATTCCCACCATGAGGTGGCCCCCAGCCAGCACGAGATAATCGCCCGGTACACCGACGCCCTGACGATGGCCGACAACATCATGACCTCACGCCTCACGGTTAAGGAGGTCGCCCTGCAGAACGGCATCTACGCCACGTTTATGCCCAAGCCCCTCGAAAAGCACGACGGTTCCGGGTTGCACCTACACCTCTCGCTGTTCGAAGACGACATCAATGCTTTCCACGAGCCAGGCACCCAGGGCGGCCTGTCGAAGCTGGCGGAGGCCTTCATCGCCGGGCTCCTTCAGCACGCCCCGGAAATCACAGCAATCACCAACCAATGGGTCAATTCCTACAAACGCCTAGTCTCAGGTTTCGACGCACCGATCTTCGTGTCCTGGGCCCGGAACAACCAGTCTGCGCTGGTCCGCGTCCCTTCGGTGAAGCGAGGCAAGCCGTCGAGCGTACGTGTGGAATACCGTGCTGCAGACGGCGCCTGCAACCCCTATCTCGCCCTGTCGGTGATGCTCGCCGCCGGGCTTGCCGGGGTTCGGGAGGGCTATGAGCTGCCTCCGGAAGTGACAGCTGATGTCGACCGGCTCAGTTCGTCGGAGCGTGCAGCGATCGGGGTGAAACGACTTCCTGACACACTCGCCTCCGCTCTCGACCTCATGGAGGGGTCCGAACTGGTGGCCGAGGCCCTCGGCGAGCACGTGTTCAACTGGTTCCTCCGGAACAAGCGGGCCGAGTGGGACCGTTACCAGGAGCACGTATCCAGGTACGAGCTCGAGACCTATCTGCCGATGCTGTGATCATCGCGGTATTCCCTGCCGTGCCTTCCCACTCGCTCGAGGAAGGGCTCGATTTCGTCTCCAGCCAGATCGAGCGGCCCAAGGTGCTCGACCCCGCCGACCCTGCGCTGCAGGAGGTCGACCTCGTTGTGGTCGAGCTCGGTGACCAGCCGATGCGGCGGCTCAGAGAGGCGGGGAGGGTTACCGAAGACCTCGGCGTCCCGGTCTTCCTGGTCGTTGCAGCCGACCAACTCGCTCTCGTCGACTCGGGCATCCCGTTCATCGACTTCCAGATCGCCCCCATCGAGCCCGCAGAGTTCCGGCTTCGCATCAACCGGCTCGCCACCTCCCACCATGATGAGGAGGTGGTCACGTTCAAGGACCTGGTGCTGAATACCCTAACCTACCAGGCGGAGTTGGGTGGGGTCCCGATGGACCTCACCTACATGGAGTACGAACTGCTGAGGTACCTGGTCACCAACCCGACCCGGGTCTGGTCGAGAGAGCAACTCCTTTCCAGGGTGTGGGGCTATGAGTATTACGGAGGGGCACGCACCGTCGACGTCCACGTGCGACGGCTCCGCTCCAAACTCGGCGAGGAGCGCTCATCGTGGATCGCTACGGTGAGGTCGGTGGGCTACCGGTTCGGATAGGACTGGCCCGGGCCGCCCGTTCGGCGCCGGCTCACACATCACACCAGACCGTTCTGTGTCGATCCGCAGGAGCATGGTGTGTTCCGAAACGACACAGAAGGGGTGATGTCCCGCACCGGAACCTTTCTGTGTCGATCGACGTAATCAGGCCGTGTGCGAAAGCGACACAGAATGGTCGTCCGGCCGGCTTGGTCGGCGGGCAAAGCCCGCGGCACCGCATACAATCGGGGTATGGGTTTTCGCACCAAACAAGTCCACGCCGGGGTCGAGCCTGACCCCACCACCGGCGCCATCCTCACCCCGATCTACCAATCGACGACGTTCGTCCAGGAGTCCGTCGACGAATACATGGCCAAGGGTTACAGCTATGCACGGGCGGGAAACCCCACAGTCAGGGCTTTCGAGAACAAGCTCACCGCCCTCGAAGGCGGCCTCGACACCACTGCCTACGGGTCGGGCATGGCTGCAACCGTCGCGGTGTTCCTTGCGCTTCTCGAAGCCGGTGACCACATCATCATCGCCGATGTCGTTTACGGCGGCACTTACCGGTTCGCCGATCAGTTCCTGCGCAAATTCGGGGTAGACGTCAGTTTCGCTGACGCCGCCAATATCGCCGCACTCGAAGCGGCGGTCCGTGACAACACCAGGATGATTGTCACCGAGACCCCGGCGAACCCGACGCTCAAGCTGACCGACCTCCAGGCGGTGTCCGACCTCTGCCAGCGGGCCGGGGTCCTCCATGTGACGGACAACACTTTCCTCACCCCTTACTTTCAGCGACCGTTCGAGCTCGGAGTCGATGTCATCCTGCATTCGACGACCAAATTCCTCGACGGCCACAACGCCACCCTTGGCGGCGCGGTTGTGGTCAACGACGCCGCCCTTCAAGAGAAGATCGCTTTCGCCAGGATCTCGGCGGGGCTGGTGATGTCGCCGATGGTCGCCTGGCTCACCCTCCAGGGAAGCAAGACCCTGAGTGAGCGTATGGACCGTCAATCCGCCAACGCAATGGAGATCGCCAGGTGGCTCCAGAGCCATCCCGGGGTCGACTATGTCAATTACCCGGGCCTCGAAGATCATCCGCAGCACGATCTGGCAAAAACCCAGGCCTCGGGGTTCGGGGCCATGGTCTGTTTCGAAGTCTCGGGTGGCGTCGAGGCCGGCAAGAAGCTGATGGGCTCGGTCGAGTTGTGGTCCCTGGCAGAGAACCTGGGATCGGTGGAGTCACTCGTGACCCACCCGGCGACGATGACCCACGCCGCGATTCCCTATTACGAACGAATCGCCGTGGGGATCACCGATGGCCTGGTCCGGCTTTCCGTCGGCCTTGAAGATGTCGAAGACCTGTCTGCCGACCTCGACAAGGCGCTGCAGTCTCTCTAGATCGTTCCCTTGCGCGTCCGATAGGCCCCGACGAGGGAACTGCCGGAAGTCATGTCCGTAAAATCGCAACATGAGCCCGCGCTTGCCCAGGTACAGGTTGATGGTGGGTGGGGCGATCGCCATCGCGGCGATTCTCGCCGTGGCAGCAATGACCGGGCCCAACCCGGGAGAGGAACGAACTGCGAATTTCCGACGGCTCGGGGGGCCATGTCTCCAACTCGAACAGTGGAGCCTCTTCGGGTGGACTGTTATCGGCCAGACCCACAGCCTCACCCAGACGACCAGCGGGAATTGGCAGCCACCAGCCGACGACCCGCCCTGTAAGGATCTCGACGAAAGCCTGATCCTGGTCCGGATGCCGCTCGATGCCTCACCTGACGCATATCGCTTGTGCGGTATCGCTGACGACCGCGCCTGTCTCACCTTCAACCTCGTCGAATTCGAGAGCACCGGACCCGGGCCTTAAACGAGGGGCTAACCGGGTGGGGTCAAGACGGCGGGTCACTAGATTGGCCTCAGCCGCCACCCTGTGGGTGGAAAAGCCCTAGAGGAGATGGCAATGCCCGACTTCGACAACTCGATATGGATGCTGATCGGCGCCGGGGCACTGGCTCTCATCGGTCTCGTCATCGCCATCGCCTCGAGGAGGGGCCGTGAGCAGGTGGAACAGGAGCACAAGATCCGCCGGAGCCAGACCCTTCGGGTCACCCTGGTCGTGGTGCTTCTCGCTCTGATCGTCGTGTTCGCCGTGGCCAATTCGCACAGCGTGGGCGTCGACTGGGTCTTCGCCGAAACCCGTGCGCCGATGGTGCTGGTTATCACCCTTTCAGGAGCGGCCGGCTTCCTTATCGGCGCCCTCATCACATCCCGTCGCTCCGAGTAGCGCGCCCACCAGGTAATCGGCCGTCGGGATGCTGTTTCCTCTATGACGAACGAGTCGCCTCGGGCAGTGCTAGGCGGTCAATCGGGACTCTATTCGGTTCTGGCGTTTCGGTGGTTGATGATGGATTGTCAGGCACGCCAGTATCTCTACCCGCTACTCGATAGTCGAGGCGGGAAACTCGCCGGTGCAGAACCACGCGTCGAACATGCCTAGGAGGGTCGCTGCTTTGCGGGGAAGTGACCGGCCGTTCGACAACTCATTCCACACCCGGATATCGGCGTAGGTTCATTCGGCGTACTCCCTGGGATGCCAGCTCACCCCACTGGGCGAGAGACCTACCCGAACCAAGATCACGACCGACTCCTGCCGAAGCTGTTACCCGAATGCGATTCCTTGGGCGAGGGGGAGGTCGTCGCCCCAGTTGATGGTGGTGGTTTGCCGGCGCATGTATGCCTTCCAGGAGTCGGAACCTGCCTCGCGGCCTCCTCCGGTCTCCTTCTCGCCACCGAAGGCTCCGCCGATCTCCGCACCCGAGGTGCCGATGTTGACGTTGGCGATCCCGCAGTCGGAGCCCGCTGCGCTGAGGAACCTCTCCGCATTCTTGACCGACTCGGTGAAGATCGCCGAGGACAGCCCCTGGGTGACACCGTTCTGGATCTCGATTGCCTCCTCGAGGGTCTCGAATTCGATCACCCACAGGATGGGGGCGAAGGTCTCTTCGCGGGTGATCGGCGCGTCTTTGGAGACGAGGGCGATGGTGGGCTCGACGAAGAACCCGGGACGGTCGATCCGGTTGCCACCGGTGACGATGTTGGCCCCTTGCTCGCGGGCGATGTCGAGGGCATTCATCATCTGCTCGATCGCACCCTCACCGACCAGCGGGCCCATGAGGACACCGTCGTCGAGCGGGTCGCCGATGGTCACCTGCTGGTACGCCTCCACGAGACGGGATACCATCTTGTCGGCCACTGCCTTGTGGACGAGAAGGCGGCGCAGGGAGGTGCAGCGTTGGCCGGCAGTTCCCACCGCCGAGAACAGGGTGGCCCGAACCGCGAGGTTGAGGTCGGCGTCGTCCATGACGATCACTGCGTTGTTGCCGCCAAGCTCGAGGATGCTGCGGCCCATCCGCGCGGCCACTGCAGGACCGACGATACGGCCCATGTTGCACGAGCCCGTGGCCGAGATCAGCGGAAGCCTGTGGTCGTGATTCATGGCAGTGCCAACCGTCTTGCCGTCACCGACGACCAGATTGAATACTCCCTCGAAACCCGAGCCCTCCATCACCTTCGCTGCGATCTTGGTGACTGCAATCGCGGTGAGTGGAGTGCGTTCCGAGGGCTTCCAGACCATGGTGTCGCCGCAGACAGCGGCAATCGCTGAGTTCCACGACCACACGGCCACCGGAAAGTTGAATGCGGAGATCACGCCGACCGGGCCAAGCGGGTGCCAGTGCTCGTACATACGGTGATTGGGTCGCTCGGTGGCCATTGTCTTGCCGTAGAGCTGGCGGCTCAGCCCGACTGCGAAGTCGCAGATGTCGATCATCTCCTGAACTTCACCGATCCCTTCGGGGAGGATCTTGCCCACTTCCAGGCTGACCAGGGCGCCGAGGGCTTCGACATTGTCTCGCAACGCCTCGCCGAGGAGCCGGATGTACTCGCCGCGTTTCGGCGCGGGGAGCAGCCGCCAGCGCTCGAAGGTCTCGACGGAATCGGCAATAACCTTGTCGTAATCGGCGACAGACGCCATCTGCACGGTTGCGAGCACCTCACCCGAAGATGGATTTACAACTTCGATCGACTCCCCGGTCGCCTCGAGCCAGCCCCCGGCGTAGACACCGGAGTTGTGCTCGGCGAGGCCCAGGGATTCGAAGACCTGTTCTTTGGTGATCCTCATCGTGCTGCCACCACCTCGATTTCGACCAGGAAACCACCGGGCAGCGCACCGGCCTGCACAGTCGACCTGGCCGGCGGTGCGTCTTCGAAGTACCCGGCGTAGACCTCGTTGACCTTGGGGAAATCGGCAATGTCAGAGAGGAAAATCGTGGTCTTGACGATGTCCGGGTAGGAAAGCCCTAAGTCTCCGAGCACGAGCCCGATGTTCTTCATCACTCGATGGGCCTGGTCACCGACATCATCTGGCTCACGCTCGCCAGAACTGGGGTCGAGGGCTACTTGTCCGGAGAGGAAAACGAACCCATTGGCCTCCGCTGCGACTGAGTATGGCGCCAGCGGGGTGGGAGCAGATGGGGTGTCGGGAATGGTTTTGGGCAACGAAGACTCCTAGCGATGTACCTCGCCGATTGTAACGGCACGGCTGGAACCACCGGCAGGGGTATGCGGACGGACGGGCCGTCTTCTACGAACGCGTCGGTCGGCTACGAGAAGGAGTTGCCGCACCCGCAGGAGCGGGTGGTGTTGGGGTTCTCTATGGCGAACCCGGCGCCCATCAGACCGTCCTTGTAGTCGAGGGTGGAACCCTTGACCATCTCGGCGCTCTGTGAGTCGACAACAACCTTGATGTCGCCGTGCTCCTCGACGAAGTCGGCGTCATCGATCTCGCTGTCGAAGTACATCTCGTAGGAAAAACCCGAACAGCCACCGGGCCGGACGGCCATCCTCAGGGCGAGGCTGGTGTCTCCTTCGGCGGTGATGAGCTCACCGATCTTGGCCGCGGCGGTGTCTGTGACGTTCACTACCTTCTGCGGCTTGTTCGACTTGATGCTGAGAACTTGTGTCATATTGC
This sequence comes from Acidimicrobiia bacterium, assembly GCA_050329555.1. Lineage (GTDB taxonomy): Bacteria > Actinomycetota > Acidimicrobiia > Spongiisociales > ZC4RG35 > MA-ANB-1. Next base: position 410 of record JBHJOQ010000156.1, on the reverse strand, counting down.
TGTTTCCTATTGTACCCGGCGTTCCCCCTATCCAACAACACGGTTAGCCGCCGACTTCCAATTACCCTGACAGTGTGGTCACCCGAGACGATGTCCTCAAGGCCCTAGAAGGCGTTCGCGACCCGGAACTCGGCGGAAATGTCGTCGAACTGGGCATGATCAGCGATGTCAAGATCGAAGGGTCGACGGTTGAGATCGGCCTGGCGCTGACCATCGCCGAGTGCCCTCTGCGCAACCAGATCGAGAATGACACCAACCGCCGTGTTGCCAGCCTCCCCGGAGTAGACGAGGCAATTGTACGCACCACCGCCATGACCAAGAAGCAGCGGGCCAACCTGATGTCCGTCGCACGTCGACAGGCACGCGAGGGCGCCGAACCGACCCAGGTCTCCCCCACCACCCGGGTTATC
>JBHJOQ010000110.1:0-29611 GCA_050329555.1 Acidimicrobiia bacterium | reverse complement strand
CACAAGCTGGCCATGACCTCGCTGGTGATCCTGGTATTCGTTTTCACCGCTGCAATGCTTGCCGACTGGATTGCCCCGTACGGCTTTGCCGAGACCGACGTTCCCAACCGCTCCCGGCCCCCGACTTTCGAAGACAGTCACTTCTTCGGCACCGACAAAATCGGGCGGGATTACTTCAGCCGGACACTCTACGGTACGAGGACATCGGTGTACGTGGCGCTGATCGTCGCCGGGTTGTCCACAGCCATCGGTGCCGTGATCGGGGGAATCGCCGGATATTATGGCGGCGCAATCGACAACCTGCTCATGCGGATGACCGATCTGTTCCTCACCATCCCCTTCCTCGCCATCCTCCTCGTTCTCTCCGCGTTCCTCGGCGCCGGCAGCCCGTTGCGGGTGGCGATCATTCTCGGCCTGCTGTTCTGGACGGGCCTCGCCCGAATCGTGCGAGGGGAGTTCTTGAGTTTGCGGGAGAAGGAGTTCGTCGAAGCTGCAAAGGTTCTCGGCGCGTCCGATAAACGAATAATCTTCCGGCACATCCTGCCCAATACGATGGGCCCCATCATCGTCAACGCGACCCTCACCGTCGCCGCGGCGATCCTCGTCGAAGCAGCCCTGAGCTTCCTCGGCTTCGGCGTGCAGCCCCCCTTCCCCGCCCTCGGAGTCCTCATCGCAGACGGCCAGGATTCACTGACGACACAGTGGTGGCTTGCCACATTCCCGGGCCTGACAATCGTGTTGATCGCCTTGTGTATCAACTTCATCGGTGACGGTCTCAGAGACGCCTTCGATCCGAAGCAACGCGTCGCGTGACAGAACCAGTTCTCTCGTTACGCGACCTGGTCGTGGAGTTCGACACGACCGACGGGGTAGTTCATGCCGTTGACGGTGTCAGCTACGACGTCTATCCCGGCGAAACGCTGGGGGTCGTCGGCGAGTCGGGCTCGGGCAAGAGCGTCACCGTCATGGCATCACTGGGTCTGATCCAGGTGCCGCCGGGCCGGATCGTCAGCGGGGAAGTGCTCTACCGCGGGCGAAATATCCTGGGTCTACCCGTGGAGGAGCTGCGCAAGATCAGGAACAAGGAGATCGCCATGATCTTCCAGGACCCGATGACCTCGCTCAACCCCGTATTCAAGGTGGGTCACCAGATCGCGGAGGCCCTACTGGTCCACGATGACGATCTGTCGGACGAAGATGCCAAGAAGCGAACCATCGACCTTCTGGAAATGGTAGGTGTTCCCAACCCAGCCCGCCGCTACGACCAGTTCCCCCACGAGTACTCCGGCGGGATGAGACAGCGGGCCATGATCGCCATGGCAATGGCAAATAGGCCTTCGGTCCTTATCGCCGATGAGCCGACCACCGCACTCGACGTCACCATTCAGGCCCAGGTCCTGGAAGTCATGAAAGTCGCCGCCCAGGAAACCGGCGCCGGCACAGTGTTGATCACCCATGACCTTGGCGTCGTTGCCGAGATGGCAGACCGCGTGGCCGTCATGTATGCCGGGCGTGTCGTCGAGACAGGGACCGTCGACGAGATATTTCACAGCCCCCGCCACCCCTACACACTTGGTCTGATGATGAGCCTGCCCCGTGTGACCGGTGAGATGGAGCAGCTGCTCCCGATTCCGGGCAACCCGCCGTCGGTGATCAACCTCCCTCCCGGATGTGCCTTTCATCCGCGCTGTCGGATGTCCGCAGGTCGCGAGCTGTGCCGAACGGTGGTTCCGGACATTGTCCAATCCGGCCAGGGTCACGGCAGTGCGTGCCATTTCCCCGACGAGGTCGCCATCGAGGCGGAGCGTGAAGCAGCCGTGACCGGGCTCGAGGTCTAGGGAAGATATGGTGGTCGGATCGAACCTTGCGAGCGGGGCACAGGCCGCAGCTTTCGATGGGACGGTTCTCAGTGTCCGGGATCTCAAGATGCACTTCCCGATCAAGGAAGGTCTTCGCCGAAAGACCGTCGGTCATGTCTACGCGGTAGATGGAATCTCTTTCGATGTCGGGCAAGCAGAGACGCTCGGTCTCGTCGGTGAGTCCGGCTGCGGCAAGTCGACAACTGCGAGAGCAATAATCCGACTTCTCGACCCCACTGACGGCGTGGTGAATTTCATGGGCACCGACATCACCACGCTCAGCCGGAAGGACATGCGCCCGATCCGCAGGGACATGCAGATCGTCTTCCAGGACCCTTACGCTTCCCTGAATCCGAGGATGACAGTCCGTGAGATCGTGGCCGAGCCCCTGCGCATCCACGGTATGTACGACGATGGGGGAGCCGATCGGGTGGCCGAGTTACTGCGCACTGTCCAGCTTTCGCCTGAACACGGCAACCGGTTCCCCCACGAGTTTTCCGGTGGCCAGCGCCAGCGCATCGGCATCGCCCGCGCTCTCGCCCTCAACCCCCGCATGCTCCTCCTCGACGAGCCGGTGTCCGCCCTCGACGTATCGATTCAGGCGCAGGTCATCAACCTGCTCCAGGAAATTCAGGGCGAGCTCGAGCTCTCCTATCTCTTCATCGCCCACGACCTCTCGGTGGTCCGCCATATCTCGCACCGGGTTGGGGTGATGTACCTGGGTCACATTGTCGAGATCGGGACCCGGGACGAGATCTTTCAGAACCCGACCCACCCCTACACACAGGCACTCCTCTCTGCGGTTCCGATCCCCGACCCGAGGGTCAGGAACAAGCGGGAGCGGATCGTCCTCAGCGGTGACGTCCCCAATCCATCCAACCCGCCGTCGGGTTGCGTTTTCAGGACCCGTTGCTGGAAGGCGCAGGACATCTGCGCCGAAGAGGAGCCACCGTTGGTCGAGCAGTTCGGGCACCTCAGTGCCTGTCACTTCGCCGCCCCGGTCGACGTGATCTCCAAAGCCAAGGCCTGACCGACACTGATCGCCGAGACCAATCGCGGCGAGGGACGACGCGCCTGGCCTCGCGTTTGTGAAGATCTGACGGCCGCCCGCCCTTAGGGCCACCACAGGGAATGCGGCCCACCGGTTAGCCTCACCGAATGCCAGGGCCACTCGAGGGGATCATCGTTGTTGAACTCGCCGGGCTGGGTCCTGCCCCTTTCTGCGGGATGGTCCTTGCCGATTTCGGCGCCGATGTTATCCGGGTCGACCGTGTCGGTGGCGGCGCCACGCCGCTTCCGCTCGAGCCCCGGTTCGACCTCCACCAGAGGGGAAAACGGTCGATCGGTGTTGACCTCAAGCACCCCGACGGTCGCAAAGTGGTGCTCGAGCTCGTCAGCCGCTCAGACGCGCTGATCGAGGGTTTTCGCCCCGCAGTGACCGAAGGTCTCGGCATCGGGCCCGGGGAGTGTCTCGCGGTCAATCCAGGTCTTGTCTACGGGCGGATGACCGGCTGGGGCCAGGAGGGCCCCTACGCCGCCACCGCAGGCCACGACATCGACTACATCGCCATCTCCGGGGTTCTGCACGCCATCGGCCCCCACGACACACCGGCTGTTCCTCTCAACCTCCTGGCTGACTACGGGGGCGGAGGGATGCTGCTGGTCGTCGGGGTGCTCGCCGCTCTCATCGAGGCCCGGAGGTCCGGTTCCGGCCAGGTTGTCGACGCTGCCATGGTCGATGGATCGGCCCTGCTCAGCACCTCGCTCCACGGCCTGATGGCAGGCGGAGGGTGGTCCGACCAACGGGAGTCGAACTTCCTTGACGGGGGAGCGCCGTTCTATACCGTCTATGAGACTGCCGACGGGCGCCACATGGCTGTCGGCGCCCTCGAACCGGCCTTCTTTGCCGTTCTCGTCGATCGGCTCGGGCTCGGCGGTGTTCCCCACCAGCTCGACCGGGAGTTTTGGCCGGAGATGCGGGAGATGTTCTCCGACGCGTTCCGCGCACGTACCCAAGCGCAATGGATAGAAGTATTCGCCGGAAGTGATGGATGTGTCGCTCCGGTGCGATCGCTGACTGCGGCCCCAACCGACCCCCACCTCGAGGCACGCGGCACTTTCGTCGCCATCGACGGGGTGGTGCAACCGGCCCCCGCCCCGCGCTTCGCCAGGACCCCGGCCGCCACCCCATCATCACCCTCCTTGCCCGGCGAGCACACGGACGAAGTTCTTGCTGTCCTGGGCTATAGCCCGGCGAGAATCAGTAAGCTCCGGGGCGACGGAGTTGTTGGCTGACCACGGAGGAAACATGAGCCAGGAAGCGGTTCTCGCAGAGCGCGCCGAGATCGATGCGGTTGTAGAGGGCAAGACCATAGTCGACTACTTCAACCGCAATGCTGACCGCCACGGCGACAAACCTGCTATCCACTGGAAAGACAACGGCGTCTTCCAGGATCTGACATGGTCCCAGTATCGGTCCGTGGTCCACCAGGCCGCTGCCGGTCTTGCCTCCCTGGGCGTTGCCAGCGGCGAATTCGTCGCAATCATGGCCGGCAACCGCCCCGAGCACGTGATCGCCGATTACGCGGTTGTCCATTCCGGTGGCACCCCGGTCACGATCTACTCCACCCTTGCGGCAAACCAAATCCAGTACATCGCTGACAACTGCAAGGCAACCGTGGCGATCCTGGAGAACCTCGAGTTCATGAAGCGTTGGGAGGAGATCCGCTCCGAGCTGCCGAATCTTCGTTACGTGGTCCTCATGGAAGGCGCGGAGAACTACGACACCGCTGACTGGGTGCTGTCGTGGGACGAAATGCTGACGAGGGGCACCCAAAAGCTCCAGGAAGATCCCGAGATAGTGAACCGGGCGATCGATTCGATCACACCCGACACGCTGGCCACCCTCATCTACACCTCGGGCACCACCGGCACACCCAAAGGCGTGATGATCAGCCAGCGGAATGTGGTGTGGACTGTCGAGTGCCTCAGGCGCGGGGCCAACCTGAAACTCGGCGCCCGGATGGTCTCCTACTTGCCGCTGGCCCACATCGCCGAACGGCTTGCGACCCATTACCTGGGCACCTATCTCGCCGGGGAAGTCTGGTTCTGCCCGAACCTCGCTGGAGTGCTCGACTACATCGTGGAGGCCCGTCCCACGTTGTTCGTGGCGGTGCCACGTGTCTATGAGAAGTTCCACTCCAGGCTGATGGCCCGCTTCGAAGAAGCCACGGGCGTCAAAGGCCTGCTGCTCAACAAAGCGCTGGAGACCAACCGGGCCCGCGTCGAAGCCGAGGAGAATGGCGGCTCCGGAGGGTTCCTCGCCGGCGTCCTCGACAAGATCGCCCTGTCCAAGGTACGTGAAGGGCTGGGAATGGACCAGGTCGAGATCGCGATCACTGCTGCTGCGCCGATCAACCCCGACCTGATCCGTTTCTTCAACACGATCGGGATTCCGCTTTTCGAGCTCTACGGGCTATCAGAGACAACCGGGCCGGCAACGAGCAACGTCCCCGGTGCGGCGAAGGTCGGATCGGTCGGCAAGCCGCTACCGGGTGTTGCGGTTCGTCTCGAGGAAGACGGCGAAGTGTTGATCGGCGGTGGGATGATCACAGCCGGTTATTACAAACTGCCCGAGGAGAGCGCCGAGAGCTTCGATGCTGAGGGGTGGCTGCACAGCGGCGACCTGGGCCGGCTCGACGACGACGGCTTCCTCTGGATCGTCGGACGCAAGAAGGAGATCATCATCAATGCCGCCGGGAAGAACATCGCCCCGGCCAAGCTGGAAACGCTCCTCGGCAATCATCCGCTGGTCTCCAAGGCCTGTATGGTCGGCGACGGGAGGAAGTTTCTCACCATGGTCATCGCGATAGACCATGAAGAGGCCCCGGCGTGGGCTGAAGCGCGTGGACTGCCGTACCACGATCTGGGATCGTTCGCCCAACTCCCCGAAGTGCAGGAGGAGATCAAGGGTGCGGTCGAGTCGGCGAATGAGCAGGTTGCCACGGTCGAGCAAGTCAAGAAATGGATCGTGGTCGGCGACGAGTGGACACCGGAGTCCGGAGAAGTAACACCGTCATTGAAGCTGAAGCGCCGGGTCGTGATCGAGAAGTACGCCGACGAGATCGAGAACCTCTACACGGGCGTGTGATCCGGACCTGTGCATCGACGACTATTCGAACCTGACCACGACCTTTTCCGCGAATCGGTGCGGGAGTTCGTGGCCAGGGAGGTCACGCCGAATGTAGACCGCTGGGAAGCTGCGGGGATCGTCGACAAGGAGATGTTCCTTAAGGCCGGCAGGGCCGGGATTCTGGGCATGGCCATTCCCGAGCAATACGGTGGCGGGGGGAACGCCGACTTCCGATTCAACACGGTTGTCGTCGAGGAACTGGGACGGGGCCAGGCTTTCGCCTCGGGGATGTGCATCACCCTCCACAACGATGTCTGCCTCCCTTACTTCACCAGGCTCAGCACCGACGAGCAGAAGCAACGATGGCTCCCGGGAATGGCCTCGGGCGACCTCATGTCGGCTATAGCGATGACCGAGCCCGGTGCCGGCTCCGATCTGGCGGGGATCGCGACAACGGCGATGCGGGACGGCGACCACTACGTCGTCAATGGCTCCAAGACTTTCATCACCAACGGGATCAACTCCGACGTGGTGATCACCGCAGTCAAGACCGACCCTTCGCTGAGCCATGCCGGAATGAGCCTGCTGGTCATCGAAGACGGGGTGGAGGGCTTTACGAGGGGCAGGAACCTGGAAAAGATCGGCCTTCATGCCCAGGACACCGCCGAGCTCTTCTTCGAAGACGTACACGTGCCGGTGGCGAACTTGCTGGGTGAAGAAGGTCGCGGTTTTGTCCACCTCGTGGAGAACCTCCCTCAGGAGCGTCTCTCCCTCGCGGCGGGCTCCCTGGCCCACGCCGAGGCAGCCTTCGGTTGGACGCTGGACTATGTGCGGGAGCGGAAGGCGTTTGGCCAGCCGGTGGGTAGCTTCCAGACCATCAAGCACTCGATGGCAGAGATGCGGACCGAGTTGGACATCGCCAGGGTTTATGTCGACCGGCTGATCATCGATCACAATGACGGTGCGTTGAGCGCCGAAGAGGCGGCGAAAGCGAAATGGTGGGTCACCGAGTTGGAGAAGAAAGTGATCGATCGTTGCCTCCAGTTCTTCGGAGGGTGGGGCTACATGGAGGAGTACCCGATAGCCAGGGCCTACCGTGACGCCAGGGTCCAAACCATCTATGGCGGGACCACCGAGATCATGAAAGAGGTCATCGGAAGATCGCTAGGACTGTGACGGAGTTTGCTCGGTTCGCGTTGCCGGTTTGAATCCGTTCTGTGAGGGTTTGTGAACATGGTGTGTCGTTAAACCCTCACAGAACGGTAGTTAGACATGGAGGGCCGAATTGACTGAACCGATTACTTTTGACGGGCGGGTCGCGGTGGTGACCGGCGGCGGCGGCGGGCTGGGCCGCGCATATGCGCTGGAGCTCGCCAGACGCGGGGCGCGGGTGGTGGTCAACGACCTCGGTGGCGCCGTCGACGGCAGTGGTGCGTCGCGACAGGTCGCCGACGTCGTGGTCGAGGAGATCGAGGCCGCCGGAGGGGAGGCGGTGGCCAATTATGACTCGGTGTCGACTCGGGAGGGGGGAGCGGCGATCATCCAGACTGCAATCGACGCCTTCGGCACCGTCGGCATCGTCGTCAACAACGCCGGGATCCTCCGGGACAAGTCGTTTGCGAACATGACCCTCGATGAAGTGGATGCGGTTCTCGATGTCCACCTGAGGGGAGCGTTCTACGTCTCCCATCCCGCCTTCAAGGTGATGAAAGAGCGTGGCTACGGCCGCTTCGTGCATACCAGCTCGGCATCGGGCATCTTCGGCAACTTCGGACAGGCGAATTACGGTGCGGCCAAGGCAGGACTCGTCGGACTCTCCAACGTCCTTGCGATTGAAGGCGAGAAGTACGGGATCAAGTCGAATGCAATCGCCCCCACGGCGAAGACGCGCATGACCGAGGACCTGCTCGGCCCCTTCGCTGAGATGTTCGACCCCGACCAGGTGACACCGATGGTGGTCTACCTGTGCTCGGAGGCAAACGACTACACCCACCAGGTGTTCTCCGTCGGCGGGGGACGTTACGCCCGGATCTTCATCGGAACCAACAACGGCTGGTTCGCCGGCCAGGGCAAGGTCCCGTCGGTCGAGGAGCTCGCCGACAACATGGAGACGGTGCGGGATATCTCCGAATACGAGATCCCCATGAACAACAACGACGAGCTGATGATGCTTGCTCAGATCGCCGGAGGCTGAACCGTGCCTATCGACGTCGACAAGGCAGTCGGGGCGACTTTTGCTCCGAGCACTTACGGTTGGTCAGACCGCGATGTGATCCTCTACCACCTCGCGCTCGGGGCAGGAAACCCCCCGACCGACGAGAACGAGCTCCGCTACGCCTATGAGGGAGACCTTCACGTCCTGCCCAGCTTCGGCACCGTCCCCCCGTTCGCGACCATGATGAGCCTGACAACTGTCGAAGGCATCGATGTCAATCTCGCCTCGATCCTGCATGGCGAACAGGAGATCGAGATCCACAAACCCATCCCGACCAGCGGGACGGTCAGCCAGGAAGGCCGTGTCATCGGCATCTTCGACAAGGGCAAGGGCGCCTTGATCGTCATGGAGATCGTCTCGACCGATCAGAAGTCGGGCGAGCCGATGTTCACCAACAGGTCATCGATCTTCGTGAGGGGTGAGGGTGGCTTCGGAGGCGATAGCGGGCCGGCGGCGGTGAGTACAGCCCCGGACCGGGAACCGGACCACATTGTGGAGAGCCCGACCATGCCGCAACAGGCCTTGCTCTACCGGATGTCGTCGGGCGATCTCAATCCGCTCCACGCCGATCCCGGTTTTGCGGTGTTTGCGGGTTTCGAGCGTCCCATTCTCCATGGCTTGTGCACCTATGGCATCTCGTTGAAGGCAGTGGTGGGTGCCGCCCTCGGCGGCGAGCCCTCCCGGGTGAGCGCATACAAGGCCCGCTTCTCCGCTTCTGTTTATCCGGGGGAGACCGTTGTCACCCGGATCTGGGAGGACGACGACGGTGTGGCTCTGGAGGCCGTCACTGCCGAGCGTGGGGAGGCCGTGCTCAGCAATGGCCGGGTCGGGCTCAGGCCCTGATCTCGACCGGCGTCCCGATCGGCACCATCTGATGGATGGCCGTGATCACATCGTTGGGGAGCCGCACACAGCCGAGTGACGCCGCCTGCCCGATCGAGTCGGGCCGGTTGGTTCCGTGGATGCCGATGATCCCGTCGCCACCGTTGTACTCGGTGATGGTGTCGCTTCTCCCTGACAGCCCGAGGGCATGGGGGCCCCAGGGGCTGTTCGGATTGGCCAGGGTGACGTTATCGGTGACGAAGAAGTGCCCGGTCGGCGTCGGATTTCGACCGGTCCCCACCGCCACCGTCGATGTGAGCACGGCTTCGCCGCCCCGGTAGTAGGTCAGCGTCTTCTCCGACAGATCGACGAGGATCCGGCCCTCGACCACGTAGATCTCGATGTCTTCGGTCCTGACCCATCCCTCCGAACCGTTGGGCCGCACCGGGAGCATGACCCTGGCCCATCCGTCGACCGGCCCTTCGACGAGCGTCACTACGGTCACAGTCTCCAGGATCGTCGTCGCCGGCAACGACAGCACCGGTTCCGCATCCTCCGGCGTGGCGTACACGTCCAATTCTCCCTTGGCCATGCCGACGAGCGCGGTGTCTTCGGGAACTTCCGCGGTGTCCATTCCCGCATACGTCGCCCGCACCTCGAGAGGAACTGTGGTGGTCGTCTTTGGGAACGTGGTGGTTGCGGGCAGTGTGGTGGTGGTTTCACCCGTTTCCACCCCGCAAGCAGACACAAGCATTGCCAGGGAAAGGATGGAAACGAAGGGGCGCATTCCCGTATGGTATCGGCGCTCGGTTCTACCCTCTGAAGATGCAGGTTTATGTGACGCGAACCATTCCCGACAGCTACATCGAGCGGATTCGGGAGATTGCCGATGTGAACATCTGGGAAGGGGACTCTCCGGTCCCCCGGGGGGTGTTGCTGGACCGGGTCGCCGGGGTCGACGGCCTTTTCAGCATGCTCACCGATCGTATCGACGCTGACCTGCTCGATGCCGCGCCTCAGCTCAAGGTTGTCTCTCAGATGTCGGTGGGCGTGGACAATATCGATGTCGAGGCGTGCCGGGAGCGGGGTGTGCGTGTCGGCCATACTCCCGATGTTCTCACCGGAACCGTCGCCGACCATGCCTTCGCCCTTCTCCTCGCCGTTGCCCGGAGGCTTCCCGAGGGGGCCGATGAGGTCCGTTCGGGTGGTTGGGGGACCTGGGACCCGTGGCACCTGCTCGGGGCCGACGTGTATGAAACCACGCTCGGGGTTGTCGGGATGGGTCGCGTCGGGAGGGCGGTCGTCGACCGCGCCTCCGGGTTCGGGATGGACATCGTCTACGCAAGCTCGCGAGACAGCGGCGACGTCGGTCGCCATGTCGATTTCGATGACCTGCTCCGTCTGAGCGACCACGTGGTGATCACCGTCCCGCTCAACAGCCAAACCCGGGGGATGTTCGACGCGCGGGCCTTCGAGTTGATGAAGCCTACGGCCACCCTCATCAACGTTGCCAGGGGCCCGATCGTCGATTCGGCCGCCCTGGTGAATGCCCTCGAGGCGGGAGAGATCTTCGGGACCGGACTCGACGTGACCGATCCCGAGCCCATCCCTGCTGACCACCCCCTGGTGGCCTTGCCCAATTGCCTGGTGGTGCCGCACATCGCAAGCGCCTCGACGCGCACCCGGCATCGGATGGCGGAACGCACCGTGGACAACCTGGTTGCGGCCCTAACCGGCGCCGAGATGCCTTCCCAACTGGTTTAGTCCATTGCAACAGGGGTAACCTGGTGACGAACTCACCAGCTCCGGGAGATTCAACCCAATGTCCAAGCTACCTTCTGCGCGGTCTGTCGAGCGGTCCCCCACCAATGATCGGTTGCGCTCGCTCGCGATGGAGAGGATGCCCCGCCTGACGGAGACCGAATTCGGCAACCTCAACTACCGGGCCGAGGTCACGGCAAGACTGAAGAACTCGACTTTCTTCGTCTCCGACACCGAGACCCACCAGAACCGCATTCCCCGGGGAGAGGCAGAAGCGTGGGCGAAGAGACAGGATGATTACATCGCCGATCGCGAAATGATCCTCGTCGAGGGGTATATCGGCCCCGACCCCGGATTCCGTACAGCATGTCAGATGTTCATCGAAGCCGACCAGCCCAACATCGCAGCAATGCAGAGCCAGCTCTACTTCCCTGCGGACGACGAATGGGATCCTGAGTTCACAGTGATCTATACGCCGGGGCTCCCGGCTCCCGGCAAACCCGACGAGCGTCTCATCATCGTCGACCTGGACAACTGGACGACCCGGGTCTTCGGGTCCGACTACTTCGGGGAGTCGAAGATGGGTGGCCTCCGGATGTGGAACCGCCTCGTTTACGACCGCGGTGGCCTTGCCCTCCATGCCGGCTTGAAGGTCTATCCGGCCACGGCGACGCGAAGCGGTGCAGAGGAATCGATGCTGATCATTGGCCTCTCCGGGACAGGCAAGACCACCACTACGTTCCGGCAGCAGGCCGGGTCGCTGCCGGTCCAGGACGACTTCGTCGCGCTGCTGCCGGGCGGAGAGGTGCACACCACCGAGGCCGGTTGCTTCGCCAAGACCTTCGGGCTCGACCCTGACGACGAGCCAACGATCTACGGGGGCACAACCCGCCCCGATGCCTGGCTGGAGAACGTCGCGGTCGGCGCCGACGGCAAAGTCGACTTCTTCGACACCTCCTACACAGCCAACGGACGTTCCACCTTCCCCCTGGCGAATATCCGCCATCGCGACCCTCGCGACGTGCCCAATGCTTCCTACCTGCTCATCCTAAACCGTTCAGACCATGTGATCCCGGCCGTGGCCAGGTTGAAAACCTCCCAGATACCTGCCTACTTCATGCTCGGCGAGACCAAAGGAACGTCGGCCGGAGGTGCCGCCGAAGCCGGGAAGAGCCTTCGTGTCCCCGGCACCAACCCGTTCTTCTTCGACGACGATGCCCTCCAGGGAAACCGGCTAATCGAACTGGCCGCGTCGATGCCCGGTCTCGAGGCTTATGTGCTCAACACGGGCCGCGTCGGCGGAAGTGGCGAGGACTCGAAGAAAGTGACTATCGCCGATTCTTCGGCGATAGTGCAGGGGATAGTCGAAGGCACGATCGAGTGGGAGACCGACTCCGATTTCGGATACGACATCGCCACCCGCGTCCCCGGGGTGGACGACCCCGATCTGCTCAATCCTGCCGAGATGTACCGGAGACAGGGTCGGGGGAGTGAGGCTCAGGCGATGGTCGAGCGACTGCACAAGGAGCGGCGGGAGTATCTCGCCGGGTTCGAGCAGCTGGACCCGTCGGTGCTGGCCGGACTCTGATCAGCCGTCGGGGTTAGTGGTGCGTCGCTCAAATCGTGATGGCGTCTCTCCGGCCCTCGCCGCCCCTGGCTGCGTCGAAAATGTTCGCCGAACCTTCCGAGTGCGACTGCGCTTTTCTCCTTGCCAGATGACGCCGATGACTCGGAGACACACACAACCTATTTAACCGACACACCACTCGAGGGGAACACCCCGAGCAGGACCCCATCATCCACCTGGATCAGCACTTCGGTCTGTAGCAGGATGTTGCTGACCCCCCGGCTCGACCCGGCGTGAAGGGTGGCCCCGTCGAGTTCCCATTGCAGCCCCGTGGTGGTCACACCGGTTGCGTCGCCACCCACCGGGATGAGCGAGAACAAGTCGCCGGGGTCACCCTGGATCCGGCGGGTGTCCCGGATTACATGTGATATCGAGTCGCTCCGCACCCAGTCGATGTCGGGTACAAACCGCCACCGGTCGGAGCAGATCATGGCGATCGCGCCTATCTCGTGGTCGAAGCGCCCTCCTTCGGCGCCCACCAGGACGATACGTCGCGGTTGTTCCCGGACGGCAAGCTCGAAGGCAAGCTCGAGATCTGTCGCGTCCTTGTCAACGGGGAAACGGACGATGCTGGTTGTTTCAGGGATGTCATCGAGGGGACCGACCGAATCCATGTCCCCGATGAGGGTGTCGACATCGTATCCGAGCGCCCGGGCGATTTGGTATCCCGAGTCCGCGGCGATGACCAAATCGGGTCCGGGAAGCTCGTCTCCAGTCGATAGGGGGACTTTCGTGCCGCCCGCAAAGATGAGGATGGTGCTCATGTGAATAACAAAATCGTCTTACGCGCGATCACGCGGGTAAGAGCTAACCCTCAACCTGAGGTTGAGTGTCGTTGCGCCTGACAGAGTAGGGGTATGTTGGGATCGCAGCGATCTCATTCGATTATCACCTCGATTGTGCTCATCGCCTTTATCAGCGCCAATTCGACGATCTCGGGTGTTTTTGCCTCCGCGAACACAAACCCGATATACCTTCCGCCCTCCGGCGGCGGGGCTACTGCGTCCCCGGGCCGGGCGGTGATCTCGACGCCGGTGATCGCATCCTGGCCCCGAACCTCGTCGATCCCTTCGAAGCCGGCCAATGAACCCCCGGCCGGTATTGGCACCATGAGCACCCCACTTGCATCGGGCGAGCGGCGCAGTTCCGGCTTGTCACGCCCGATGGCGTTGCGGAGGATCAGCGACTCGAGGGAGGTGCCCATCAGCCCGAAGCTGAGGCTGCGGGAACAGAGCCCACCGATCGAACGCCCCGCCACTTCGATGACGCGCACCTTCTCGCCCGAGACCATCAACTCGATGTGAACTGGGCCCTGAGCCAGGCCGAGAGACTTGACTGCTTGTCCGGCCACCCGGAAGATCTCGGCCTGCACGGACGGTTCATGACGTGAAGGTGTGATCAGGATCGTCTCCTCGAACCCCTTGCCGACCGATTCGGCCGGCTTGTCGAATATCGCCAGGGGCGTCAGGTTCCCGGATGCCACCAGACCCTCGACGGCGACCTCGGTTCCCTCCATGAAGCTTTCGAGGATGAGAGTCTCGTCCGCCTGCCCGGTGGAACGGATTATCGCCCGGGCCCTGTCAGCAGAGTCTGTCAGCTCCTCGGGCCGATCGACCCGGATCACTCCCTGTCCCGCCGAGAGCGCCAGGGGCTTGATCACCAGCGGGTAGCCGATCGACCCGGCGACGATGCCGGCATCATCGGATGGGTCCAGGGTCGCCCATCTGGGTTGGGGGACCTCGCCCGACTCCAGCCGTCGGCGCATGATTGCCTTGTCCCGTGTCGCCCGTGCAGCATCGGGGTCGTTTGACGGGAGGCCGAGTTTCTGACCGGCCACAGCGGCGACGACAACCCCCACGTCGTCAGCAGCGACGATGCCATCGATTGGAGCGGTGTCACCGAATGCGACGATCCGGGCGGCCGCAGCGTCGACATCGGAACAGTCGATCTGCAGGTAGCGATCGCCCATGTCGATGGGTGGCTCCCCTTCGGACGCCACGATCAGCTCAACACCGAGCTCGGCACTGGCCGAGACGAACTCACCAGCTCGATACGTGCTGGACGGGAGGATCACCACAATACGTGTCATCCTGGTTGACTCTAAAGACCCACTACCATTGTGCGTGCATGTCTGAAACCAACATCCTTAGCATCGCCGCCGACGCGCTCGACATGATCCGCCAGCTGCGTGACCAGGAGCCGGGCGATGGCGAGTTTGCCCTGTCCATCGAGGTTACGGGTTTTCGCGGGCCGCAATTCTCATACGAGCTTGCCTTTGTAGCCCTAGCCGATAAGAAGGACGGGTGGGTCGAGGAGCGCCACGACGGTCTTGCCGTCATCTATCCCGGCAATGACCGGGAAAAGCTGGACGGTGCAGCCCTGGAGCTGACCGACCAGGGGCTGGTGATGAACAATCCCAACTCTCCGGCACCTCCGGCGATGTCTGCCCCCGCCGGCGACCTCGAAGGCCCTCTCGTCGACCAGGTGCAGCAGGTGATAACCGAGCAGGTAAATCCGGCGATTGCCTCCCACGGCGGTGGCGCCGAGCTGGTTTCAGTCGACGGCACCATCGCCTACCTCCGGCTGTTCGGCGGCTGTCAGGGTTGTGGCCTCGCCCAGGTGACCCTGAAGCAGGGAATCGAGCGGATCCTTCTCGAGTCGATCGATGAGCTGACCCAGGTCGTCGATGTCACCGACCACGCCTCCGGCGACGACCCCTACTACGAGAGCCAGAAGAAGTAGCCGAACCCGATCGGATCGGGTCTACGACCGATCAGCCTCCTACCGTTCAACACGATGGGTTTCACCAGGGAAGAACTCGAGTCCTTTCGCAACCACACCGTCCCCGACTTGATCGGTGATGACACCAGGCTCCTGTTCGTCGGGATCAACCCCGGTCTTTGGACTGCAGCGACCAAGACTCACTTCTGCCACCCTTCCAACCGTTTCTACCCGGCTTTGCGACGGGCCGGGCTCATCGATTTCGACATCGACACCGATCATGGAATGACCGACAAGCAGCGCGCTGCATTCACCGCGGCCGGCATGGGCATCTCCAACCTGGTGCAGCGGGCGACCGTCCGGGCCAGTGAGCTGACCGCAGAGGAGACCCGGGCCGGCGGGGAGCGTCTCGTCAGTCTCATTGCCGAGCTGCGGCCCGCAGTTGTGGCGATCGCCGGTGTCACCGCGTATCGCACAGCTTTCGACGCCAGGAGCGCGGTGATGGGGCGTCAGGACATTGAAGGCGATGCGGAATGGTGGGTGCTGCCCAACCCCAGCGGGCTCAACGCCCATGTCCAGATCGACGATCTCGCAAAATGGTTTCGCACCGTCGCCGACCGCGCCGGGCTGTCTTGAGCGCTGAACCGACGCAACGTCAGGTCCTCTACGCCCTGGTTTCTGCTGGCTTTCTGCTGGTCGTCCTGGCGTTGACAATCGGAGCTGCAGTTGCGGGGCTCGTACCCGTTCCCTGGACCGTGGCAATGCTCGTCGCAACGGTTGGGTCCGGGATATGGGGTGGATTCAACTGGACCAGGACCGGTCCGTTGCTGGTTGTGTCGATCAGCCTGTTTGTCGTGTGGACGGTGGGAACGCTGACTGTGGCCTGAGCAAGAGGTCGGGAAGTTCGGCCATGTTCGTGAACGGTTGACCGCCTGCGGCAGCCAGGTCGCCGGGTGGTGTGTGGCTGGCGTAGGCGAACACCCGCATTCCGGCAGCCCGGGCCGCTTCGACGCCGAGCGTGCTGTCCTCGACCACCGCTGTGGTCGACGGGTCGAAACCCATTCTACTCGCGGCGTGAAGGAAAAGGTCGGGAGCGGGCTTGCCGGCAGCAACTTCGTCGGCGCTGAAGATCCTGCCTTCGAACCGCTCCCACAACCCGGTGATGCGCAGCGTGACCTCCATTTTGTGCAGGGGGCCGTTGGAGGCGACGCAACTGGGAAGGTCGATCCGGTCGAGCGCTTCGATCACACCCGGAACGGGTTGCAGCTCACGTTTGAACACATCTTTGATCGTTTCGTAATAGCGGCCCGCCAGGTCGAAGGGCAATGGGGAACCCAACAGCCGGGAAGCGATGTCGAGAACCGAATCCATCGATCGGCCGCGGAAGACCCCTACAGCTTCGTCGTAATCGGTCGGGAGCCCGGCTTCGGTGAGAAGGCCGGCAAGGGTGCGGTTGGCGATTTCCTCAGAGTCGACGAGAACCCCATCACAATCGAAGATGACGGAGATTATTGGTGGGGATGACTTCACGGATCGGGTTCGGTGAGCTTGAGCACGCTGTCACCGACGCTGACTTCGCCGCTCTGGACGACAAACGTGTTGACTCCCCGGAACCGGGCACCCCTTCCCACGCCGGTGTTGACGAACCGCAGCGCCTCCGCGCCGAACCTGGATGCAAACTTCTCGCACCCGGTATGGGGCTTGTCTGAGACTTCGATCACAGCGTCGCCAACCTGGAGCCTGGTGCCAGGTGGGAGATTCTCCTTGGACAAATCGAAATCGACATAGAGCTGGTCTCCGGCGAGCGCCCAGCGATCCCGCGCTCCGGCCACCAGGTCGACCACCCTCGAGTTCATGAGAGTGAGTTGCGCCCTCTGGTCGGCACTCCCGTCTTCGGTGTGGCGGCTCCCTCGCGCCTTCCAGTTATCACCGACCAGGCCGATTTCGGTGTCCAGCTTGCCCGTCGACAGCTGTTCGCGTTGGTCCTCCCCGGGCCGTGCAGCAATCATCTCCACAACGCCCTCCGATCCGGGTGAGTCGAGCAGGTGTTCAAGTCCTTCAGTGAGGTCGCCAGTGCTCCGATGCATACACTCAGTATGGTTCTTTTGTTTCCATGGTCGGGGACTTCTTACCCCCCGACAGCACGAATAGCAGGTATCAGCGTCGGGATCGCCCCTCCCGATTCGTCCCGCCGTAGCGGTTTCCTCCTGGTTCCTGGTTTAGGCTGGTGACCCTGTGAGCACTGACACATCGGTCGATAGAGCCAGCACCAGTGGCGGGGTCAAAATGATCGGCCTGTCACTGGTGGTCGCCTCGGTTCTGAGCGCGACTTTCGGGTTGGTATTCGCCCAGTTCATCGACAGCCTCGGTGACGGTTTGCTTGCCGAGTTCCTCGGTGGGGACGCCGTTCTTTACAACAATCGCGCTGAATTCACAGGTGCCAGTGACATTGCCTATGTAGGTGGCTTCGCACTTTGCTTCGTCCTTGGGTTGGTCTTCTTGCTCTCTTATCCCGCCCAGCGTGGTCAGGATCTATCCCGTCTCGCGTACCTCTGGGTGACAGTCCATCTCTTGCGACAGGCGCTCACCGATGCCCTTTTGCTTTCGGTGGACCCCGACAGCCAATTGGCACGCGCCTATGCGACCTTTGATGCCCCGCCCGGCCTCGATACCGTGCTGTCGGTAGCTGGAGGCGTCGGGTTGGTTCTGGTGGGCCTAGGGGCGGCAGCGGCGTTTCTCGCCTTTGCGTCACATCGCAGCCACATATCAACCTCCCGGAAGCGCCTCATGTTCGCCCTCTGGTTGGTTTTTGTCCCGGCTGCCGTATCGGTGTTTGCCGCGATCCCCTTCTTCACCCCTGACGCGGGAAGTGGCGTCGTCCCGGCGCTTCCCCTAACCGCCGTCATGTTCCTGTTGACACTCGCCGCCGCGCCCGGGACCAAGAGCGTCCAGGGGCCCGCAGATCACCGAGCCGACGGGTGGCCTTACGGGCTGGCCGGAACCCTCATCGTCATCCTCGTCGTCTTCGTGGTGCTTCTACAGAACGGCGTGTCGGTGAATCCGACCCAGTGGGGATGAAGGCCACCGTTCTGACCGTCAGCGACGGTGTCGCTGCCGGCGTAAGGGAGGATCGCTCCGGTGATGCCGTGGAGACGATTCTGGCTGGAGCCGGATTCTCAGTCGAACGCCAGGTAGTTGCCGACGAGGCGGACGAGATCGCAGCGATACTCATCGCCGCGTGCGACAGGTCCAGGGTCGTGGTCACCACCGGGGGTACCGGGCTCGGCCCGCGAGATGTCACACCGGAGGCGACGCTCTCGGTCATCGACCGGGAAGCACCCGGGCTGGCGCAGTTGATGATCGCCAGGGGACTCCAGGTCACACCAAAGGCTGCTCTCTCCCGGTTGCGGGTCGGTTCGCGTGGACAAACTCTTATCGTCAATCTCCCCGGATCGCCAAAGGGTGCGTCAGAGAGCCTCGAAGCGATCGTTGAATTGCTTCCCCACGCTTGCGACCTCCTCGGTGGCGACACCGCGCATTGATTGCATCCCTCGCGGCGGACTCGCCTCCCGGACGTCGCCACTAACCTGGGTGACAATGAAGATTTCACAGCAGTTTGAGGTAGCAGGAGATCCGGACACGGTTTGGGAGTTCTTTCAGGACGTGCCCGCAGTCGCCCAGTGTCTGCCGGGCGCCGAGCTGAAGGATGTTGAAGCCGACGGAAGCTACAACGGCCAGCTGTCGGTGAAACTGGGTCCGATGACCGCGGCCTTCGAGGGCCAGGCGATCGTCACCCCCGACCCGGCGACCAAGACTGCCACCATCGAAGGCAAGGGCGTCGACAAGCGCGGGGGCTCCCGGGGCCAGGTGAAGCTGAGATACGCGATCGTCCCTGCCGGCACGGGATCGACCGTCGATATCGATGCCGACATCACCCTTTCCGGCCCGGCCGCCCAGTTCGGTCGCACCGGGCTCATCAATGAGATCTCGAAGCGGCTCATCAGTGACTTCGTCGAGTGTCTCGAGGCCAAACTCGGTGCCGGCTCCGATGAAGCAGCCGACGAGATCCGGGCCGAGGAAGTCAAGGGGATCTCGCTGTTCTTCGCCTCATTGTGGAGTTGGTTGAAGGGCCTTTTCCGTGGGGGCCGCAAGGGATGAATCGCCGCTGGTGAGTTAGTTCTCTGTCTCGGATGTCCGTCGATCGCGGGGTGGTGGGGAGGGTTCTCCCCTAGGGTTTGGTGTGGCCCGTGGTGGCGGGCTGTTCCTGGATGGCTTGTTGGAGGCGTTTTGCTGCGTCTTGTTGGTGGGTGAGGGTGTGGTGGTAGCGGCAGAGGAGGGTGAGGTTTCCTATAACGGTGGTGCCTCCGTCGGCCCAGTGGATGATGTGGTGGACGTCGCACCATGCTGCTGGCCGTGTGCATCCTTTCCAGGTGCAGTGGCGGTCTCTGGCGATGACGGCTCGTCTCAGGGGTGGGTTGATTTCCCGGGTTTTGCGGCCGAGGTCGATGATTTCGGAGTTTGGTCCGAAGACGATTCGGGTGAGGGAGCAGTCACAGGAGATCTGTCGGATGGTTTCGACGGGCAGGACGGTTCCTCCGGTGGTTTCGTGGAGTCCTCCGGGTTCGGCTTGTAAGGCGTCTAAGTCGATGTGGATGTTGAGGTGGGGTTTTTCTCCGCCGCTGGTTGTGGTGTTGGTGGTTTCCAAGAAACTGGTGGCGAGGTCTTCTAAAGCGTCGTGGCGGCGTTGGGTCGCGGTCCTCATGTCTCCGACCGCTGGTGGTGGGAGCAGGCTGGTGATTGCGGTTTTCAGGGTTTCACCGGCGAGGCCGGTCATAACGAACCGGCCGCTGACCATCCCGTTGGGTTGTGTCGACAGTTCGAAGCTGCGTCGTTCCATCTGGTTGGCAAGTTCGAGGGTGACTCCGGCGGGGTCGACTGTGTTTTTCCAGTAGTCGAGGGTCTGTCGGGTTTGGTCGGGTGTGTCTCCGGCGATGTCGATCAGCACCTGTTCTGCAGATGAGTACCGGTCGGGGAGTTGGTGGGAGATGTCGAAGAGTTGTTGGGCCTGGTCGGTGGAGAGCTGTCCGAACCGCCACGCCGCCAAAGTCGCCGCATGTTGGGCGGCGGCCCGGGCGTTGCGGACGAGTCGTTTCGCCCGGCCCCCTGACATCCGACAGGCGTCTTTGAGGAACGAAATCGTGGAGGGGTGGCCGTAAACATTGTGGCCTTCCCGGGAATCAAACTCCGAAAGGACCACGACCCGGTTTTGTTCGAGGCGGGAGATGTCGGTTTCGATACCGACCAGCCACGACGCCAGGACGTCGGTCGACTCGATTGCTGCTTCGTCTGGTTGGATCCGCTGGCGGGGAAGAGACCTAGCGGGAACCTCTTCCCGTCTCATATTGATCAACCTACAAACCAGGTGAGACAGAAACACCTTTCAAAAACCGAAACTCACGAAAAATCTTGAAATGCAGCTTCAACCGTTCGGGGCTCTTCTGGCGGCTAACCCTTATCCTCATCCCCTTATGAAGTTCCCCGATCCAGATGAGGCATTTGTGGTATTCGCCCACCAGGACTCGGGTTGTCTCTCCTACGGTGTGGAGAGAGAGGGGGCTCGCTGGTTCATCAAGAGAGCCTTGAGGGTGACAGCTTGGCCATCTCTGCAACGCGCCGCCAACCTGCACGAGGCTGTTGCTCACCCGAATATCGTCAAACCCGTCGAGATCATTCGCGATAGCGGAAAGGTCGAGAGCTTTGTTTTTCCGTGGATCGATGGCAGCGTCCTAAATCATGCCACCACCGAGGGCTCTGACCGATCCGGGTTGGAGAGATTCCAACAGCTTCCCGTCGTCGAAGTCGAAGCCGCCCTGGCAGCCATCCTCGAAGTCCACCTCGCCATCGTCGCTGCAGCTTCGTTGCCGTGGACCTCTACGACGGATGCTTCCTCTACGACTTCGACCATTCAAAGATGTGGCTGATCGATCTGGACGAGTACCGCCCGGGCTTGTTCGTCCTCGAGGAGGCGCGACTCCCCGGTTCGGAGCGGTACATGGCGCCGGAGGAGTGGCTCCGCGGCGCTACTATCGACGAGCGGACCACAGTCTTCACCCTGGGCCGCGCCCTCCACCACCTGCTCGACTCCGAACATGGCTGGCGGGGACGGAAGAGTCAACGCAAGGTGATCGACCGGGCGAACGCACCAGACCCTCCTGAGAGATATGCCGACGTGGCGTCGCTGGTAGCGGCCTGGCAAGCGAACTGAGGTCAGAAGCCGAGGCGTTCTCACCGACGACACCCACCGCTGGGCTGGTGATAGCAGGTTGTGATGGCAGCATGGATGGGATGATGTCGGGAGGTCTACCGCGGTGGTGATGTTTCGGTCGGCCCATATTTGATGAGGTCTCCGGGTTGGCAGTGGAGCGCAGCGCAGATTGCCTCAAGTGTCGAGAACCTGATCGCTCGTGCCTTACCGGTCTTGAGGTTGGAGAGGTTGGCAATCGTGATGCCCACACGCTCGCTGAGCTCGGTGAGTGTCATCGAGCGAGTGGCCAGCATGGTGTCGAGGTTGATGAGGATCGGCACTTCAGACCGTCAGTTCGTTGTCCTGGCGCAGTTCTAAGGCGACGCTGAAGATCCGCTCGAACAGTGCAACGACAGTGAGCATGAACAGTGCCGCGACCTCGATCACCGTCCAGGCGAACAGCAGGGTGATGTGCATCAGGCCTGTCACGGCCCAGAACCCGATGAGCCCGACGGCGAAGTAGCTGGCGAAGACGCCGATGACTAGCCGGAGTCGACGCAGGATGTGGAGTGTGTTGGTGGAGAACGCCTCGCCATGGTCCACCACGGCGAGGAAGTCGAGCACGAGCTTGACAGCCACGAACACGGGGATCAGGCCGACGATCACGGCGAGGTAGGTGGGCAGACCTAGGTGCGCGAGTTCGGGCCAGTTCCGAGCCGATTCGAGGCTGACGAGATAGAGCAGGCCGGCGCCAGCGAGGATGGCGAACGACAGCATTCCGAGCAGCACCCGGAGCAACGCCGTTTCTCGTCTCATGATGTGTTGCGTCTCCTGATCGGACTTCTTCTGATGGCGGGATACTACCCACGATTTATCGTTAGTCGATAAACTCTGTCGTTCGGGGTATGCCGACGTGGCCTCGCTGGTACGGCCTGGCAAACGAGCTGAGGTCAGAAACCGATGATCGGGATTTCTTCGGCCTGGCCGGCTTCGATTCGGAAGGCGCGGAGACCGTCGGGGCAGACCAGGATATGGAACCATCCGGGATCGGGGGTTTCCAGGATGTCTCGCTCTGAGAGGAAGTCGGGCCCGGTGGGGTGGGAGTGAAAGACGCCGCCGATCAACCAGCCGTTGCGGTCGGCGTGCATGAAGGCGCCGTATGACTCCTCGGGGTCGATGGTGAACGAGGTGGGGGAGCGGTCGGCGTTGGCCAGGGGATAGACGAAACGGATCTCCCCGTCGGCATCGGTGGCGATCAGCCCGCAGCACTCTTCCGGTGAGCTGTTCCCGGCGTGGGCGAGCATCGCGGCTATAGCATCAGCAGGTAGTTCGACCGGGCTCAAGCCGGGCTGCAGGCGTCGTCGTAGTCGACCAGCTTCGGCGGGTGCCCTTCGTCGCCGCAGGCGCCACATCGCGGATCCCGGTTGATCCGCAGCTCCGAGGTCCGTTGTGCCAGTGCGTCGTAGAGCATCAGCCTCCCCACCAGCGGCTCGCCGATGCCGAGGGCGAGTTTCAGGGCTTCGGTTGCCTGGAGGGTCCCGACCACGCCGGCAAGCACCCCGAGCACACCACCGGTGTCACAAGTGGCGGCGATCTCAGGTGGTGGCGGCAAGGGGAAGACACATCGGTAGCAGGGCCCGTGGTAGGGGTCGAAAACGGAGACCTGGCCTTCGAAACGGTAGATCGAGGCGTGAACCAGGGGGGTCCTGAGATGGAGCGAGACATCGTTGAGCAGGTACCGGGTGGGGAAATTGTCGGTGGCATCGACCACCACGTCGTAACCGCCCAGGATCCGCAGTGCATTGGAGGCGTCGAGACGCTCGTCGTGGACCTCCACCTTCACGTCGGGGTTGAGGCCGGTGATCCGCTCCCGGGCAGACTCCGTCTTGGAGGCGCCGACGTGGGCGATGTCGTGGATGATCTGACGCTGCAGATTGCTGGCGTCGACCGTGTCGCCGTCGACGATGCCGATGGTCCCCACCCCGGCTGCCGCCAGGTACAGGGCAACCGGTGAGCCCAGCCCTCCCGCGCCGACAATTGCGACTCTCGAACCGAGCAGCCGGGCCTGGCCGCCGACTCCGACGTCGGGAAGGGTGATGTGGCGCTGGTAGCGCTGGATCTGGTCGTTGCTGAGCTCACTGGGGTTTACCCAGGGCTGGCCGCCCACCACCCAGGCTTCGATGCCGCCCTCGAGTGAGGAGGTGCGGGTGTAGCCCAGGTTGGCGGCGAAGGCGGCAGCCATCGCCGACCGGGCACCGGTGGCGCAGTAGAAGACGATTTCGAGGTCACGGTCGGGAAACTCATCGGGCAGCGAGCCCATCAGGTTGTCCATCGGGATGTGGGCGCCGTCTTCAATGTGCCCGGCGCGACGCTCCGCGGATTCACGGACATCGACCAGCACCGCCCCCGCCGGTAACTCCGCCTTCGAAGGTGGGGTGAGGCGGACCCCCATCAGTGCACCGTTGCCGGGTCCACCGTGTCCGGGTCGATTCCGTAGCGTTGCAATGCCTCCGACACCCGGTCGAGCGACACCGTGCCCTCCTTGGCGAGAGCCGACAACACGGCCACGACGATGTGGCCCTTGTCGATCTCGAAGAACTCGCGCAGCGCGCGCCGCGAATCCGATCGCCCGAAGCCGTCGGTGCCGAGGATTGTGTAGCTGCGGGGGACCCAGCGCGAAATCTGGTCAGGGACCATGATCATGTAGTCGGAGACAGCCACGATCGGGCCAGAGGACTCTTCGAGGATTGCAGTCACCCGGGCCTTTTTCAGTTCCTCTCCCGGGTGGAGCCGGTTCCAGCGTTCGGCGCGCAGCGCTTCCTCGCGCAGTTTCTTGTACGAGGGAGCCGACCAGAGTTCGGCGTCGACGCCATAGTGCTCGGCGAGGTCTGCGGCGGCATCGCGGGCGGCGAGGTTGGCCGTGCCCGAGAACAGAATCGTTGCCGGCGAGCCCGAGCCTTTTCGCTCCGAGAAGCGGTAGAGGCCCTCGAGGATCCCTTCCTTGCTGCCTTCGGGCCGTGGGGGCTGTTGGAAGTTCTCGTTGTAGAGGGTCAGGTAGTAGAAGATGTCCTCGGGGTCGGGCCCGTACATCCGCTTGATCCCATCTTCGATGATGGTCCCTACCTCATAGGCGAAGGCGGGGTCGTAGGTCTCACAAACCGGCACCGTCGAAGCCAGGACCAGGCTGTGCCCGTCCTGATGCTGGAGGCCCTCTCCCGCCAGGGTGGTCCGACCTGCGGTGGCTCCGAGGAGGAAGCCGCGGGCACGTGCGTCGGCAGCGGCCCAGATGAGATCACCTACCCGCTGGAAACCGAACATGGAATAGAAGATGAAGAAAGGCACCATCGGGATTCCCCTGGTGCTGTAGGAGGTGGCTGCAGCCGTCCACGACGCCAGTGATCCGGCCTCGGTGATGCCTTCCTCGAGGATCTGGCCATCCTGGCTCTCCGTGTACGAAAGCAGCATTGAGGCGTCAACGGGCTCATACAGCTGGCCTTTGGATGCGTAGATCTTCAATTCCCGGAACAGCGAGTCCATGCCAAAAGTCCTAGCCTCGTCGGGGACGATCGGAACCACCCGGTCGCCGAAGCCCTCGGCCCGGGACAGGTTGCGCAACAGCCGGGTGAATGCGCTTGTGGTCGAGGCCTCGACCTTCCCCGAACCGGCAAAAACCTCTTCGAAGTGGCTGTCATCCGGCAGGGTGAGCGGTTGGGTGATCTTTGCATTGCGCTTCGGGAGGAAGCCTCCGAGCCGATCTCTCGTCTTCAGGAGATAATCGTGCTCCGGGGACCCCGGCTGGGGCCGGAAGTAGCGAGGGACTGCGTCGCCCTCGAGAGATTCGATCGGGATGTCGTCCTCGAGGTGGAGTGTCTCCCTGAGTGCCTGAAGCTGTTTGTTGGTGAGCTCTTTGATCTGATGGGTTGCATTACGGCCCTCGACGTCGGGTCCGAGTGTCCAGCCTTTGATCGTCTTGGCGAGGACCACGGTGGGTTTGCCGTTGTCGAGTTCGGTGCCCACCTTGTAGGCGGCATAGACCTTGCGGTAGTCGAGACCCCCCCGGCGCAGGCCCCAGATGTCGTCGTCGCTCATATCGGAGACGAGCTCTTTGGTCTTCGGGTCCTTTCCGAAGAAGTGGTCGCGCACATAGGCTCCGTCTTCGGCCTTGTAGCGCTGATACTCACCGTCGACGGTCGAGTTCATGATGTTGACCAGGGCGCCGTCGGCGTCTTTGGCGAGCAGGTCGTCCCAGCCCGAGCCCCAGATCACCTTGATGACGTTCCATCCGGCCCCGCGGAAAACCGCTTCCAGCTCGGTGATGATCTGGCCATTTCCCCGAACCGGCCCGTCGAGGCGTTGCAGGTTGCAGTTGATTACCCAGGTCAGGTTGTCCAGACCCTCACGAGCGGCAAGGGAGATGGCCCCGAGCGACTCCGGTTCATCGGTCTCACCGTCGCCGATGAAGCACCACACCCTTGACTTCGATGTGTCGTCCAGCCCGCGATTGTGCAGGTACTTGTTGAAACGGGCGTGATAAATCGAGTTGATCGGGCCGATTCCCATCGACACGGTGGGGAACTCCCAGAACTCCGGCATCAGCCTCGGGTGTGGATATGAAGAGAGGCCGTCCTCGCCGATCTCGAACCTGAAGTTGTCGAGGTGCTTTTCCTCGAGCCGACCCTCCAGGAACGCCCGTGCGTAGATGCCGGGGGCAGCGTGGCCCTGGAAGTAGACGTAGTCGCCACCTCCCTCAGCACCCCTGCCCCGGAGGAAGTGGTTGAAACCGACCTCGTAGAGGGTCGCCGACGAGGCGAAAGTGCTGAGATGCCCGCCGATTCCCTTTTCACGGTGGTTCGCCTTGATCACCATCACCGCCGCATTCCACCTGATGAACCGGCGGATCCTGCGTTCAATGTGCTCGTCACCGGGGAATTCGGGCTCCTCCTCGGGCGGGATCGTGTTGATATAGGGGGTGCGGACCGCTCCGGGGACTCCGACGGTGGTCTCATGGGCCCGTTCGAGGAGCTTGGCGATCAGGTATCGGGCGCGAACCGGGCCGTTTTCGGTGACAACGGCGTCGAGCGAGTCGAGCCACTCCCTGGTTTCTACAGGGTCGCTGTCCGGGATCTGGTGGATGTACTCGTCATCGAGTGTCCTGCTCAAGTCGCCTGCCATGCTCTCAGGTTAGTGAGATTGGCCGCTACGCATCCTCAGGGCTTCCCGGTCCGCTTCGAGCCAGTCTTCGACGATACCGGCGAACCTGACCGGGGCATCGAGCTGCGGTGTGTGGCCGGTGTCCTCCATTTGGACCAGCGTCCAGTCGGCGCGCAGCGAAGCCAGCCATTCGATCGCAGTAGGGGAGACGATCCGGTCCTCGACACCGTGGACCACGAGGGTGCGGGCATCAATCCGTCGGACAACTCTGACGAAATCCCGGGGGCGCCGATAGAGCATCGCGATCGAGTAGGCGGTTTGGTTCATGGCGGTGACCGTCCACGGATAGGTGAATCTCTCCCTTGCCAGGTCGACGAAGCTGGCCACGATGTCAGGTGGGATCCGCGAGGGATCGTGGGTTATGGCCTCCAACCCGAGATGGACGACCTCCTCGGGGTCGTACTTCCACATGACCAGGCGTCCGAACGCCGAGCCAACGCCCGGGATCGCCTCGATGGCGAGGCGGGTGACCGTCGGCCAATCCATCCTCGGATCGGGGATGCGGGGTGGAGTCGCCGGAGAGACGAGGATGAGCCGGTCTACCAGGTCAGGGTGTTCGGCAGCGAGTAGTTCACAGATGAGGCCTCCCATCGAGTTGCCCATCAGCGCCACCGGGGGGTCGACCTGCTCGATGAACTCCGCAAGAGCTGCAACGTGGGTGCTGAGCCGGTAGTTGTCGCGTGGTGGCGATAGCCCGAAACCGGGAAGGTCGGGTGCAACCACCCGGTGGTGGCGGGCGAACCGTGGCCCCACCGCATCCCAGTTGATCAACGAGCCGCCGAGCCCATGGACCAGGACGAGGGTGTCCCCGCTTCCTCCATAATCCCGCCAGTGCAGGCCCGCCATCTCTTCGATCTTCATTGGTCGTCCGAGGTTACCGGGGGCGCCTCTTTACAATCAGGCCGTGGCCGTATTGCTGGTTTCGACATATGAGCTGGGACACCAGCCGATTCACCTGGCATCACCGGCCGCTGCGCTCAAGGCCGCAGGGGTCGAGACCGTGTGTCTGGACCTTTCGGTCGATGATTTCGATCCATCGCTTCTCGACACTGTTGAGGCGGTGGCGTTCTCGGTGCCGATGCACACCGCTATGCGCCTCGCAGTCGCGGCTGCCACCCGGGTGCGTGAGCTCAGACCCGACCTTCTCATCGCCTTCTACGGTCTCTACGCAGACGTCGGGAAAGAGCGCAATTTGGGGACGATCACCGACGTCATCTTTTGCGGCGAATATGAGCCGGGTCTCGTCGATTGGGCAACCCGGTCTGGTCCGGTCGAACAGCCTGTAAAGGTCAACCTCGGGAAGGCTGAATTTCAAATCCCTGACCGCTCTGGACTGGCTGGCCTCGATCGCTACGCCCGGCTCGAGCACGACGGCAGAGCGCGGCTCGCGGCGGCGGTCGAGGCTTCGCACGGCTGCCGGCACCGGTGCCGTCACTGCCCGATTCCGGCGGTCTACGACGGGAGGATGCGTGTCGTCGGACAGGAGACCGTTCTCGGTGACATCGACCAACTGGTGTTGATGGGGGCGGAGCACATCACGTTCTCCGATCCCGACTTCCTCAATGCACCTGCCTATTCGATGGGCATCCTCAGGGCAGCACATGCGGCCCACCCCGATCTCTCTTTCGACGTGACGGTGAAGGTCGAGCACATTCTCAACCATCGCGAACTGTGGCCGGAGATGGCCGATCTCGGTGTGCTCTTTGTCGTGAGCGCATTTGAGAGCGTCGACGACACCACCCTCCGGATTCTCGACAAAGGACATACGGTTGCGGACATGTCGGAAGCTGTTGCCGTGATGCGTGAAGCCGGGGTCCACCTCCGACCCACCTGGCTCCCTTTCCTCCCGTGGACCACAACCGACGACATTGCGGAAATTTTCAGATTTCTCGCTTCGGAGAGGTTGTCAGCATCAGTCGATCCGGTGCAGATGGCGATCAAACTACTGATCCCGGAGGGTTCGTTGCTCGTCGACCGGCCCGAAGTGAAGTCCCATCTCACCCATTTCGACCCCGAAGCGCTGACATGGCGCTGGAACTTCGAATCATCGGAGGCCGAGCTGCTGCAGAAGGAGCTGGATCGCATTGCAGCTGCTGCATCCGACTGCCAGCAAGACACCCACACCACTCTGCTGGCGATGTGGGAGATGGTGTCTTCGGTGACCGGCCAGGATCTCGGCCGGTTGGTGCGTTCCGAAGTCCAGGTGCCACGTCTCAGCGAGAGCTGGTTCTGTTGTGCCGAGCCTACGGTCGGTCAGGCCTCTGCCATTGGCCCTATCGTGATGCGCAGGAGGCCGGAATGACCAGCAACGACAATGTACAGGCGGTGGCGACAGGTTGTCTGAGCCGGGTGTTCACACTGGTTGGCTTGTTCTGGGCGGGAGCAATAGCCTTTGCCGTCGTGAGAAACCTCGATTCAGGCTTCGACACCGATCTCACCGGTGCCATCTTCCCCGCGCTGGCCTTCCTCTTCGCCGGGAACGTGATGCGGAGACGGGCGCAGGAAGCCCGACGCAGGGCCGACACCTTCTCCGCTCCGACGACTCCCACCGGGACGCATCGGGCCACGACCAAGCGCCCGAAGATCGAAAGGGCCCCGACTCCTGCGCCGATCGCTACTCCCTTCGAGGCCGCCCCGAAGAAGGCGAAGCCTGACCGCCCGATCCCCGAGTTGCCTCCGTTGGAACCGGTACCCGATCCCGGAAAGCTTCCTGCGATCGACAGTCTCGAGATGTCCGACTTCGAACCGGGTAAGGCCCTCTCCTCGGATGAGAGGCTTCGCATTGCCCGGGAGAAGTATCTGAAGAAGAAGCCGATTAGCCGCCGAGAGTAAGTTCGCTCGCGCGCCTTCGTGTCTCCCTGATACTGCTGGCGAATTCGGTCCGACGCTCCTCGACGCCCTCCGAGTCGTCGAGGAGGCCACGGTTCTCGGCCAGGCGGAGGGCCGACTTGAACAGGACCTGGCTGGCGCTTTCGCCGCTGATGGTCGCGTCTTCGATGCGATACATCCGGGCCCGATC
>JBHJOQ010000149.1:0-26133 GCA_050329555.1 Acidimicrobiia bacterium | reverse complement strand
AGCTCGACGGCAATAATCCCTTCGCCATCTTTCGTGGAGAAGATGTGCTCCACGATCTCCGCAGCCTTGGCCTTCGAGATGTCCGCCTTGTTGGCGAGCTTATCTGCCATCTCAGATTTGTTCACGTGCCCCTCCTTAGGGTCGACGATTGACGTCGTCGGTTTTGGCGACGATGCACTAACGATAGGCGAAACCTGCGTAATTCCCTGACATTCCCGTGCCTTATGTACGCTGGCGCACCGGAGGACCAATGAACGTCACCTACGAACTCGACGCCGACATCGCAACCGTCACCCTCAACCGGCCCGACTCCTTCAACGCGATCACCGGTGACCTCACCGCCGAATTGGCCGGGGCGATGGCGCGTGCGGGCGACGAGGCTCGGGCCGTCATCGTGACCGGGGCGGGGAAAGCATTCTGTGCCGGGGCCGACCTTGCCGAGATCGCAGCCGGCTACGAGCGGGATGGCCCGCAACTCGGCTCGGTGTTGGAACGTAACTTCCACCCTGCCGTCCACGCCCTCCTCGACGCCCCGGTACCCACGGTTGCTGCGATCAATGGTGCCGCCGCGGGAGCGGGCCTCGGATTAGCCCTGGCGTGCGACCTGCGGGTTATGAGCGAAAGCGCCTTCATTATGTCGGCTTTTGCCGGTATCGGCCTTGCCCCGGACAGCGGGACTACATGGTGGCTCCCCCATCACCTCGGTGTGTCCCGGGCCCTGGAGATAACCCTCACCAACCGACGGGTTCCGGCCGACGAGGCCAAAGAACTGGGGCTTTCCCTCGACACCGTCGGGGCCGACCAGCTCATTTCGAAAGCAAGAGAATATGCGACCGCCCTGGCCGATCTACCGACTGACGCATTGGTCACCACCCGGCGTCTGATCCGTCAGGCTGCAGGCTCCGATTTCGACAGTGCGCTGGAGATGGAACGCACCGAACAAGACCGTCTCGGACGCAGCGCGGAGCACGCAGAAGGCGTCAGCGCATTCCTGGCCAAGCGGAAACCCGACTACCGGGCCCCGCGCAGTTCCGACTAGTTCCTGACGATGTAGACCTCGAGGCTGATCTTGCCTTCGGCGCCGGCGCCGAAGGCGACACCGATCTCGTTGTTGAGCCAAGCAAGGTCTTCGTTCCCAGTCTCGAAGACCAACAACTCCCTGGGGTGAGCCGATCGGTCCGGGTTGGCGATCGAAACCCCGGTTCCCCGGTATGAGACCGCCTCGCGCTTCTCCCCGATGACACCGTGAATGTCGAGCACCATGTTTCCGTCGCTGCGCACGGTCACGTAGTCCATCCCGGTGACGGGGCGCTCCCCCTCCCAATACTGCGATGTGGCAACGCCATTGAACGGGAAATCGATCCGCCTCCCGGCTGGCGCATCGCCGATAATCTTCATGCCGAGATCGGCCTGGATGGTGCAGAAAAGCTCAAGGTCGGGCACGATGCTCCTTTGTCGGTTGGTGCAGGATGGCACCGTAGCCGATCAGGCGGAAACCCTCATCCGTAGCGGGCGAGGTAGCTCTCCATCTGGGGAAACACCTGATCGAGGTAGGTCATCGCCTCCTCGAGGGACAGAGTTCGCGCTGCGTAGTTCATCAACATGAGCTGCCTGGCTGCGTGCAGCCCGTCGAGCTGCTCCTCATCCTCGATCGGCCAAGTCGCGTGCTGCTCGAAACCTTCCCGGAAAGCCGAGCGGATCTCGTCGGTGAACTTTGACGTCCGTGAGGAGTAGAGGCACACGGAGACGTCCTGGGCCGGGGTAGCGACCATCACGTCCTCGAAGTCGAAGGCGTAGAGCCGGGCCCCGACCAGGTGCACGTTCCACTCGTGCAAGTCTCCGTGGACGATCTGTGGCTCCCCTCCCGCCCACGTCCGCTTTATGACGTCCTCCACCACCGGGATTGCCCTCTCGATCAGCGCCCGTCGTGAATGCCGGAAGAGGTGGTCGTAGTGGCCGTCGAAGATCACCAGCGGGTTCTGGCTCTCGTCGTAGTAGAAGACACGATCCCAATGTCGGAGGTCGGCGGGATCGCTCGGCAGCCAGGTCTTGCCGTGCTCCTGCAACTGGGCGGCCATCGATCCGATCATCCGGTAGGCGAAGGTCCCGGCCCCGATCCCGACAGGGCTCCCCGGCACCCATGTGAAGAGCACACATGGCCTGTTCAGGCCGGTGTCGGGGTCGGTGGCGTCGGATACGTACCTACCGCTGACAGTCGGCAGCGGCTTGACCAGTTCGAGGTCAGTGTCCCGGTTGAGCGCCACCAGCCATTCGGTCTCATAACGCAGGTTGGACCGGGTGTTAGACGATGGTGTTCCGACCCGGAGCACCATCGTGCGGCCATCCTTGGCGATCACCCGGTACATCACATTCGAGTGTGTCGCCAGGTGGGTGATTTCGCGAACATCCAGGTCATAGCGTTTCATGACCTGCTCTGCGAGCGGCTTCAATCGAGCCGCCTCTGTGGCGATGTGAGATGTGTGCATATGTATGGGTGGCAGCCCGGCCCATACCCCATTGTGGTCAGTTTCAGTCGCAGATGTGACAGAACGGGCCTAGAGGCCCAGAGAGTCGACTGGCGTTGACGGGTGGCTTTAGACGATTGATCGGGTGGCGGGCTCGGTCGCCGCGTCTCCCCGGCGCCGATGCCAACCTTCCCAGAGCACGAGCATCGAAGGCAACACCAGAACGGCGCCGCCCAGGCTGAGGAGGATGGCATAAGCAGTCACCTGGCCCATCTGCTGGAACGGGGTCAGTGTCGAAGTCACCAGGATCCCGAAGCCCGCGGCGGTGGTGAACGCCGAGCCGGCCAGGGCGCCACCGGTGTGCCGGGTAGTGGAACGGATCGCGTCGTAAACGTTGTCGAACCGGGCGCGGTCTTCCTCGAATCGCCTCGCCATGTGAATGGTGTAGGGAACACCGATACCCACTGCCAAGCCGGTCAATGTCGCCGTAACCGGGCCGAAGGGAATCCCGGAGAGATACATCAGGCCAAAAGTCCACAAGACAACGAATGCCACCGGTGCCATTGTGATCACCCCGAGAAACGGGCGCCTGTTCTCGAACCAGAAGTTGATGGTGAGCACGATGGTGGCCGCGAACAGCGTGATGATCAAAGAGGTCACCTGAGATGACGAGAGGGAGTTCACGATGACCCCGCCGATAATGTTCTGTGATGTGGCCGTTGCTTCGAGACCGACTGCCTCGATCGGCTCGAGATCGACGACCAGGTTGTCCCTCAGGTCTACAGCCCGCTGCTCCCCTGCCTGGGTGCCTATCTCCAGTATTGCTGCGGTCGGCTCCGCTCCCTCGTAATGGAGTACCGCGCCCATCAAGTCGGGCGCGGCATCGGAGGCCGCGTCGTAGATTGCGAGGACGTCGGCATCGGCGCCCATGGTCCCGTCTTCGGGGTTGAGCCCGTTCCCGACGGCGAACTGGGCGAATTCGGGGAAGGCAGGGGCGCCGTCGGGGCCCGGGGCGAGAAGCTGCTGCACGACTGACACCGGCGACGTGACCGCTGCCTGCTCACCAACAGGAGTCTGGAAGGTGAGCACATCCTCGGTGTCGACCATGTTCGCCGCCGCCTGCGCCATCGCGTTATATGCCGTCGGGTCGGCCACATCGCCTTCGATGAGCACCTGGGTGGTCTCCCCGAACCCTCCGCCAAATTCTTCAGTGATCAGAATGAAGGTTTCGATCGTAGGCGAATCCTCGGGAAGGAAGTCGGTGAAGGAGAACTCGGTGGAGATGTTGCTCAAACCGAGGTAGCCGAGAACGCCAAAAGCCAGAGTGACCACAAGGGTGAGCACCGGGGCTTTGGCCAGAACCGCCGTCCGCTCCATTAGTCGGGGAAGCAGGCGCTCACTGGTTGTCCCCATCGCTTCGCGAGGCAACTCGCCCCGGGCCTCGGCGCGACGGTCGAGGACCAACCGGACCGAAGGGACGAAGGTGAGCATGAGGATGAACGAGGCACCGATCCCGACCGCGGCGAGGATGCCGAAGTCCTTGAGCGCGGGAAGCGGGTTGAAGACATTGGTCAGGAACCCGATCATGGTGGTGAAGGTGGCCAGGGCCAGAGCCACCCCCACCGTGCCAATTGCCGAGCGGACACCACCATCAACGGTGCTTCCCTCACCGACCTCCTCGCGGTACCGCGATGTGAGATGGATCCCGTAGTCGACGCCGAGGCCGATCAGCAGCACAGGGACTATCTGGCTGATCTCATTGAACGCACCGACGAGCCCGGCTTGCTGGAGAAGGGCACCGATCCCGTTCATCCACATGATGGCGAGCACGATCGTGAGCATCGTGAGGCCCATGTCGGCGAAGGTGCGTCGCAGAGAACGACGCTTCTTGGCGTTGTCGCCCCGTGGCTTGAGCCAATAGACGAAGAGGAGGATTCCGATGATGATTGCGAATGCGGAGCCGAAGAGGCGCCCGATCTCTTCTTCGAAACCGGCATCCTCACCGAAGAGGAGGTTGAAGCTGAAAGGACGGAGTTCGAGGTCGGCACCGGTGTCGATGCCCCTTAGCGCCTCAGCGATTCCCTCTTCACGCGCGATCTGGATGTCGCCGTCATCGGCAATGTCGACGAACACCAGGATCAGCGCCGTCGATCCCTCTTCGTTGACGAGCTGGCTGACGAAACCCAGCTGATCACCTGCTTCTTCCAGCGCCTGCTCGTAGAGTTCCTTGACCGCAGCATCGTCGAAACCTGTGGTGTCGATACCCTTGACGGCGACGGCCTGCTGGACCGGGGCCATAAAGGTGATGACACCGGGCTGTTGTTCGGTCCCGGTCACATACTCGGAGAATTCACTGGTTTGAAGCTCTTCCACGACGTTATTGGCCGCGGCGAGCCCATCAGCGGTGATGACGTCGCCCCCCTCGGAAGTGACCACGACCTGCATGACCGACTGCGTCGACCCCTCTCCGAACAGGTCACCGATTCGCTCCGCGGCATCGATCTCGGCGTTATCGGGTGAAAAACCCTCCTGGCCCCCGACGCTGGTCTCGGCGACGAACACCGTGAGGTATGCGAACACCGCGCTGAGCAGAAGGGTGACGATGATGACCAGCCCGGGGCGGCGACCGACCGCGTTCGCCAGAAAACGGATGATTGGCTTCAAGTGAGGCTCCCGAACGCGAATGGACTTTGGGCGTGGAAATCAGAGGCGAGCAGCTTCGAGATGACCCTGGCTAGCTTCAGGCATGATCAGCCGGGATTGTGCCGCCGATCCGAATTGACACCAAATCGTGTAATCCCGGATCAGAGCCTCAGACAGGCTGGTCGGCGATCGCTCCGTCCAACGCCGAGACGAACCGCCCGTTTTCGAGCGGGGCCCCGATCGTCACCCGGATCCATCCTCCAGACAGAGGCCTGACGATCACCCCCCGGTTGACGAAACTCGACGCCACAGCCGCTGAGTCGTCACCCAGCCGGAAATAGACGAAATTGGTCTGGCTGTCGGCATGGTCGAGCCCGCGTTCGGAGAAGACCCCCAACAGTTGGTGGCGGCCTGCGGCGTTGGCATCCACCCGCCGCTTCATCTCCGCCTCGTTGCCCAACGAGGCTCTCGCCGCCGCCTGTGCCACCGAGGAAACCGTGAACGGGGCCTGGGTGCGCCGCAGCTTGTCGAGAAGACCCGCGTCACCGACCGCAAACCCGATTCGGTGGGCGGCAAGCCCGTACACCTTGGAGAAGGTGCGGAGAATCAGGATATTGGGTCGTTCGGTCGCCTCGTCGATAAAGCTCCGGTAGGACGGGTTGGAGACAAAGTGGTGATACGCCTCGTCGACCACAACCAGGGCCGACTCCGGGACCGATTCGACGAATCCGGCGAGGTCTTCGCCGGAGACGGTCGTCCCGGTGGGATTGTTCGGGTTGCACACATACACCACCGTGGTGTCGTCCCGCACCGCCTCCCGCATTGCGTCCAGGTCATGCCGGTGATAGGCGTCAAGGGCGACTTCAACCGCTTCAGTGCCCGCCCAGCGGGAGATGATCCGGTACATGACGAAGCTGGGCCAGGCGTAGACCGCCGACGTCCCCGCACCGCCCATGCTCAGAGCGATAGCGCCGAGCAACCCGGTGCTCCCCGCCCCGAACCAGACCTGATCGGTCCTCACGCCGAGGTCGGCGGCCATTGCCTTGGAGAGGTCGTGGACGTCGCTGTCGGGATAGCGGTTCGCCCCGTCGAGCACCGTGGCGATGGCCTCGCTCACTCCCGGGAACGGCCCTTCCGGGCTTTCGTTGGACGCCAGCTTGACGATTTCATCGGGCTCCATCCCGATCTCCCTCGCCACATCCTCGATCGGCCTTCCCGGGACATATGGGACCAGGCCTCCGAGATCGCGTCGAAAGTGGGGCATGGACTGAAGATACTCAAGCACGGGGCTTTGTGCCCGATGACGACCTTCGACCCGAAGAAACGAGATGTGGCAGACTTTGGTCATGGGAGATTTCGACCTACTACAGGTGATCGACGCTGAAGGCCGGCTGGTGGATGAGGACCCCGCCCTCGACCCCGGTCTCTACCAGAAGATGTACCGGAACATGGTTCTGGCCCGCGAGCTCGACCGGCGGATGCTCGCCCTGCAGCGCCAGGGCCGGATCGGCACCTATGCAATGCTGGAAGGCCAGGAGGCGGTCCAGATCGGCTCCGCCCTCGCCCTCCAACCACAAGACTTCGTCTTCCCCAGCTATCGCGAGCACGGAGTCCAGATCACCAGAGGCCTCCCCATCGAGGCGCTCCTCGCCTACTGGAAAGGCCTGCCCAACTCCCGCTGGGACATCGAAAAGTACCGCACCGGCATCGTCACCGTCCCCATCGCCACCCAGCTCCCCCACGCCGTCGGCTACTCCTACATGACCAGCCTCCGCGGCGAAGACACCGTTGCAGTCACCTACTTCGGCGACGGGGCGACATCGGAAGTCGATTTCCACTCCGGTATGAACTTCGCCGGGGTGTGGAAGACGCCGACCGTTTTTGTCTGCGCCAACAACCTGTATGCGATCTCGGTGCCCTATCACAAGCAGACCGCCTCGCGCACCATCGCCCAGAAGGCGCGGGCTTACGGTTTCGAAGGGATCAGGGTCGACGGGATGGACCCGATCGCCGTCTACCTGGCCACCCGGATCGCGGCGAAGCGGGCCCGAGACGGCAAGGGACCGACACTCATCGAGGCGATGACCTATCGCTACGGCGCTCACGCCACCGCCGACGACCAGTCCCTGTACCGGGATTCTTCCGAGGTCGACGAGTGGAAACTGAAAGACCCGATCGACCGCCTCCGCAAGTTCCTCGAATCCCGCGGCGAGTGGGACGAGCGGGCCGGGGAGAAGGTGGCGATGGAGATCACCGACCTGGTAAACGCCGCCATCACCTCCATCGAAGCCGACCCCCTCCCCACCCGTGATGACGCGGTGCGGCACGGGTTCTCCAGGATTCCGTCCCACGTCGTCGAACAGCTCCACGCCACCCAGGAAGCCCATGGCGAGGCGCCGACTCGCTTCGAGTTCGACGAGGTGTGGTCGCAGAGCGACGACCCCGACTTCACGGGGATGGAGACCGAGTCGATCAACATGGCCGACGCCATCAACCAGGCGCTGCACCAGGCAATGGAACACGATGAGTCGGTGGTTGTGCTCGGCGAGGACGTCGGGATCAGCGGCGGGGTGTTCCGGATCACCGAAGGCCTGCAGAAGAAGTTCGGCGAGGACCGTGTCATCGACACCCCGCTCAACGAGTCGGGCATCGTCGGGACCGCGGTGGGGATGGCCATCGCCGGCGCCAGGCCGGTGGCTGAGATCCAGTTCGACGGTTTCGTCTATCCGGCATTCGACCAGATCGTCAGCCACCTGGGCCGTTTCCGATTCCGGACCCGGGGGTCGATTTCGGTGCCGGTGGTGGTCCGTTTCCCCAACGGGGCGGGGATCGCTGCCCACGAGCATCACTGCGACTCGCCCGAAGCCTACTTCGTCCACGCCCCGGGCCTGGTGGTGGTCTGTCCTTCCTCCCCCCGCGACGCCAAAGGACTGCTCCTGGCGGCGCTGGAAGGTGACGACCCGGTGATCTTCCTCGAACCGAAGGTCCTTTACCGGGCGGGACGGGAAGACGTCCCCGCCGAGAGGTACACCATCCCCATCGGCAAGGCCCGGATCCGCCGCGAGGGGACCGACCTCACCCTGGTCACCTACGGGGGGATGGTTCCCCCGTCACTTGCCGCCGCCGAGCAGTCGGCGGCGGCGGTGGAAGTGATCGACCTGCGAACCCTGTTCCCCTGGGACCGGGAGACGGTCCTGGATTCCGTCGCCAAAACCGGTCGCCTCCTCCTCATCCAGGAGCCGCAGGGCTCGGCCGGTGTCGCCGCCGAGGTGGCGGCCGTGGTCGCCGAAAAGGCGATGTACGACCTGCAGGGCCCGATCGTGCGGGTGACCGGTTTCGACGTTCCCTGGCCCCAGTTCGCCATCGAGAAGCACGCACTGATAGACACCGACCGGATCGTCGCCGGGATCAACCAAGCGCTGCAGGGATGACCGAGCGGGCGGTCGCAGTCTTCGGCTCGTCACAGACGGTCATCGGCTCACCGGAGTGGGCCGACGCAGAGTCGGTGGGAGAAGGTCTGGCGAGGGCCGGATTCGCAGTCGTCACCGGTGGATACGGCGGGACCATGGAGGCGGTTTCGCTGGGTGCCACTAGAAACGGCGGCCATGCCATCGGGGTCACTGCCAACTCCCTGTTCCCGGGCCGGAGCGGCGCCAACCCCTATGTAAAATCGATCGAAGACACCCCGTCCCTTTCCGAGCGGATCGGGCGGATGATGTCGATCACCGAAGCCTGCATCGCCCTCCCCGGCTCGATCGGCACCGCCGCCGAGCTGATCCTCGCCTGGAACACCAACCACATCCTCCGCCACAGCGGCCTCGACCCGATCCCCGTCGCCGCCGTAGGCGAGTCCTGGGCAGTCCTCCGCTCCGCCCTATCCGACGGCCTGGGCGCAACAGCAGAAGACGTCCACTGGACCCCCACCGGCCAAGATGCGGTGGCATGGGTGGTGGCGCGGTTGGGGGCGGGATGAGGAAGGCCCCGGAAGTTGAGCGAATGGATCGACGAATGGATGGAGTGGGACGGTGACCCGCGCCAGCGTCTCGACTCACTGACGGGGGTAATCCACCACTTCGCCGATGCTTGGGGGCGTCGTGGCAATCCAAACCGGCGTTCTCAAGGGCAGGACCGCCTTCTTCAGAAGTGGACCGGGCGGCCGAGCCGAGGACGTCCTCTCCACCGATCAACTCGACCAATCCAAGCGTGTTGCCGAACTGGCGTCTCCAGAACTCCTCAGCTGGATCGACCACGCCGCGGCGAATCAAATATCAACCGAAGCCTGAGTAAGACCCCGTCGGATTGTCACCTTGATGTCCTTGATCAAGAGGACGAGGTGGAGCTCGTCGGTCGGGCTCTGCTCGAACTCCGGTATCAAATGAATGCAGAACGACCTCGCGTCATTCGATTCAGCGTGCACCAACAGTCCACGACAGCCGATGCTGTCGCTGATGGCGGCAGACCGCTGCACGACATCGCTCAGGAGGCCTGCGCCGAGCCCCCTGCCCTCGTGATGGAGATCGACGCCGAGCCGCGCGAGTAGGGCAACAGGTTGGGGATACCTCCCTCCACCTTTCAGCAGTCTGGGTGGGGCATCCTCAGGAGAAATCTGACCCATCGTCCATGCGTAGGAGGCCACGACGACGTTGCTGTTGGTCGGCGTGACCACGAAAACCCGGGCGGTCCCGGACGCCAACGATTGCCGGGCATGCCGATGAAGCCATTGTGTCTGCTCCTCCGAACGGCACTCGAAGTGCTCGAGGCCATGCTCAGCAGCGAGCGGTTCAGGTACCCGGTAGCTCAACCAGCAAAGGGGGATTCACGTTCGAGCAGGGCACGGAGGCCGGGAAGCTCCCGCGCCGGTCGCTCATTCAAGGCTTCCCATTCGTCGAGAGCCTCAGCGGGCAACGAAAACCTGGTCCGATCGGCCAGCACTCGTTGGGCAGCCACGACCAGATTGGTCTCGGCGAATTCAGTGAGTGTCCCACCTTCAGCTTCAACTGCACGATCGATCAGCCGCCGCGTTTCAGGAGAAGTCCGGAACTCGACTCGATCTGTTCTTGCACGTGAGGTCGTAATAGCCACTCCTTCTCTGTACGGCCAGTGTACGGCAAGCGGTCAGAAACGGCAAGGGCGACGATCACGCCGGGGGCTTATTCATCCGGTTGAGGACTGCTTGGGCGTAAAGGAGTAGCTCGTCACGGGAGGGCAGTAGGACCGACTCGGGCCCGTGGACTTCTCCGACGATGTCGGCTGCCTCTTCGGCGGTGGAAATGCCCAGCTCCCGGAAGATGAGGATCAGGTCGTGGAGATCCTGTGGTCTTCCCGCCACCATCTTCATCGCCAGCAGATAGCGCGCCGACGCCACTGCCACGTTCAACCCCGGCACCGAAAAGACCCTGGCCCCGGCATCCTCACCAGGAGGCAAGAACGCCCGCACCCGGTCACTCAACCAAGTCGGCGGCAGACCGCGTTCGGCGGCCATGGCGTCTGCCTCTTCCCGGACGGCCTCAGCCGGACCGAACAACGCGTCGATGTCCCTGGTCACCCGTCGCTGGGAAAACTCCAGGGCAACTGCAGCCCCACCGGCGACGTAGATACTTCCCGTGATATCACGGGCGTGGAGTCGAAGTCCCAACTCTTCGAGCAGATCCTCGATCTCCTCGCGTCCGAACTCGACTCCAGCGCTCATACCGCTTCCAGAGCCCGCTCGTCCAGCCAGATCCCTCTGCTGGCCAGCTCGGGAGGAGTCCTCTGAACCGTCAGCGGGATCAACGTCTCATCAACAAGGGCAGGGAACCACCACGGCTCCAAACCCGGGACTTCAGTCCAACCCGGCGCCATGATTCCACGCAGCCGGCATTCCCGGGCAACCGCAGCGGCGAGCAAGACATCCCAACGCCGGTCGCCGGTATACGACGGCTCCTGGAGAAACCGGACGACGTCGGCGGGCTCGGTCAGGGAACGGGCCGCCGACAACACGTTGGCCAGGACACGCAGCGCAAAGACCTCATCTCCCTGTTCCAACTCGTCGGCGATCGCCCGCGCGATATCAGGGACGGTCAGCCAGGAACGGGAATCATCATTGTACTCCCGAAGCAGATCGTCGACCATGAGCAACCCGCGCTCGGCTTCGGAACGATCATCCGATTCCGCCATATCCGCGATCGCGAAGGCGATCGGCATGGTGTCGCCTTCGATGTGAGACGCAAGACTGCCGACCCGCAACACGACGTTGCCTGACCTGTCGGGAACAACCGGAAAGTCCGATCTGATCCACTCGAAGCGGTCCGGGGTGACGTACCCCTCGAGGCGGAGAAGATCTGTGTCCGCGTCGACCGCAGCAACACCGGTCAGCAACGAGTGCGGACGCAGAGCTCTGAGAACAGTTGCACTTGCCCGGAAGCGATGGACCTCAGCCCGATTGCGGACCGCCCAGAGCAGCCCGCTGGGACGCAACGAACGGAGCCGCCGCCGGATTCGCGACGGCTGGTGGTCCGCCAACCACCCGGGGGTATTCCCCGTCGAGAGCAACCAAAGCGCACCCCAGACTGCGCTCTCGGCCCAGGGCCGACCCCGCAGATCGGACGCTGGCGCCCAAATCTCATTCATTCGGTGGACATCAAACATGACACAAATACTATCTGGAGAGAATATTAATGTCACCAATCAAAACGCCAGGAGCTGAAACTACTCGATATCCGTCCGAAAGGAATTCCTCGAAAGGGGCTTGACTTTCCTGACCAAATGAGTCATACTCGAACATATGTTCGATACCAGAAGGGTGTCGGGAGAAGCGGGTCTCGAGCATTCACCAAACGATTTTGAAGCCGATCTCGAGTTCATCTCCGGTCCGACCCTGATCCTCGACGATGTGGTCTATGAACAGCATCAGGGCAAGGTTGGGGTTGTCGACCAGACAATGGTTCAGCTCAACGTCTCGCACCTGGCGCTGATCGACTGTCTTATCGAGGCCAACGAGAACATGTTGTGGGCCGCCGACGGGTCCCCCTCCCTCGCTGAATGGTTGACCGCCCGCTACCGGATGACCAGTTTGACCGGACGCACCCTCGCCAAGATCACCCAGGCCCTACCCGAACTCCCCAACATCCGCCGGGCGTTCGAAGCGGGCCGTCTCTCCTGGGACCAGCTGCGGGCGGTGGTCACGATTGCCACCGCCGAAACCGACGCCGAACTGGCCGAAACCACACCCGAGCTGAAACCCTCCGAAATCAGAGCGACCGCACGCAAAGTCGACGACAAGGAAGCAGCGAAAGCCCGAGAGACCCGGTATCTCACCTACCAGTTCCACGAAGACCTGCCGATCTTCGAAATGAACGTGGTACTCCCCGACGAAGAAGGTGCCGCGTTCATCACCGCACTGACCCGCAAAGCAGGCCAGGTCGACCTCGACCCAGAGGACGGCAGCGTCCTCGAATACGGGGTCCGGCTTGCCGACGCTTTGGTCCAGATGGGCTCAGAAACCCTCGCCACCGACGCCGACCACGACCGTGCCACTCTCCTGGTCCACACCGACATCCCCACATTGCTCGGAGTCGAGGGCGGCACCCAGGCCAAGCTCGGCAATGGGACCATCATCCCCGAAGGGACCACGATCACCAATCAAACGTTGTGGCGCCTCGCCTGCGACGCCCGCATCCAACTCGTCGTCGAAGACCCCGTCGACGGAGTCATCGGCATCGGCCGCACCTCCCGCACCATCCCACCCTGGCTCGCCCGAATCGTCCGCACCAGAGATCGCGGCTGTCGGTTCCCCGGCTGCGGACGGACCCTATGGCTCCAGGTCCACCACCTCGAACACTGGGCAGACGGTGGACCCACCGACCTGTGCAACCTGATCACCCTCTGCGGATTCCACCACCGGCTGGTCCACAACGAAGGATGGCGGATCAAAGGCAACCCCAACGGGCAAGTCACCTGGATCACCAAATGGGGGACCGAGTTCGAACGCCATCCTCAATTCCCCGGAATCGAAAGCATCAAAGAGATCCTCGCCAACCCCGTACCAATCGAGCCTCCGCTCCGACGAACCGCCTAGGGGCAGACCCCCACCACCGGCGACCCGACCACTCCAGTTCTCTCAGTCCACCTTCCAGAGTGTCAGGCCGTGTGGTGTGCAACCGTCCGCTACCCGCAGGTTGCCGGGGCCTCGATCTCGATTATCGAAACAGTCCTCGACAGGTCGCCATCCGTTCGGGAACCTCCAGCCACGAAACGCATCGGGTTGCATGCGAACGCCTCGAGGATCTCCGGGTCGTCGACGAATCCGTCGACCAGGCGCAGGATGGCGTCAATGTCGGCGCCGAAGGCGGGGATGTAGCCACTGCCGATCAGGTCACGTGCTCTGGCATACAACTCGCTCTCGGTGACGCTGATCTCCGGGGAAGCCTGGAGCAACGAGCGATCACTCGAGATCAAGGTGAATTGCCCCCGAGCGCCGAAGGTGACCAGGTCCTCGTAGAGATAGC
This sequence comes from Acidimicrobiia bacterium, assembly GCA_050329555.1. Classification (GTDB taxonomy): domain Bacteria; phylum Actinomycetota; class Acidimicrobiia; order Spongiisociales; family ZC4RG35; genus MA-ANB-1. The sequence goes on along the minus strand of JBHJOQ010000149.1, from coordinate 12,539 downwards.
CACCCGGCACTTCCGTGGCAGAAACCCCACCACTCTCCAGGATCACCTGATTGAGCTGATCAACAATAGCTCCGGCGTCACCGGTGCCCACACCCACGAACCCGGCGCCGACCGGGATCTCCGGTTCTGACGACGGCCATACCGCAACCCCCGCATCGACCTCGACCAAGCCCAGGACCTGTTCCATTGTCAGCCCCGTCGCCGATTCGAGCTCGGCGTCGACATCCGGGCCCAGCACTTCAGCGATCGCCTGCAGCCCCTGACCGATTCCGGCGAGCCGTACGAAGACGATGGCGTCGTCACCGGGCAACTCATCGAGTGCCGGAGAGTCTTCACTGAGCTCGAACGCAGCAACGGGGTCAATCCCGGAGATCGAATCGAAACGGATGTTCCCGTTATCGACGGCGAAGGAACCCACCGACCAACCGGTGTTGGGGGCTTCTTGAGTGGTTCCGTCGTCGATGCCCGGGGCAAAACCGAGGAGACCCGTGACCGAGCCAAGCCCGAAGTTGCCGGCCGCCGAGGCGTCGGAAGCGAATGTGACGATTGCATTCTGCGGGACGAGACTCATCCGCTCGACAAAGCCGGGGGCGCTGCGCAAGCTGGTCTCCGGAGTTAGGGCAAGGACTTCCTCCGCCAGCGACCGGTCGGTGACCATCAGAAGATCGGGCCCGACCTGGGCGACCAACCCACCATCCAACATGTCACTCGAGATGAACTCCACGCCGCCGATGGCGACACGGTAGGTGGCAACACCTTCCTCGGCCGCGATTCGCTCCATCTTGTCGACGAACGCAGCCAGCGCAGCCTCATCCCGGCCGGAGACCCAAACTACAGCAGACTGGTCGAAGTAGTCCTCCGTCAGCCGAACACCGACGGCTATCGAGCCTGATGCCCACGAGGCGATGTCCTCCTTGTAGTCCAGATCGGGCCCCAGTTCGGCCTCGACCTCGGCGAGCAGATCGTCGAAAGCGGTGTCGACGTCGAACTCCTCTCCGGTGGCGAGTTCGACGAGTCCCCCGAACTCCTCGATGACCGCCTTCGACTCGGCCGAGACCAGTTGACCCACGTCGAGGGTGAAGTATGCGGTGACATCGGCCGGCATCCGCTCGGAGAACGCGGCACCGGTGGCTGGATTTCGGAATAGGGCGAAGGAGACTCCCCCAACCACCAGGACCAGGATTCCGACGCCGAGACCGACCATCCATGGGCGAACTGCCGATTTCTCGGATTGGACTACCTCGATTATCTCCGACTCGAGATGGTCGGCGACCAATTCGCGGCCACAGTGGGGGCAGGAGGTGACGCCATCGGGCACCAGATTGGAACAGTATCTACAAGTCATTTCACTCCTAATTGAACGAGCCGTGTCTATCGGCAAAACAGGTCTATTCCATTAGGCCGCGCACACTGAGTGGCTAGTGACTTCGTCGAGTGACAATTGATCTGTGGAAAACCATGAACGCGGCACCCGGCACTCTAATCTGACCGGGTATGAGCCACCTCAGACCGGAAGCCAGGCCGCGGCACAAGATCTCCTCGTGCAAGAAGGGCCAGCACAACTACGGTGAAGTGCAGACGATCGGCGGCGGGATCACCCGTCAAGTGTGTCAGACATGCGCCGCCGTAACCATCGACCTGACGGCAGTCGACCACATGGCCGAAGCACCGCAAGGACGGCGTCCGACTCTCACCAACTTCTTCCGCTAACCATTCCTGTACGCCGACAGGTAATCTGCCGCCGGTGACAAGAACCGTCAGAGCCGCCGGTGGCGTGATCCTGCAAAAATCCGAAGAGGGCAGCCTTCGGGTCCTCGTCGCCCACCGCCCGCAATATGACGACTGGTCGTTCCCCAAAGGCAAAGCAGACGATGGTGAGACCCCGGCCGAGACCGCAGTCAGGGAGATCCTCGAAGAGACCGGGCTCCACTGCCGGATCGTGGCTCCCCTGACCACCACCCGCCACCGCGTTGGATCGGGGATGAAAGAGGTCGAGTGGTTTGCGATGCGCCCCCTCCCCAACAGCCCCGGGTTCAGGAAGAACAACGAGGTCGACAAGGTCAAGTGGCTCAGCCGAAAAGCTGCCCGCAAACTGCTCGACTACGACCACGAGCGCAGCCTCATCACTGACTTCGACCTGAAGCGGATCGCCGAGACCGGCACGATCCACCTCCTTCGCCACGGCGCAGCCGGCAACCGGGACAAGTTCAACGGCGACGACCGGGAGCGGCCCCTCACCAAGAAGGGCAAGGTGCAGGCGCAGGCCATCGCCGAAGCGTTGCGGGAGCGGGAGATCGAGCGGATCGTCACCAGCCCGTACAAGCGGTGTATCCAAACCGTTGAGCCGCTGGCGAGGATGATCGGCGCCGAGATCGAGGTCTCCGAGGCGCTGGCAGAAGGACCCGACGTCGATGCCTCCTACGACCTTATCCACACCCTCGCCGGCGCCAACGCCGTCCTCTGCTCACATGGAGACGTGATCCCGGCAACGATGACCCGCCTGATGTGGCTCGGGCTCACCCTCAACTCCCGCTTCTACTGCTCCAAGGGCTCGATCTGGGAAGTCGATATCGAAAGCGGACGCTACACCGAAGGCCGCTACGTTCCACCACCTGCGATCTAGCTAGACCGTCTTGGTGCCGGCTGACCAGTCGGCGAACAAGTCGGCGTAGACACCGCCACGCTCCAGCAACCGCTTGTGCGGGCCCTGTTCGACCAGGTAGCCACGCTCGAACACCAGCACGTCGTCGGCATTCTCAGCAGTGGCGAGACGGTGGGCGATGGTCACCGAGGTCCTTCCCTTGGTGAGCCTCTCCATGGCATGACGCAATGCCACATCGAGAGAGGGGTCGACTGCCGAGGTCGCCTCGTCGAGGACGAGGAGATCGGGTGAGCCGATCCAGGCGCGGACCAGCGCCACCAGCTGTCGCTCCCCCGCCGACATCGCACCGCCGCGCTCGCCGACCTGGGTCTCGAGCCCGGCGGGCAGGCCGGCGAGCCAGTCACCGAGGTCGAGCTCGTGGAAGGCGGTGAACACCTCCGCGTCGCTGGCCCGGGGTCGGCCGTAGCGCACGTTGTTGGCGATGGTGTCATCGAAGAGGAAGCCCTCCTGGGGAACAAAAGCAACCCGTGACCGGAGTTGGGCGAGCGGGACGTTGTTCAGCGGCACGCCACCGACCCGGATCACACCTTCGCTGGGGTCGAGGAGACGAGCCAGCAGCTTGGCGAAGGTGGTCTTCCCTGAACCGGTCTCGCCGACCACAGCCACCCTCGAGCCGTCCTCGATGGTCACCGCCACATCCCGGAGGACGTCACCACCGGTCTCGTAGGCGAACCTGACGTCTTCGAAGGTCACCGAGAGGCCTTTGGCAGGCAGGTCCTCGGGGTCTTCCGGATCCTGGATTTCGATCTCGCTGTCGAGGACTTCGATCACCCGGCGCAGGCCGGAGGCTGCGCTCTGAGAGAACTCGAGGGTCTCGACGACGATCTGCAGTGGTTCGATCAACAGATTCGTCAGGAAGAAGAAGGCGATCAGCTCACCTGCAGTCATCCCTTCGGCCACCCCGATCACCACACCGCCGCCTACGACCGCCGCGGTCAGTGTCCCGGCGAAGATCTCCGCTGAGGAGAACAGCGAGTTTCCGAACCAGTTGGTGCGGAATTCACGTTGGAACCGCGATTCGAGAGCTTCGGCCACCCGTTCCTGCGTCTCGGCTTCCACCCCGTAGGCCCGGACCACCGGAATCGCCGAGATCGACTCGCTCAACACGCCAAGCGAGCGCCCGACTTCGATGCGGACACCGTCGTAATTCTTGCGGAGGATCCTCTGGAACCACCTCATCAGGAAGAGGTAGAGGAAGACACCGGCCAGGCTGATCAGGGCGAGGCGCCACTGGTAGAAGAACATGACCGACGTGGCCAGCAGCACCTGGCTCGAAGCCACCACCAGGCTCACGCCGCCCCATTCCATGAACTCCTGAAGAGTGGTCACATCCGACGTGACCCGGGAGACAAGGTTGCCCCTCCGTTCGGCCTGGACGTGGAGGACCGACTGGCGAAGCAGATGGTCGAAGGTCATCACCCTCAGGTCGGACAGACCGATCGAAGACGACTTGACCAGACGGAGCAAGGCAGCCCGCCCGATGATGATCCCGGCGATGAGCGCAAACACAGCCACGCTCGCCCGGGTCAGGACATCACCGAAGTCGATCCCTGCCGGGTTGAGGATCTCCTCGTCGATGATCTGCTGGAAAACGATCGGGGTGACAATGGTGATCGCCTGGCCAGCCATCGCCATGAGCAGCGTCAATCTGAGGCCGGTGGCCAACGCCGGTGCCTCTACGAGCGCCCGCCGGATCAACTGGCCGGTGGTGACATCGTTCATGACGCCTCCGGTTGCATACGTCGGGCGTCTTCTTCGTAGGCCTGCACCAGCCGGGCATAGCCGGGCGTCGAAGCGAGCAACTCGGAGTGGGTCCCGTGCCCCAGAATTCGCTTCTCGTCGACGTAGACCACCTCGTCGGCGAGGCGGATCGATGCGGGGCGGTAGGCAACGACGATGATGGTCGAGGGGAGGGCGGCACTCTTGAGGCTTCTCAGGATCATCGCTTCCACCGAGGGGTCAACCGCTGAGGTCGCGTCGTCGAGGATCAGCAGGCGCGGCTTGCGGATCAGAGCGCGGGCCAGGGCGATTCGCTGCCGCTGCCCACCGGAGAGAGTGGTGCCCCTTTCCCCCAGCATGGTTTCGTAGCCGTCCGGCAGTTCTGAGATGAATTCGTCGGCGCCGGCGAGAGTGGCTGCCTCCCTTATCTCCTCTTCGCTGAAGGCACCGCCGAGTGTGATGTTCCCGGCGACGTGGTCGTCGAAGAGGAAGGCGTCCTGGGCCACGTAGGAGACCTCACGGGGCAGTTGGGACCCGGCAAACCGGCTCAGTGCCCGTCCGTCGAGGTGGATCTCGCCGGTCGCCGGGTCCCACAACCGCGCCAGGAGGAGGCAGAAGGTTGACTTTCCCGAAGCGGTGGGGCCGACCACCGCCAGGGTGACCCCGGGCTCCAGTTCGAAGTCGAGGTCCTCGAATACGTTGGCCGACCCGTCGTAGGCGAAGTTGACCCCCGCTGAGGAAACCGAGGCGGCACCAGCGGCGGGTGACGCGGCGAGATCACCGTATGAGATGAAGTCCCTGGCCCCGAAGATGTCGGCGATCCGGTGCCATCCTGCCTGTGACCCGGCGAGGTCCCAGAGAACATAGCCGATCAGCTGCACCGGGAAGGCGAGCAAAGCCAGCAGATAGGCGACAGTCACGAGATCGCCCGGCGATAGCAATCCGGCATCGATCCGAACCGCACCCACCACGATGAGGGCGATGCTGATCGCCTGGGGTAGAGCGCGGATGACGGTCTGATAGGTGGTCCAGGTCGAGTTGACCTCGATCAACCGGTCCCGGAGCACATCGGACTCGACCCCGAAGCGCTGCGAAACGTAGCCCTCCCGGCCCAGCGACTTGACGGTGAGCGCTCCGTCGAAGCTTTCGTGGGCAACCGAGGAGACTCTGCCCCTTGCCTCCTGGACGGCCTCCCACATGCGATAGGTGATCCAGCTTCCCCTGATGTCGATTGCAATGACGACGCCAAGCCCGATCGTCGCCCCCAGCCCGATCCAGGGGTCGATGGCAACGATCATGGCGAACGAGCCGATGAGGAGGAGGATTACTCCACTGGCGTATGGAAGCGGCCCGAGCACGCCCGTTCCCTGGTCGACGTCAGCGTCGGCGACAGCCAGGAGATCACCAATCGACTGCTTGTCGAACCATGACATCTTCAATGACAGCTGGTGGTCGAGAAGTTCGTTGCGCAGGTCCTGGCGGGTGCGCAGCTGGAGATAACCGGCACCGGTGCGACGGGTGATGATCCCCACCGCTTTGATTACGGCGACCGCAAGGATAAGCACGCCGGCAGGCAACAGCAGGCCGGAGTAGGGCTCGCCGGCATCGAGGACGGGGATCACAACAGTGTCGGTGACCCATCCGATGACAAGGCTGCTGGCGATAATCGCTCCGGCATAGACCGCAGCCCCGGTGACCGCGATCGCGAATGCAACAGGATGGCCTCGAACAAACCTCGCGATGAGGCGGACACCGTCACGCAGGACGGACCAGGGAGTCAGTTCGACAGAGTTCATGAGAGAGCAACGGACAACTTCTACTGTGGTCGAAGTCAAGGTGTTTTCAGCCTCGATGATACGACTCCACCCATCCAAACACCGCTGAATAAAACCGTGTCAGGCTGTGACCACACGCTTCACCAGTTAACTTTGACTCATGGATCTCGACAAAGGCACCTACTACCTGGGCTCGCTCGTCCCCTCCGACGGGGATGCCAGCGCGAACCCACTTCTATTCGACAGCTCGAATCTCACCACCCATGGTGTGATCGTGGGGATGACCGGCTCGGGCAAGACCGGGCTCGGCATTGGCCTCGTCGAGGAGGCACTCCTCAACGATGTGCCTTGCCTCATCATCGACCCCAAGGGCGACATGGGGAACCTGTTGCTCAGCTTCCCCGATTTCAAGCCTGATGACTTCCGACCCTGGATCGACGAGGCCGAGGCGGAGCGAGACAAAGTCACACCCGACGACCTGGCCGCCAGCACGGCGGAGATGTGGAGGGGCGGCCTGGAAGGTGCGGGCATCGGCGGCGAGCGTCTCCGCAAACTCAACGAGAGCAGCAACATCACCATCTACACGCCCGGCTCGGGTGCAGGAGTTGGCATCAATGTCCTCGGATCACTTGCTGCTCCCGACATCGACTGGGAAACTGATGCCGAGCTGGCGCGAGATGAGATCGAAGGACTGATCTCATCTCTGTTGCTGATCGCCGACATCGAGGCCGATCCGGTATCCGATCCCCGGCATATCCTGCTGGCGACGATCGTCGAGCAGGCATGGTCGGCGGGCGACGACCTCGACCTCGCCGGCCTCATCGGCCAGATCCCTAAACCTCCGTTCCGAACGCTCGGCGTCTTCGACGTCGACGAATTCTTCCCGGAGAAGGACCGCATTGCCCTCGCCATGAAGCTGAACGGGTTGCTCGCCTCGCCGAGTTTCTCCGCATGGCTCGACGGCGTCCCGCTCGATATCGAACGAATGCTCGGTGGAGACGGCCCCACCAAGGCGGCGGTCGTCTACCTGGCCCACCTCACCGAGACGGAGCGGCAATTCATCGTGACTCTCCTGCTCAGTAGGGTGATCACATGGTTCCGAGGACAGTCGGGGACGTCGAGCCTCCGCACCCTCATCTACATGGACGAGGTTTTTGGTTTCGTGCCGCCGGTCAAGGAGCCACCGTCGAAGAAGGCGATCCTCACCATCCTGAAACAGGCCAGGGCCCATGGGGTGGGCATGGTTCTCTCCACTCAGAACCCGGTCGACCTCGACTACAAGGCGCTGTCGAATGCCGGGACCTGGTTCATCGGCCGGCTCCAGACCGAACGTGACAAGGGCCGCCTTCTCGACGGCCTCAATGCAGCCTCAGGAGGGGTCGACACCGCAGAGCTGGACAACATGATTGCCGGACTGGACAAGCGCCAGTTCATCCATCATTCCACCTCACGGTCCCAGCCTGAGATCTTCGGCACCAGGTGGGCCCAGTCCTATCTGGCCGGCCCGCTCACCCGCGACCAGGTCAGGGGCCTGATGAAGGGAGCGAGACCGGAGGTGGCAACTCTTGAGCCGGTCACGGTTCCCGATCCGGTGACGCCTCCCGGATCCGAACCGGCAGCAATTATGCCGTCAATTGCCGACCGGGTGACAGTTTCGGTTGCCGACGCGGCGTCCCCGTGGCTTGAAGCTTTAGGGGCCAAGTCCGCGGGTCACCGATACGCACTGGGGGCAGCGGCTGTGGTCCAGCTCCTGTACGACGAGCGAGCCGCAGAGCTCAATCACCCGGAGACCTACGAAGCGGTGATCTACCCGTTGGGCAAGGTCCTCGACAAGGCAACCGTTCACTCTGTCGACCACGACGAGCGGGACTTCCTCCCCGCCCCACCAGGGCCGGCGACTTTCGAACCCCCTCAAGTCGATGTCGGTTCAGCCTCATACTGGAGCGGCCTCGAGTCCGACCTCAAGAATCACCTAGTCGCCAACCGGACCATCGCGATCTTCCATAACGCCGAGCTGGGCATCTACTCCCGACCCGGGGAGACCAGGGAAGACTTTGTGACCAGGTGCGAGTCGGCTGCGACCGGCGCCGCCAACGCCGAGATGGCAAAGCTCAAGGACAAGTACAAGACAAAGATCGAAAGGGTCAAAGACCAGATATCGAAAGCGGAAAGCCGGGTCATGGAGTTGGGCGTTCAAGCCGAAGCCAAGAAACAGGAGGAGCTGATGACCGGTGTCGGCGACCTCCTCGGCGGCCTTCTCGGGGGTCGAAAGGCATCGACGGCTCTGGGCAAGGCTGCCTCACGACGGACCGCCACCCGCAATGCCGAAGCGAGGACGGCGACGGCGGCTCAGGCCCTCGAGGACAAGAACGCGGCGCTTGCCGACCTCGAATACGAATTGGAGGACGAGTTCGCCGAAATCACGGCTCGCTTCGAAGACGTGGCGGCCAACGTGGAGACCGTGGAGGTAGGGCTGGAGGCCGACGACGTCCGCATCGCCGAGGTCAGGGCGGTATGGATCCCAATCGAGGGCTGAGACTCAGACGGTGTCGAGCATCGCCCGGAGCAGGTCTCTGATCGAGACCACACCCAGGAGCTCCCCTGAGTCGTCAATGACCGGGAGATGTCGATAGCCCGACTCGGCGATCCAGGCAGCCGCGTCCCAGACGTCGAGGTCGGGGTCGAAGGTGTCCGGCTCGACACCCATGAGCTCGCTCACCGGAGTGGTGGCGAAGTCGAGCTCCGCAGCTGCGGCGCGGACGAGATCGCGTTCGGTGATCAGACCAACCAGGTCAAAGCCGTCGACAACGGCGAGTGAGCCATGGTCTTCGGCGTTCATCGCTGCCGCCGCCTCACGGAGCGTTGTGTCCGGACCGCAGAGATGGGCGGCGCCGCTGACCAGATCTTGGAGGTTCAGGACTTAGACCAGGTCGGCTTCGCGGATGCCGAAGGAGGGGTGGCGGAGGCGACAAAGGGCCAGCTTCTCGAGCTGGCGAATCCGCTCCCGGGTGAGGTTGAACTCGTCGCCGATCTCCTCGAGGGTGCGGGGCGCGCCGTCGTAGAAACCGTAGCGCAGCGCGAGGATCCGGCCCTCTCGCTCGGGGAGGCGGTCGATCGAGATACGAAGCGAGTTGGCAACGTCCATCTCCTCAGTCATCTGCACCGGGTCGGCGGCGTCCTCGTCCTCAATAAAGTCTCCGAGCTGGGCGCCGTCCTCGCCAATGGGCTGCTCCAGCGAGACCGTGTCGGCAACGCTGAGGGCAAGCTCCACCTTGTCTGCTGTGACCCCGGCCTCTTCTGCGATCTCCTCGGGTCGGGGGTCGCGCCCCAGCTCTGCCTTGAGAGACGCCTGGGCGGCACGGACCGCGGCCAGTGTGTCGTGGAGGTGGACCGGAATCCGCACCGTGCGCGACTTGTCGGCGATGGCGCGGGTGATCGCCTGGCGAATCCACCAGGTGGCGTATGTGGAGAATTTGAAGCCTTTGCGCCAGTCGAACTTCTCAACTGCGCGGATCAACCCGAGGTTGCCTTCCTGGATGAGGTCGAGAAAGTCGATGCCCGATGTGTTGGCATAGCGTCGGGCGTTGGCGACAACCAGCCGGAGGTTGGCGGTGAGGAAGTCGTCTTTGGCCTGGGCGCCTTTGCGCATGACGCGCCGCAGTTCCATCTCCTCGCGCTTGCCGCTGAAATTGCCCTCTTCGAGCTTCTCGGCGGCCTCTTCACCCGCTTCGATCTTCTGGGCGAGTTCCACCTCGAGTTCGGCAGTGAGCAGATCGTATTCGCCGATGGCGGTGAGGTATTGCGAGACCAGGTCTGTGGTGAGACGCCCACGATCATCGGTCAACTTCGAATGAAGCCGGACGCGGCGGGGCTTCTCGGTCTGGTTCTTGCGCGTTTCAGTAGCGGCCATCTAGTTCAAGTCCTCCATCCCGCAATCCCACGGGTACGGCTGGTTGGGGGGAAATCTCCGGGGTCTCCCACTATGACATAGAAAAGTCACTTTGTGAACCCCCGTATTGGCATATTGCTCGGCGAGGGATTTGTCGCTCCAGTGATTACAACACCGGAAACGTCCGGCATCTTCCCGGAAAACCTTGAATTCCGGGGCCAGTGACCGATCACACCCCATCCCTGGTGACGCGCGCCGGTTGCGACCTGGAGAGGGAAAATATCGACAGCACCGCCGCCATCAGGTACAGAACTCCCACAGTGAAGATACTGACAACCCCGAGCACGAAGAAGGCTACGAACACAGCCCACATCATCCTGCGGCCGGTGGCCGGCGTCATCCGGTCCGCGTACCAGGCGGCAAGCCCGGATGCGCCCATAACCACTATCAGGCCGATCGCCAACGGGACCCCGCTGTCGCCACTGCCGATGATCAGGCCGAGGTTGAGCACAGCGGTCACCAGGCCGATCGCTCCTGCTCCTCGGCTCGCCCAGGCGATGAGGGGAGGTTTCGACTGCAAGAGTTCTTAGATCCCCAGCTCGGCTTTCAGCTCACTGAGCTTCTGGTCGGCCTGCGCCATGTCCACCTCTTTGCGCAGTTCGGCTTCCGCGCCCTCTGGTGTCACCTCGTGAAGCTCGGCTTTGGCCATAGCCTCGGCCTTGCGCTGCTCGATCTTGTTCTCGACCTCATCGAGGCTCGGAACCGAATCGTCGACAGCCGACGAGATCGACGATACGGCTTCGTTGACCGTTTCCTGCATCTTTGCCTGCTCCAGCGAACCGACGAGCTCCATCTGTTTCGCCGAGAGCTCCTGCAGCTTCATTGCGTTGGATTGGACCGCGGCTTTGGCCTGGTCTGCCTGGCTGATCGACGACTCGAACTGGGTCTTGAGCGACGCCAGGTTGTTCTCCGCAGCCTGAAGCTTCATCGCCAGCGACTGGGCGGCCTGGGTCCACTTGGTCACCCCTGTCTGGTCGCCTGAGGTCTTGGATTCCTCGGCCTTGAGCAGTGCTTGTTTCGCCATCTCACGTGCCTCGCCGACATCTTCAGCAGTGCGCTCGATCTTGCTCTCGAGCTGGGTCTTGTGGGCGATGACCTTCGCCGCCTGATTCCTCAAATCCTGATCCTTCTTCCTGGCGTTGTCGATTGCCATCCGGATCTCAACTTCGGGGTCCATCGCCTTTTCCGAGGTTGTCTTGAACCACGACTTGATGTACTCCCACCATTTCTTCAGCATTTTCTCTCCTTGTGAGAACGGGTAGTCGGAGTCTAGGCGTTCCTTGCGGCGCTGAGCCGGCCACGGACATCCTCCGCAGTAACAACCGCTATCCGCCCCGTCTGCCCCCACCGCGAATGCGTCCACCACCGCCGCCACCGCCCATCCTCGGGCCCCCACCGAAGCTGCCTCTGCCGGAGCTGTCTCCGCCTCCACCGGTCCACCGTCCCGAGTAGTTCCCGCCACCACCCATTCCCCGGGCGGCGAGCAGGGCGAGGAGGATGCTGCCCAAATCAGGCCCGGAGGGGGAGCTTTGCCGCTGTGGCCTGCGATCATAAGCGGGAGGTGGCGGGGTGTTGATGACCGAGCCGGACTTCCTACCTGCCTGCGGCTGCGAGGTCTCCAGCTTCGGCGGTTCCGGCTTCTTCGGCGGTGACTTGCCGTCGAGGTAGGCCTCGGCCACGTCTAGCTCCCAGATGGCGATGTCTAGTTGATAGGCGAGGTCGAGCAGCTCTTCGGGATCGGTAACTGTCCCCACCTTGTCGACGACCTCTGCGTACTTCGCCGAGGCGCTCTTGTAATGCTGTTGTACCTCGGGGTTCTCCGACATCGTGACTTCGGTTTCCATTTCCAGGATGTCGTTGGCGACTGCGTTCAGCTTCTCCTGAGCCACGGCCCGGAACTCGCCGAGACGCCCGGAACGGGCCGTGGCGGATGTCCTCTGGCTCCGGCTCCGCAAGAAGAAGAACAGTGCCGCCAGGCCCACCACGAAGACCAAGAGCCAGATGATTCCGCTCGAGCCACCCGAGCCACCCCCCGACCCGCTTCCGCCACCGCCCACGGCTGCGCCCGTGAGCGATTCGACGAATCGGACGACCACATCGTTGTCTGAGGTGCCATTGAGAGAGTCATTGACCGCTTCTTTCAGCTGTTCGGCGGTCCATGAATTGCCATCAGAGGCGTACCCCACGGTCTCCGGTGCCACCGTGAGCACGGTCCCGGAACCGAGGTCGTCGAGGACGGCATCGGCGAAGAAAGTGGCTCCGCTCGCCGGCTCCTCGCTCAACACCACGACGTAGAGCCGCTCTCCGGAGAAGCCGGCTTCCGCCACCGCGTCGCCGACCACCCCGGACGACGCATTGGAGCCCGATTCGATGTAGAACCCCTGTGCCTCGAGTTCGGGGACTACCTCACCCGGGCTGGCCGCGAGCATTGCCA